>NZ_CP015217.1:2160000-2460000 GCF_001729245.1 Leptospira tipperaryensis | reverse complement strand
CATTACCGCCATCAACCTGTTAGGTGGAGTGATCATCGGAGCTTCCATTCGGGGAGAATCCTTCACACAAGCGATCGAAACCTACGGAAAGTTTACGATCGGTGACGGTCTCGTTTCCCAGATTCCCGCGCTTCTGACAACGGTTGCGACCGGTATCATCGTAACTCGTTCCGGTTCCGAATCCGATCTTGCCACTCAGTTCAAAAACCAACTCTTTAGCAATTCTAAGGTTCTCTACGTAGTTGCGGGAAGTTTGGGATTCTCAGCTTTTATCCCGGGTCTTCCTTTCTTTCCTCTTCTCATCCTCTCTTCGGGAATCGCCTACTTGGGATATTCTCTCGAGCAAACGGTCAAAGAACAGCTTGAGTCGATCGAGAAAAAAGAAAAAGAATCCGGTCAGGATCGTAAGCCGAAAGATTTTTACGAAGAGCTTCGAACCGATCCGATCGAAATCGAGGTCGGTTATCATCTCATACCGTTAGTCGACGCTTCCCAGGGCGGAGCGCTTTTGGATCAGATCAGCAACCTGCGTAAAAAATTCGCTCAAGACAACGGGGTAGTCATTCCTCCGGTAAGAATATTAGATAATCTTGATCTCAATCCGGATACGTATTCGATTAAGATCAACGGAACCGAAGTAGGGGCTTCGACTGTAAAACCGGATAAACTTATGGCCCTCAATACGAGTCCGGGAAATGCGGAAGCGATCCAAGGAGAGGATTTCTTGGAACCTTCTTTTGGACAAAAGGCAAAATGGATTTCCTCCGAAGACAAGTCCGAAGCGGAAGCAAAGGGTTACACAGTCGTCGACGCCTCTACGGTCGTAGTCACGCACCTCAAGGAACTCCTCGCGACACACGCCTCCACCTTGCTCGGTCGTGAAGAAGTCAAAAAACTTCTGGATCACTACAAAGCGACTTATCCGACCCTCGTCAATGAATTGGACGCGGACAAACCGGGTAATTTGGGAATCATTCAACAGGTCTTGCAGAATCTTCTCAGAGAAGGATTGGGAATTCGAAACCTCGTTCCAATCTTAGAATCGATCGCAAACAATCTTTCAAAATATCAGAATCCTTACATTCTCACGGAACTCGTCCGTCAGTCGGTTTCAAGAACCGTGGTTCGGGACTATCTTTCCATGGACGGCAAATTGCGAGTGATCACATTAGAAAGTAGAATTTTGGATCGTCTGAACAAGTCGATTACTCAGGATAGAATCGAGAACAGAGACGTTCTTTCTCTTCCTCCCGATTTTTATAGAAGGTTGATCGACGGAGTCGCCGAACTCTACCGCAATTTTAGAACTGAAGGAAAGTTCCCGATCTTTGTGGTCAACAGAGAAGTAAGACTTCCTTTTTCTTATCTGCTCGCAAAGGAATTTCCTCCTCGCAATTTTGGAGTTCTTGCCTACGAGGAAATTCATTCTTCCGTGGATTCCGTGATCGAAGCGGAACTCAAACTTCCGCAAACACAAACGGCGACTGCCGGAGTCGGGGAAGAAGTATGAAATTATTAGAATATTCGATTTTTCTTAAACAGAAAAATCAAGGAGTCAAACATGGAGTTTGCTAAAATTCGAGGTAAAAGTTACCAAGACTGTTTAATGGAAATGAAAATGAAATACGGTCCCGAAGCCACCGTGATTTCTCAGACAGTCGTTACGGAAGGCGGAGTGATGGGAACGGGACTTCTTGCAAAGAAGGTGATCGAAATCCAAATCGGAATTCCCGAAAAACAAGCTTCCCGCGAAAAGATCGAACGAAAACTTCAGGACTTAAAAGACCTTCTCAAACAAAAGTCTTATGCGGCTCCGGAAAGAAAAAAAACTCTTCAGACCTTAAAACCTCTTTCTCGAACTCTGGAAGAAAGAGAAACCGCAACTCTGACCGCGGAGGACAACTGGGACTTGGAAGAGATCACAACCGAGCCCGAAAGAATGGGAATCTCCTTTGAAAAGGAACTCTTGGATCGAACCTCCCGAACGTCCAAAGAAACTTCTCCGGTTCGGGGAAGAAAGGATTCTCCCTTAACAAGACTGGGCGAGAGATGGGTTCGCGAAGGGATGAGCCAAGGTTATGTGGACGAGATTCTTTCTAAAGTCGAAGAGAGACTTTCACCGATCGATCAAGGTCGTAATCACTCAGTTTCCGAAAGGGCCATTGAAGTTTTGAAGGAAAGAGTGAGCGTGGATCCGGATCTTTTTCGAGGCACGGGAAAGAATCAGAGAAAAGTTGTCTTTTTAGTCGGGCCGACGGGTTCCGGTAAAACGACGAGTGTAGCCAAACTCGCGGCAAAATATTTCCTTCACATGGGAAAATCGGTCTCTCTTTATACCACGGACAACTATAGAATCGCGGCCATCGAACAGCTCAAACGTTACGCGGACACAATGGGAATGCCGTTTTATCCGGTAAAAGACATAAAAAAGTTTAAGGAAACTCTGGCTCGGGACGGATCCGAACTGATCCTGATCGATACCGCAGGCTACAGTCATAGAAATCTGGAACAACTCGAAAGAATGAATTCTTTTCTTTCCTGTTTCGGAGAAAAAGACTCGGTGGAAAATCTTCTTGTCCTTTCCGCGACTTCTTCCTATCATCATACAAGTGCGGTATTGAAAGCCTATGAGTCTTTGAACTATCGAAGAATTCTTCTCACCAAATTGGATGAGGCAGATTTTTTAGGTGGTTTTCTCGAACTGGCCGATACATACTCTAAGAGTTTCACATATTTTAGCGTGGGGCAGGAAGTTCCTTTTGATATCCTTCCTTCTGATAAAAAGCTCATGGCTGAATGTGTTGTAATTCCGGAGAAAATTGCTGAGCTGAGAGGAGAAGTTTTCACCGTTGCCGGTGGCTGATCCCGATCAGGCTGGAAAGAGGTAAAGAATGGACCAGGCGACTCATTTACGGAAACTCACCGAGGGGAACACGAGTCTAAAAGTTCTATCATCCAGAAAGCCCACGACTAAGATCATCGCGATCGCGTCCGGGAAGGGAGGAGTGGGAAAGAGTACCATCTCCGTAAACCTTGCTATCTCTATGGCGAGAGCCGGACAAAAAGTCCTCGTATTTGACGGGGACTTAGGTCTTGCGAACGTTAACGTTATCCTTGGGATCATTCCCAAATACAATCTCTATCACGTCGTCAAAGGCCATAAGAGTCTGAAGGACATCGTGATCCAAACTCCGGAAGGTGTGGATATCATCGCGGGAGCTTCCGGTTATTCTCAGCTTGCCAATCTAAACGACACACAGAGAAACAACCTCATCAAAGGTTTTTCCGAATTAGACAATTATGATATTATGATCATTGATACCGGAGCCGGAATCAGTTCGAACGTGATCGGTCTTACGCTTCCCGCAGACGACGTGATCGTCGTCACAACTCCGGAACCGACCGCGATCACGGATTCTTACGGACTCATCAAGGCCATCGTATCTCAGAGCCGAGATAAGAATCTGAAGATGGTCGTGAACCGAGTGAGAAGCGCGATCGAAGGAAAAAAAGTCGCCGATCGAGTGATCGATATCAGCGGACAATTTCTGGAAGTCAAAGTGGAAAACCTCGGATTTATCTTTCAGGATGAGGAAGTGGAGAAGAGTATTCGGGAACAAAAGCCTTATATCATCAATTCTCCCAAAAGTAAGGCGGCGGCCTGTCTAAATCGTATAACGTATTCCCTTTTGAATCAAGAAATGGAACCGATGGAAGACGCCGGAATCAGCGGCTTCTTCAAAAAGTTTTTCACCTTTATGGACGTCCGAGAAAAAGAACTCAGGGACGACGAAGAATAGTCCTTGAATCTCCAGATATTATTTGTCGCAGTCTTCGCAGTCATCGCGCTGATCGTCAGCCCGATCTGCGGATTTCTGGCGGGGAACCAAGTCGGTCATATCATCTTTATTTCCATTCTTTCCACCTTAGCGTTTGCCATTTTCGGTTTTGGAGTTCACGCGATTTTGGAAATGAAGGTTCCTGAATTCTTAGATTTCCTTTCCAATCTTACGGGAGAATTTTCCTCCGCTTCGTCCGGCGAAGAAGGCTCGGGAGCCGGTGGTTTTCGAGATTATACGAGTCAGGCTGCGGACTCCGAGTTTGCAGCTTCTTCCGCAGACGGTCCTTCTTCTTCCGAAGTCTTTGCTTCCTCCACTCCGAAACGTCAAAAAAACGGCAACTTTGGAGATCACCTCGTTGTCGAAAATATAGCGATCAAAAACGAACCGAAACTCATGGCAGAAGCGATCCGAACGATGATGGCAAAAGACGATATGGGAGAAAAGTAACAATTTCTTTCCTAAAGACGGCTCAAAACGGTGCAGAACTGTAATGAGACAAAAAACTGCTTGATTTCCCTGTTTTTGCCTCAAAAAATGCTATTGCAATTTTCTGAGAAGCTCGACACTTTAGAATGAAGGTCAAGGTTTTTCCAGATCCGAGCTTATGTCCAAAAAGTATGATAAATATAACCAGCAGGATGAGACGGAACTATGGAAATCCTATCGGGATACCAAAGATCAGGACATCCGAGCTTACCTCGTAGAGAAATATTCTCCCTTAGTCAAACACGTTGCGGGTAGAATCGCAATCGGAATGCCGCAGAATGTTGAGTTCGACGATCTTGTCTCTTACGGAGTCTTCGGACTTTTAGATGCGATCGAAAAATTCGATCCGGAAAGACTCATCAAATTCAAAACTTATGCGATGACTCGGATTCGAGGAAGTATCTTCGACGAACTTCGTTCGATCGATTGGATTCCAAGATCGATTCGTCAAAAAGCAAAACAACTCGAACAGATTATCGGAATGCTGGAGAATAAAGAAGGCCAGCAAGTGGACGACGAAGCCATCGCGAAAGAGTTGGGTATTTCCATGGAGGAATACAACACTCTTCTTACTAAGATCAGCGGTACTTCCCTTGTCTCTTTAAACGATATCTGGTTTCTCGGCGACGAGAACGACGAAGTTTCCTTTATGGAAACTCTTGAATCTCCGATGAACATGAATCCGGATACGATCATCGAAAAAGAAGAGATCAAAAACGTAATCGTAGAAGCCATCAAAACCCTTCCCGAAAAGGAAAAGAAAGTTATCGTATTGTATTATTATGAAGATCTAACTTTGAAAGAGATTGGAGAAGTTCTGGAAGTTACAGAATCTAGAATTTCCCAACTTCATACGAGAGCCGTTTCTCGCCTGAGAAGCAAACTCGGAAAAGTGAAATCCGTCATTACCCGTAAGTAAAGAATTTATTTACTAGGACAAACATCTATATGGGTTCCCTGATTCCATTCTTAGAAGACCAAAGCCGGGAACTGGATCGAATCCAGAAAGAACAGGTGGAGGTCTACGGGGACACTCTTGAAAATTCTCTTAGGCTCGCCGCAAAACATCTAAAAAAGCAAATCCACGAATTGGATTACGTTGTCCTCAAACGAGGAAAGAAAAAACTCTTCGGTCACGAACCCTGGCATATCCGAGTTTCGATTCTTCCGGAAGATAATTTCTTAGACGAACTCACGGAGCTCGACAAAAAATTGACCGGCGGCTCCGGAAAACTCGTTTCCAAGGATCTGAAAGAATTCATCCAGCCCAAGGACAAGGACGGAAGGTCGCTTATCCAGATTTTCAGAAATGGAGTATATCTCACCGTATTCCCTCCGTTAGGCGAAGGTCGTCGTGTAGAGATGGAGGAAGTTACGAAAAAACTTTCTCTGAAAGGAGTTTCAGCAGAGGACGATAAACTCATCCGTAAACTCGTAAAAGATTCCAAAGGCGAAGCCGTGATGATCTCGGAACAAAAACCGAGACAGGGAATGGAAGCCAAGATGATCTTGGACATCACCGCCGATAAGATGAAGGCGAAAGTCACCATTCTTCCTCCAAGACCGGGCGGAAGAGATTTGGATATGAAGGACGTCGTCAATCATCTCAAGAACGCCGGCGTCAAATACGGATTCAAAGAAGAGGAAATTCAAAAAAGACTCGAAGAAGAATACTTCAACCAACCTTTTCTCGCTGCGGAAGGCGATTATCCGATCAACGGAAAGAACGCACAGATCATCTATCACGTTCGTACAAACAAGAACGTTTCTTTTAGAGAAGACGAAACCGGAAGAGTGGACTTCAAAGATCTCGATCTAATTGAGAACGTGGTCGTTGGTCAGCTTCTTGCGGAAAAAATTCCCGCAGAAAAAGGAAAATACGGACGTACACTTTTTAACGAACTTCTTCCCGCAAAGGATGGAGTGGACACCGATCTCAAACAAGGAAAGGGAACGATTCTTTCGGAAGACAGAAGCAAACTTACGGCCGAAGTCAACGGTCAGGTTGTCTTTGCGACCGGAAGATTGTCCGTGGAAACCGTCTACAGGGTCAACGGAGACGTCGGTATTAAAACCGGTAACGTAACCTTCCTCGGATCCATTGTGATTACGGGTAACGTGGAAGATAATTATTCCGTAAAGGCAGCGGGGAATATCGAAATCTACGGAACCGTTCAGAAAGCGAGAGTAGAGGCCGACGGAGACATCATCATTCGCCAAGGAATTTCCGGAAGGGAAGAGGCTCATATCGAGTCCACTGGTGGAAACGTAATCGCAAAATTTATTCAGAGCGCGACCGTGATCACCGAAAAAGACGTTCTGGTTCAGGAAGGAATTCTTCATTCTTTTGTGAGCGCCGGAGGAAAGATTCTCTGCAACGGGAAACGCGGACAAATCGTGGGTGGAACCGTGCGCGCTTCCGAGTTGATCGGGGCGAGAACCATCGGTTCTTCCGCGAACCCGGCGACCGAGCTTGTAGTTGGGATCGATCCGAAGGTTCTCAAGCAAATTGCGGACTACGAAGCGAAGATGCACGAGAGTCAATCCAAGCACGAGCAGGTCTTTAAGAGTCTTAAAACGCTCCAGGCGAGGAAAGAATCCGATCCTGCATCCTTTACCGAAGATCATCAGAACCAACTGGTCAAGATGCAAAAGGCAGTGGATAAGCTTGATTCTCGGATCAAGGAATTCGAGGTTGAAATCGGAAATCTTAAGAACTACATGGAGGAAAAATCCTCTCATGGTAAGATCAGCATCGAGAAGGTCCTCTACGGCGGAGTGACGATGAAAATCCGAAACTCCGACTTTAAAACCCGAAACGAGATCAAGAACAAGACCTTTGTCGAAGAGAACGGAATGATTCGCCAAGTGCCTTACGAGGATCCGGATCCGGACAATAAAAAAGACTGGAGAAAAAAACGAAACCGTGGTAATTAAACCATAGGATGCGCCTCAGTGATACTCTATTAGGCTATGGACAGGCTCCGGACATGATTCGGAAGCAGCAGGTGGAAAATCCTTTCACCATGCACCATACGATCTCCGAAACCGCTCGGGTGGTCAAAGAGTATAACGATACAAGAAAATACGCGGTCGAGTTGTACACCGATGTGTTCTCGCTTTCTCCGGAATCCAGAGAAAGAATGGTATCCGCTCGCAATCAGAAAATCGACCAGATTCGGGATAAACTCAAAACATACAAACCCGCTTCGCCAGGTCAGTCTGAATTGGTCACTTACTCCGCGGGCGGTGCAAAGTCGACTAACGCACCTTCCAATCGAGGCAGAATCGAATTCTTCGCTTAATCTTATTTCCGTGGGAATGTTGTTGGAGACAGTTCCGGGGGAAAAGATATGGAGCTTTTTGCAGTTTTAGCGATTAACGCCGTCATTTCGGTGGTGTTGTATTATACGATCACATCTAAGGTCACGGAGAGAATCCGGACTCACATGTTAAAGAAGATCAACGAAGAGATTCGGGATTTTGTGGACGAGTTGGAAACCGAATCGATGAGACAAGTGGATCTGATCGGGTCCAGAATTTTAACCTTTAAAGAAATGACTTTGAAAGTAGAAGAACTGGTCAAAAGAATCGAGCAAGCCACCACCCCAGGTATTCTCAATCAGATTCAAAATGAAACTTCAGTTTCGAAAAATGATTCTTCACTTTTTGTAAATTCTAAATTTCAGGATTCTCCTAAGGTTCCGGAAAAGAATCTAAGCGCTCGAATTTCGGGTTCCGTACAACAAGGAATCGGAAATATCTATAAAGAAAATTTGGATTTGATCAAAGAAGACGTAGAGTTTGAAATTCCAAAACCGCAAAGAGCGACAATGACTCAAAACAATTCCTATTCTCAAAAGCCGGTTAATAAAGTACAAGCTCCAAAAAAAGAAATGACGGTTTCAAAAATCCCGGAACAAATCGTTCCCGGTTCTACTTCTAACTTAGTTTTGGAGACGATCGGAAAGGGTGTGAGAAAATTTTTTGGAATTCAGGAAATCAAGGCGGTCGCTGAGGAAGAATCGGCCGCGAACGATTATTTTCCCGGAATCAGAAACACTACTCTGGACATATCCTTGGACGAAGATCCTTTTGCGCCCGTTGAGGAAAACTCGGGCACGTTAGGCGGAATACCTGGCTTTAAGGACAATCTTAAATCGAAAGAATCGGACTTTGGAAGAATTCTTCAGGAAAACGTGACCGGTTACAAACCGCCAAAACCGGATTCCGCTAAAATTTCCGCGGAAGCCGCGCTCTTAGAAGCGGGTGAGGACTCGACAAAAATCGAGAAAGTTGTTTTCCTTTTAAAAAGAAAATATTCTCATGAAGAAATTTCCGACGCTCTGGATTTGGCGCTCGGAGAAGTGGATATCATAGAAAGATTCAGGTTAGACAGAAATAGGAGGTTCTGATGTCCCAGTTTAGCGTATTGAACGTAGGATTCGGGAATATCGTTCTGGTTTCTAAGATCGTAAGCATCATTCATTCGGATTCTGCGTCCGCGAAAAGGATTCGAAACGAAGCGAAAACGAACAACAGTTTGATTGATGCGACCCAAGGTAAAAAGACCCGTTCGATCATCGTGACTGACAGCAATCATCTGATTCTTTCCAATCTGAGAGTGGAATCTCTCACGAGAAGAATCGAGTCCCGCGATAATTCCATCGCCTCTGAAGAGGAAGAACTAGACTGAATTCTCCTAAACTTTTTGTTCTCTCTTCCGTAGCGGGAGGAGGGAAGTCGACACTCATCCAAAAACTTAGACAAAAACATCCCGAGATTTTGTTCTCCATTTCCTGCACCACACGCGCTCCTCGGCCCGGAGACAAAGAAGGGGTTTCCTATCACTTTCTTTCCAAGGAAGAATTTGAAAAAGGAATCGCCGAATCCGCTTTTTTAGAATGGGCAATCGTACATGATCAGTATTATGGAACTCCTCTTAAGTTTATCGAAGACGCGTTTCAAAAGGGAGCTTCGGTGATCATGGATATCGACGTCCAAGGCGCGAAGATCATCAAAGAAAAACTTCCCGAAAGAATCGTAACGATCTTTATTCTTCCGCCTAACGAAGAAGAATGGGAGAAACGTCTGAGAGGACGTGGGACGGACTCGGAAGAAAATATCTTGAAAAGAATCAAGAATGGGAGAGCAGAACTCGCACGCCAAAACGAATTCGATTTCAAAATTGTGAATGACGATTTGGAAAAGGCTTTGAAGGAATTGGAGAAAATCGTTTTTTCAAATTCGAAATAGGAGTTTTCGGTCCATTTCTTTTCGGGGCTCTTGTAGGAGTTCCGAAAAGACGTGCTACAGTATTTTTTCTTGAAGAATCTTAATTTTCTGATATAGGTGATTTTGTGAATTTTCCCCGCCACCTCTCCCATCCACCCAAGATCAGCCTATCCTTACCCACAAGTTGTCTGGATCTGCAGATAACTTGTCGGAACTCCGACAACTCTTCCGTAAAAATCGCGCGCCCCGCCCAAATTTCGGGCGGAGGGGCGGGTGGTGGAAAAATTCCGGAGAGTTTCCTCTATCATAAAATCAATCTTTTCGCAAGAAAAAACTCCTGTGTAGGAATTCCCACAAAATGCCTTTCTCTCGGGACGATTCTCGTTGTATCTACTCTTAACTTGTGGGTAAGATTATACAAGATCGGGGTGGGGCCCCGCTCGCTTTTACGATGAAGTCGTAGCTCCGACCAGGTGTTTTTTAAGGAAGGATGTCTTCTTTTTTTCGAACGGAGAGAAATTATTTTTTAGACTTCTTTTCAAAAAAATCTTATGCTTCCAAGAAATTCATTTTTGATGATAGCGAGTTTCTTTCTTTTCCTATCTTCCATTTCCTTGGGTGAACGAAAAATGACCAAGAAGGACTCTAAAGAGTTTTTAAGACGTCTCAAAGAAATTCCGGACCTATTTCTGGAATCGAAAAAGTCAGCCGAAAAAAATCCTATCCCGGATCTATATCCTTATCTGGAAAATCTTACGAAGGAATTTAGGAAAGCCAAAAAGTCTTATCAAATCGGAATCCCTTACCGGCATTTTACGACCTGTTCTTCGAAAGAACATCGATTCGTCGAGGTAAAATACGAAGTTTCTATCTTCACCAAAGGTAAAGAATCGAAATTTTCAATTTTAGAGAGTAGGCTTCACGAAATCGACAAACATCAAGGCGGTCTTTTAGAGGAAGAAGAGGAAATCTTACACGACTTCAACCCCTGATCGCAAATCCTACTTCGATTCGATCCTAAGGATCGAGAAGGTCGAATTCTTATATTTCTTTCCATCTTGCGGAAAAGCCGCTTTGTTTTTTTTCGAACCGATTTTCTGCGTTATCTGCAATCGGGAGTTTCTACGAGAATAAAAGGCATTGTGGTAGGAACTCCATTTGCCTTGAGTTCGCGATCTTTGAGATAGAACCCACAGACTGAAACCGAACTCCCCACTTGGACGTTGGAAATCAAGGAAGGAGCATCCGAATCCAATGCAACGGGTTTGCCCGAAAAATAAACTACAAAACGAATCGAGTTTCCTTTGTATAAAATTTCGGAGACAGTTCCGGAGATCTGAATCGTTTTCCCAAAAGCGGCTGAAGGATTGGAAACAAGTTCGTATCCGCTGACTTTCGGAGGAGGTCCGTTCTTTTTCTTTCCGAGAATCGGGAACGCCGTCAAAAAGAAAAAGAAACATAAAAGAATTATAATTTTAGAATATAGTTTCATCGTTTGCTCCGAATTATGGATTTGCTTCGACGGCGTCGTCCGGAATACCCGGAGTTTTGATCCCGCCGGATCTGCTCAGCCATTTGTTTGTTATCATCGCTCTTCTGTCCGCGGGAAAAAGAGTCAGAAGATAAGTTGTGATCGTAGGTCTTCCGTCGTCTTCCGCGTCCTTGTCCATCTGAATAAAGACGTCTATGATGTCTCCGTCAGGCCAGTTTAGAAGCATTCCGACCGCGGAGTCCGGAGGCATATTACCGACCTTATCAGCAAGAACCTTAACTAGCTTTTGACGACTGTTCTTTTCGGCATCCGCTGATTTCATGTCCTTCTCTTTTGTGATAAGACCTTTTCTCATCTCTTCGAGTTTCTCCATCTCCGCTTCCAGTCGTCCCTTTTCAGCGAGGAGTTCGATCTTTCTCTTTTCTAATTCGTCCAATTCCTCCGCAAATCTTTCCTGAGCTTTTGTGAATTCTAACTTCTGAAGTTCCGAAGGAGATTCGTTGTCTTGATTTACGAGACCTGGTTCCTTTCTTAGAAAAGGAAAAATTTCGGAAGCGTTGATGATTTGGAAGTAATCAAAAACAAAAAAACCGATTCCTAAGAGAAAGAAGATAAGGAGAACCAGATAGGTTGCTCTTGCTTTGTCGCTTAACGATGCCATATTAAACCTTTAGGTCGATCCGATTCCTGCTGATCTTATTTTCCAACTCTTCGGCCTTTTCTTGAAAATCGGTAATTTTCTTCTGAAGGCTAAGCATAGAATCCGGTGGAGAAGAAGAATTTCCAGTCGTCGCGTTCAGAATTTTCTGAAAGAAGGATTCATTTTTTGAATCGTTCGTAGAGTTTTTTAAGCTCTGAGAGCCCTGCGTCGTCGTTTGCGCTTTCAGGGTTTGTTCCCGTATCGAATGTAAAGATTCTCGGAGGCGGTTCAGATTGAGTGGATTCACGGATTTCTCTCCATTGGATGGATTTTAGCTGGTTGTAATGTTCTTCGAGCTCGAACTTTTCTTTTTTGAAATAGAGCTTTCTGTATTGTTTGTATTGGTTATCTTTTAGAATTTCGAGGATCTTTCTATCTTTTTGAGCGAGGATCAATTCGGCTCTTTTAGAATCGAGTTCGGGCTTTTTCTTATCGATGTCCGATTCTAAATTTTCATTTTGAGTGATGAGGGAACGAATATAACCTTGGTGCAGTTGATAGTCTCTTAAAGAAGCGCCATGAAGAGAATAGGATTCTCCCGTGAGGAGATCGATCTGTTTCTCGTTCTCATGAATTTCGTTTCGAATCTGATTGATTTCGCCGGCGACGAGCGAAAACGCTTTGAGTTTTTCGTCTTCCTTTTTTTTCCGAAGATTTAGGACGGGCTCTAGATTGAATTCAAAACGTTTCAAAGGATTAGAATTCCTCGTCTTCTTGTTCTTCTTCTAAAACGTCTTTGAGACCTTTCACCGCTTGTGCAAAAGTGCTTCTTTCCTGAATCTTCTGTTTCAGATAACGATCGATCTTGTCCTTCTTTCGAATTGCCATATCGACCCTTGAATCGGAGCCTGAGACGTAGGCGTTCAGACGAATCAATTCTTCCGCAGAGTTGTAGACACTGATGAGTTCTCGGATCATTCCCGCTCTCAAGTTCTGATCTTCCGGTGCAATTCTCGCCATAACCCGAGAGAGAGAGGCCGGGATATCCACTGCCGGATAATGATTTCTTTCGGCGAGCTTTCTACTGAGAATGATATGCCCGTCGATATAACCTCGAACCGCGTCGGCAACCGGATCTTCCATTTCGTCGGCTTCGGTTAAGACGGTGTAAAAACCGGTGATCGTTCCTCCGGACTTAGAAGTTCCGGAACGTTCCACAAGCTTTGCAAGTTTTGAAAAAACGGAGGAACTGAATCCTCGTGTGATAGGAGGTTCGTGATTGGATGCGGAGATTTCCCGATTGGCCTGAGCGAATCTTGTTAAGGAATCCATCATGAGGTTCACGTGTTTTCCTTGATCTCGAAAGTATTCCGCGATAGCGGTAGCGAGGAGGGCGCAGTTGACTTGTTCCATCTTGGGAGAATCAGAGGTCGCCGCGAGGACGACTGACTTCTGGAGTCCTTCTTTTCCTAAATCTAATTCTATGAATTCGTTTACTTCTCGTCCGCGCTCTCCTACGAGTGCGATGACGTTAACGTCTGCATCCGTATAACGGGAGATCATTCCTAAGAGGCTGGATTTACCGACTCCCGAGCCGGAGAAAATTCCAACTCTCTGTCCTCTTCCTATGGTAAGAATTCCATCGATTGCGCGAACCCCGGTCATGAGGATGTCTCGGATGATCGGTCGGTCCAGAGGATTTGGGACTTCGGCGTCCGGGGGACGTTCTTCCTTTGTGATAATATGACCTTTTTTATCGATGGGTCTTCCTACACCGTTGAGAACGCGTCCTAAGAGTTCTTTCCCTACGGGAATCGAAAGTTTGCGGCCGGAAGAAAAAACAAAGGCTTCGGGATAGATCCCTTCCACGGGACCGAGAGGCATGAGAGTATATACATGACCTTCAAACCCGACAATCTCACACTGGAGATAACCTTCCTTTCCGCTCTTCTGAACATCCATGAGTTCACCAATCTTAGAATCCGGAGGGCCTTCCGAATAGATGACGTTTCCTGAGACACGAATGACCTTTCCCGACTTTCGGATCGTCTCGGTGCGATCCATGATCAGGAAGTATTTGGACATAACGTCTATTTTTTCGTGAAATTTCTTTTCAATCATAGAAAGCTCGGAATTATCTCTTGGTATCCAGGATTTGTCGGAAAGTCAAGTATCTATGAGAAAATAAAAGAATTATGTCTCTATAGGAAGTAGTGAGAGTTCGAAATAATTCGGGGTGATTCTCGGATCCGAATTCGTCGTAGTTACGACGATTTTCTGTGAAAGAAAATTGCCCCACCCTCGTTGGGTGGTGGAGGCGGGCTGGCGGGAAAAAATCGGAAGAATTTTCCGTAGCACAAAAGAAGAATTTAGTAAATCTAAAATTCCCGATTCTTCTCTTGTCGGAACTCCGACAAAGAAAAAATCTGCTGAAAAATTGACCGACTCCAATTCTCCTTTTTCCCAGTGGAATTTCTCGATCCCAAAAGTAGGAACTCATACGCTTTCTAAGCTCCACGATTGAATTCTCAAATCCTTGTCGAGTCCCCTCTGGATTCCAAAAAACCTTCTGAGAAACCGTGGGAACTCCCGCAAAAAGAAAAGATCTCCCGGAGAACCCGGGAGATCGATAAGAAGGGAGAAGAATGTCTTGTTTAAAAACAAATTCAAAAAGAAAAGAAAGCGAGGAAGCGTCGAGGCTTTCTCCGAAAAACTTTCTATTTTTAAATCGGCTCCGCATTTCGAATGGCTTCCTCGATTTCTTTGAGCTGAGTCGAAATTCTTGCGTCGATCGCTCCCACGTCCGTCTCAATGATAACACCACCTCGATCCACACGAGAGTCTTCGTAGATATTGACCTTGCGAAGAGATTCCATAAGTTTGATAAGTTCGTCTTTGTGAGCCGTTGTAAGTTCCAAGTCCGCGAAGTTGACCCGGATATCCACTCGGTCTCTGTCCTTGATTCTTTTTAAGGCTTCTCTAATATTATTGAGAACGATTTCCTTTCTCTCGATGATTTCATCTTTGATCACTTTTCGCGCGATGATCAAAATCATCTCGACCATCTGTTTCTCGGAGGCTTGGATGATTTCTTCTCGAATATCGATCGCTTTACCAACGATGGTTCCTAAACGGTCGATGAGTCTTCGAACTTCACCTTGACCTTTTTTGAAACCGACTTCTCGTCCCGCATCGTAACCTTTTAAGTAAGCCTCGTGTTCGATCTCCGCCACCTTCATCTCAGCTTCTTTGATCATTCTCTCGACTTCCATCTTCGCACGGTCGAGAATCTGTTCTGCTTTTGCCTTACCGGTATCTTCTTCTAATTTAACTTTTTCTTTGGAATCTTGGATCATCTGGAAGGCGCGCTTGCGTCCTTCTTCTTCGATCTCTTCCGATTTTCTTCTCGCGTCTTCGAGAAGTTTACGAACCTGTTCTTCGTTCTCTTCTCGATAACGACTCAGTTCCGCTTCGATCTCTTCGATCGAAGGCCCCTGATACTGTTCGATGATATTCCCTTCTTGGTCTACCTCGAACTCTTCGGCGTCCTCGTCTCTGTGGAACTTTTTATATTTATCGGGAATCGCTAATTCGACCTGATCTTTGATGTCTGCGATTTGAATCGGTTTAAAGACGAGTTTGGCCATCGGTTACGTAGCTCTCCAAAATTTGATACTTCCTTCTTCGATCTCTTCCGTGAGTCTTTCGAGAATTCCATTCTGAGCCGTCTCCATTTCCGCGAGACTGATCGGACCCATTGAGTCCGACTCCAGACGAATCGACGCGCTCAGAGCCGGTTCTAATTTTTCAAGAATCCGGAGCTGAATTTCAGTCTCCGTCCCTTTTAGCGCACAGGCGAGAACGATCGGATGAAAGGAAGAAAAGAATCTATTCAAAGGTTCTCTTTCTAAGAATAACAGATCTTCCATCCGAAAGAAGTGTTCAATTATATTTTCGGCAAAACCGGGTCTCTTCTCGCGGATTCGATCAAAGATTTTTTGAGAATCTCCGGGTTTGAGTCTTCCCAAAAGGTCCGCGGCCTTTTTTCCCCTCTGGTTTCGAGTCGGAAGGCTCTTCTCTTCCAAGGCGAGCGCTTCTAATTTGAACTTCAGAAAACGTTCCAGACGATTCTTCTCGTATTCGCTGGAAAGGTCGAGATCGTGAATTTGGATCAGAATTTCTTCCTTTCGCGATTCGGGGAAGTCGTTTAACACCGCGGCCGCCGCGTCCGGATTTCCGAAACAAAGAACCAAGGCGATCATATCCGAATTCTCACCCGAAACGATTCTGGAAATTTCTTCCGCGCTCTTTTGTTTGAGCTCTTGTAAAAGATCCTTTTCCTCTTTTTCTTCTTTGAGAAGAGCTTCCAGTTCTCGAATCAGATTGAGACTTTCGGGATCTATATTCTCCTCTCTCTGAATTTTGGAGAGGGAACCGAGGAAAGAAGAGAGAACTTCTCTCTCTTCTTTTGAATCCGGTTTTCCGCTTTTGTGAAACGATTCAAGAAGTTTCCCCGTCGTTTCCGGACCTAAGTGGCGGTAGACTTCCGGAGGGAGGTGTTCTCCCAGAATCCGAAGAAGACTTCCCGCTCTATTTTGTCTGGACGACAGGGAGTTCATCAGCTTGCTTCCTCTTCAGAGAGCCATGTGCGGAGAAGCTGCGCGACCTCTTCCGGTTTTTCCCTTGCGAGGTTGATCGCGTTTTCGAGAAGTTCTCTTCGATACTTTTCGTCGAGTGAGAGTTCGACTTCCGCTCCGCCTTCGTCCATGACTCGAAGAGCCGCTTCTCTCATCATCTGTTGTTGTGCAGCGAGTTCTTCTTCTCTGAGTCTTCTTCTTCTTGCGATTTCTTTTTTAACCGCTCTGTAAACCAAGATGCTTACGATGAGTAGAAGAATGATGATCAAAGATGCGATGATCATTTGGCGGATCGCCTTCTGCTTGCGGAGTTCTTCGTCTTCCGCTGCGAACTGAGCCGATCTGTCCTTAGGAATCGTGATTACGGAAATCTGATCTCCTCTTGCTTTATCGAGTCCTACCGCGGCTTCTAAGTTTTTACGAATTTGTCTGAGTTCGTCGTCCGAAACCGCTACGTATTTTCTTTCATAGCCTGTTCCGTCTTCTTTCTCTTTCTTTTCCCACATCCCGTCGATCACGACCGACAAGTTGATCTTTTCGACTTTCCAAGGTTGTTTCTGAACTTCGGAAACCCTTCTGTTGAATTCGTAGTTATTGATGTTCTCGGATTTGCTATATTCGGATTTTTGATAGTCAGTATCTTTATATCCGGGAGGAATGTTCGGTTCGGTTCCCGCAGGTCCGTCCGGAGTAAACCCTCTTCCTTTGAAGTCTTCCTTTGTTTCTTTGGAGGAAACTTTTAAAGAATATCCGTCCACGAGTTTTAATTCGGAGTAGGGTGTGTTCGGGTTATCGGGAATTGCGACGACGGGAGATACAGAGTTGTCTTTATAAGATTCCTTGTCCCAGTTTAAGTTATATTCAAAACGTGTAATATCGACTCTTTCTTCACCGCCGAGGAGCCAGCGAAGGGTGTTTCTCATGTCGATCAATCTCTGAATTCTCTGTTCTTCCCCGATTCTTAACTTTTCTTGAACGATTCTGAGTTCGAGTCTTTCTTTTTCGAGATCTTCTTCGAAGTCACTTATGATCTTACCGTCCGCGTCAGCAACGCTCACGTTTTCAGGTTTTAACTTCGGAACCGCTCTCGAGATCAAGTTTACGATCCCTTTTACTTCCTTTCTGGAAAGAGATTCGACGCCGGGAATGTAATGGAGAATTACGGATGCCTTTACTGGAGATGAGTTGGAGCTAAAGAGTTCGTCTTCGGGGAATGCTATGTTGACGTATGCCTTATCAACCGAACGAAGGGTCATCAAGGATTGTTCGATGGCTCCTTTGAGAGCTCGGTATTTCTTGATGTCTTTGTCAAACTGAGTCTCCGTGAACTTGTCCACGTTGAAGAGCTCCCAGCCTTGTACTCCCGCGGGAATTAAATTTTCCTGTGCGAGTTTTGTGACGATCTCTTGTCTTTGTTCTGGATCGACGGTAACAATGCTCGTATCCGAGGTTCCATATTGATATCCGAGAGAATCCAGTTTTTTTGTGACCTCGGCAAAATCCTTGCTCGTAAGGTCTTTGAAGAGGACGACTCGGTTCTTTTGCAGAGAGATCGTAGAAAGAATTCCGATCGCAACAATTACGGTTAACGCAACTCCTCCGAGGATGAGTTTCTTGGTCGTATCCAGGGTTGTGAAAAATTCCCGGACGTTATTAATGATTTTCTGCAACTGCTCTGGCATAGCGAATCTCCACCGAATTTACAATACGGGACATAATCAAATATCGGAAAGAAAGTACAATCTCTTTTCAAATTTTTTTAGAAAATATTCATTTAGTACACAAATGTTAAGCGCAGTGAAAGCCTTGCATTCGTCATTTTGAATGTGTTTGGAGAAAATTTTCTGGTACTCAATTTTTGAGTAGTGGTTTTGGATAAAATTTTTGAGAATAGAATGAACGAAGATAAAATTTAGTTATATTAGAATTCAATGAAGTACGAATTTACTTTGTTAAAACTCAAAACACGATCCAAAGGCTTCCGCCCGCTTCTTAATTTTTTTAGTTCTTTTTAGTCGGTGCGGAAGAGTTATAGGGGAATTGTCTCTTTGTATGAATTCTTTGAGGGACGAAGTCGATTTGGAAAATGGTTTTCGAAAAAATAGTCAATATCGAAAGGTTTTTTAAATTCTTTTTCTTCCAAATTTTATACTTCTTCGTTACGCAACGGTTTGGAAGTATAAAATCAATTGAGAAAAACTGCTTGCAGCGGACTTTAAGTCCGTTTTAAGAGAAACTACGGAATAATATTGACACAGTCGATTTTTGAAACGTTTGAAATCTATGGAAATTTATTCTTTCCAAAACCATTGTCTAAAAACAAAAATTCGATCTTTTTTAATCCGCTCCGTTTCGTTTGAAAAAATACTGAAGCAGTTTTCGAACCTGGGCCGGAGGAATTCCGTTCCCGAAAAATTCTCCATCCACCCAGATCTCAAAGTGGAGGTGAATGTTATCGGATAAACCTTTCGCTTCTTCAATCAGTCCGGAGTTTCCGACCGTTCCGATGATTTCCCCTTGTTTGATTCTACTTCCAACTCGAACGTTGTTTTTGATCGAAGAAAGATGATTGAAGCTCGTCATCACACCGTTTCCGTGATCGATCCAGACCTGTCTTCCACCAAAGTCTTTCTCCACATAGGTAACGGTTCCTTTGTGAGACTGGGAAGTATGATATTCGTAATCGGCGAGGGTCATGGGAGAATAAGATTGGTCCGCGCGTACGATCGTCCCATCTCCCGGAGCGATAGCCTCGTCTTGAAAGTTTAAATTTCGAATCTGTCCGTCTATATCTTTCTTTTTGTATATATCGATTCCCTTATGAACTCCGTTTCTATAAACTCTGGGGGCGTTCGGAAGTTGAAAGTCAAACGTGGGAATCAGTCCTCCGGTCACGGGAAACGTATAACCTCGGAGACGCGCTTCGATTCCGTTCAATAGTCTCTGGTTCAGAAAAAGTTTTAGATCGCTGATCACAACTCCGCGTTCCGTTGTGTTCGGAAAAAAAATTCGTAAGACCGAAGCGTCTAGGTTTTCGAGTCTGTGAAAGTTGACGAGTTCTACCTTTTCGTTTGTAAGAATCGTTCTCCAGTCGTCTCGAATCAAAACTTGAATCTCGTATTTGTGAACGGCCCTTTCTTTTCGAAAGAGGGGAACGGTGATCTCGAGTCCGTTGATCAGACGTTTGGAGCCGAAGTCCACGATGATCCATTCGTTTCCGGGTTGATTGGAAGAATACCAGTGGGTTTGTTGATCGGAATCAAAAAGATTAAAACCTCCGTATTCCGCCGAAAACGCGGAGGATACCGAATAGCTAAAGGGCGCGGTTGTCCATCTTCCGAAGTCGATAAAGTCCACTTCGGACCCGAAGTTTCCAAAATTGGGGGCCGAAGCGATCGACGCCGTTGAAAGTAGAATCAAAAATGCGATTTTTGATAAGCGAAATCGAATTTTATAAATTATAAAATTCTTATACATGAAACGGTTTGCCGGGTTCCGCTTTGAGGTGTTTGGAAACGTCGATTTCCCAGGAATCCAGATATCCGCCGCTTCTTTGTGTCAGGTCCGGTCTGAGCGCGATCGGATTTCCGTTTTTGTCGGCGTACAACGCTCTTCTTCCAAAAAATCTTCCGCCGACTTCCTCTTTCCAGGTTTTTTTTTCCCCGTTTCCTCTCATCTTCCACGCGAGAAGGGAAGCGTCGCAGAGTTCTTTGAGTTCTTTCGGATCGGATGAAATTCCGTGATCGGGTCCGTCCAAATTCTTATCCAATGTAAAATGTTTTTCGATCATTGCGGCTCCCAGAGAAACGGCGCTCGCCGCGGCTACACTTCCGGCCGTATGATCCGAAAATCCGATCGGAAACGTATAAAGATTTTGGAATGTTTCTATGATTCTTAAATTTGCTTTTTCAGGCGGAGTCGGATAGAGGGACACGCAGTGCAAAAGACAAAGCTGGGTCGTTCCTTCCTCTTCTAAAAAGGAAATCGCTCTATTCACTTCAAAAAATTCAGCAGCGCCGGAAGATAAGATCACCGGGAGTTTTGTTTTTGCGGTTTCACGTAAAAGTGTTTTGTTTGTAACGTCTCCGCTCGCAATCTTGATCGCGGGAACACCGAGGCCAACGAGTAGCTGCAAAGAGCTTACACAAAGAGGTGTGGAAAAAAAGATAAGACCTTCGTCTTGTGCGGCCTTCTGGAACTTTCTGTGCATCGTTTCCGTAAGTTCATATTTTTTGAATATATCCACGAGGATCTTTGCGTCCGGATTGTTTACATCTATAAATTCTTCCGTAACATAGGATTGAAACTTAACTGCCTGGACTCCCGCTTTTTTCGCGGCGGAAATCGTTCTTTTTCCGATCTCTTCGTCGTTGTTATGATTGAGCCCGATCTCGGCTACGATTACGGGTGGATGTTCGTTTCCGACGGTTGTTTGTTTTGAGATTGAGAATTCTTTTTGAAAGGTCATGTTTTACTTCGTCTTCTAATTTTTTGGCGGATATATAAGATTTCGGCTCATCAGCTCATAACTTAAGTTCCAAAATGCTTTTGCTTTGATATGATAAGATTCGCATTTTACGGGATCATTCTTACATTCTTCCGTTTCTCCGATTCGAGGAGTGATGGAAAAGGAAGAATTTCGAACCTTGTCTGTAAAACTATAAAAGATCCAGTTGTCTTCGATCCAACCAAAAAGATTCCCGAAAGCGAAGTAGGCGGTTCCTCCATTCAGCTTCGGATCCAAAAGGTCTCTTCCCATCGCGGAGAATGGAACCTTCTTTCCGACGATTCCGAGGATAGTCGGAATCACGTCCAGTTGAGAGGAAATTCTCGAGTCCATTTTGGGTGTGATCTTTCCCGGTGAGTAGATTAAAAAGGGAATGTTTCTGTCTTCGAAATAGTCCAGGTTTCGATGGTGCGCGTGATCTCCTACGAAGATAAAAACCGTATCCTTGAAGTAAGGAGCCTTCTTTGCCTTTTGCAAAAAAGAATGAATCGCTTCGTCGGAGTAGTGATAGACATTAAAATAATCGGCTTCTTCGAGTGCGTTTGTAAAGATTCTGTCGCTTGGTTTCGGGGTTTGATACGGATAGTGTGTGGTTAACGTCAATGTGACCGCGAGAAAGGGAGATTTTTGACGCATTAGAGTTTCGTGAAGTTCGCTTAACAAATCTCCGTCGTAGTAACCCCAAGGACCGGGTTTGTATTTTTTAAGTGTGTCGAAATGTTCCTGACCTAGGATCGTATCGAATCCCCAGTGTGAAAAAAGAAAATTCATATTATCAAAACTAACGTCTCCTCCGTGAAGAAAGAGGGTTTGATAGCCGATCGATTTGAGGATGGTTCCGAGTCCTCCGAAACGACTGAGGACGAGAGGACTTCTTACTACGGTCAGTCCGGGGCCGTCCGGAATTCCGGTTAACGTGGATAGGAGTCCGTTTGTAGTCCTTCCTCCGCTTGCAAAAAAGGAGGAAAAATAAACACCTTCCTTTACTAACTCTTCAAAATGAGGCGCGACTAATTTTCCTTCGGGGCGAAAGGTTCCGTTTGAGAATGCGTATTTTCCGGTCCAGCTTTCGAGGAGAATCAAAACGATGTTAGGCGGTCTTTTCCCATTCTTCTCTTTGGTTTCGCGTAGAAGGGGATATTCTTTCGAAATAAACTCGGCGCCCGGATACTCGATTTCTTCTCTTACGGTTTGTATGGCCTTTGGATAAGGAACTACCAAGTTGGGCGGAATGGATTGATTTTTTAGATCCATGATGGAAGTAAAAACGCCGTTGAGTGCGAGTTGGTTTACGAGATGGGTTTTTGAGGTCATCGCGTCGCTTGCCCTCAAAGGTCTGGATTGAAATCCGCCGCGAATTAACAAAAATAGGATAAGTGGAATGTAGAGGAGCTGTAGGAGTTCTTTCTTTCCGGCATAGGGTATATAAGTATAGTAGGAATTTCGAATGTATTGAAACGCGGCAAAGGGGAACGCTGTTATTAGGAGAATCATCGATATAGATGCGAGAATCGGATTTCCCACAAAAAAGGATTTGAGAATCACGACGAATTCTAATCCCAAAAAAACGAATCCTTCGTAACCGAGGTGTTTGTTTGTTTCTCCGAAATAAAGGACGTCTCCTAAAAGATGAGCCGCCGTCCAAAAGAAAAGAACGATCGGAGCAAGCCCCCAGAAGAGAGAATAAACTTTCCAACGATTGAGCGGATGGATCGCAGAAAGGATAAAAAACGGTCCTAACAGCATGGCGCAGACCGAAAGGTCGAATCGAATTCCTACGAGAAAACTAATTAGGAGTTCGAAAAACGTAGCCGATTCTATTTTAGAAGAGAAAACTCCTAAAAAAGAAAGTCTGTAAAAAAAGAAAAGAATCAGAAACCCCAGGACATAGGCCGAAAGAATCCTAAGATTTGCGGGAATCTTTTGTAACATCCGATTGTTTTAGGAAAATAAATTCCAGGCCTGAAAGACTATAAAAGAAACAGTATATGCTAAAATTGTCATGTATCCGAATAGAAACAAAGGCCAGAACATCGAGTTTGTTTCTTTTTTTACGACCGCGAGCGTGGACATACACTGACAGGCAAAGGCAAAGAAAAGAAGTAAACTTACGGAATTCCGAAGTCCCCAAACTGGTTTTCCTTCCTCGTCAACGTCTTTGCGAATCGCCTCCTTGAGGTCGTCTTCGGATTCTTCTCCTCCGACTCCGTAGATGATGGAAAGTGTGGAAACCATAACTTCTCTCGCTGCGAAGGAAGTGATGATTCCAATTCCCATCTTCCAATCAAAACCGATCGGTTTTAAAACGGGTTCCATAAACTTTCCCATCTCTCCCGCGTAGGATTCTCGAATCTGGATTTTTTTGACTTCGGCTTCGGTCGCATTTGGAAATTGGGAGGAGTCGATTCTCGGATAGTTTGCCAAAAACCAAAGGAGGATCGAAATAAAAAGGATCAATTTTCCGGCAGTTGTCAAAAACGCTTTCAATTTTTTGAATACGGTAATTCCTAAACTTTTAAGAGAAGGAGTGTTGTAAGCCGGTAATTCCATGAGGAAATAAGAAGAATCGGAACGAAAGAATGTCTTTTTGAAAACGAGGGCTGCGAGCATCGAAGCGATCATCCCGAGAAGAAATAGACTCAAGAGCGCCAATGCCTTGATGCTAAAAATTCCCCAGAGAGCTCCCGCAGGAAAGATAGCTCCGATGACGAGGATATATACCGGATAACGCGCCGAACACGTGATCAACGGAGAAACAAGAATCGTAGTGATACGATCGGCTTTGTTTTCAATCGTTCTCGTTCCCATAATCGCGGGGACCGCACAGGCAGCGGAAGATAAAAGTGGGATAAAGGATTTTCCAGAAAGCCCGAACTTACTCATAAAACGATCCATCACAAAGGAAGCCCTTGCGATATAACCCGTTTCTTCCAAGATTCCGATAAAGAAAAACAAAAGGCTGATCTGAGGAATGAATACAAGAACGGCTCCTACGCCTCCAATGATCCCTTCTTGTACGAGCGATCGCAGAGGTCCTTCCGCAAAGTAAGCTCCTACAAAAGTTCCCACGCTCTGAACCGTGGATTCGATCCAGTCCATAGGAATTTCCGACCAGGTAAACAAAGCCTGAAATACAAGAGCCATGATACCCAAAAAGGAAACGACTCCCCAAAACGGATGGAGAAGAATTCGATCCACTCTGGAAAGAATTCTTTCGTTGTTAAGCGAAGTCCCCGAAACAGCGGAACCCAATATTTTTTTGATATAGATCGATTTCTGAGTCAATTCTTCCAAATAAGTAAACTTTAAATTGGAATTTTCGAACTGTTCCCTTACAAAGGTTCGAGATTCTTCGGGAAGAAGAGAAAGAGCGGGCAAACCCTTTTGTAAGGTTTCTCCGGAAAGTTCCTTGAGCGAGTTTATCAAAACGAACTTTAGAGAATTTGAATCTTCCGAAGAGAATGATTTTAAAAGACGATGGACGAATTTTTCACGTTCGTCGTCCCACTGAAAGGATTTGATCGGAAGACGAAAGGCTCCCGGTGAAACAAGAAGACTTTTTAGCTCTTTGATTCCTTCCCCTTTTTTTGGATTTACGTATTGAAATAAAATTCCGAACTCGCGGGAAAGGACGTCGAGGTCCAGACTGACCCTTTTCTTTTCCAAGACGTCTTTCATCGTCACTGCGACTAAAACGGGAACGTTCAATTCTAAGATTTGAAGAAGGAACTGTAGAGACCTTTCCGCGAGAGAAGCGTCCATCACAAACAGAACCCGATCTCCTTCTTCGTGACTGATAAGAACCCGACTCGTGACTTGTTTGTCTTCCGCGTTCCCTCCGAGGCTAAACGCACCCGGAAGATCCAAGACCCTCATGGAATTTTCTCCGTGGCCTAAAATTCCTTCCGCCTTTTCCACGGTGACCCCGTGATAGTTTCCGGTTTTTTGTCTAAGGCCTGTTAGGCGATTGAAGAGGGTAGTTTTACCGCAGTTTGGATTTCCCGCCATGACGATCCGAGCGGTTTTTGAACTAGAATCTATATTAGAATGACCCATCGGTGACGTCTCCTATTCGGATCAATTCCGCTTCCCCTTCTCGAATCGCGATTTCCACGTCGCCGGCTCTGAGAATGATTTTTTTCTGAGATGAATATTTTTCCAAAACGTAAACCTTAATTCCGGGCAAAAGACCGATGTCCAGAATGTTTCGAAAAAGATCTTCTTTTCCGGGTTCGTGGATGAGGGATACTATAGAGGCGCTTTGGCCCTTTTTCAATTCGTTTAACAAAAAGGTCATATAAGAAATTTTTCTCTGTCCCGAATCAAATCGATGTCGGGCGCCATCGTCTTTACGTATCGATCAAAGTATAAGATTTGTTTTATGAGAAGTCCGAATTCTTTCGGGATCTTGAGTCCGTTTCGAAGGGAAATTTCTCGAAACTCAAAAAGGATCGCGTTAAGTTTTTTATCATCCAGAGATTCCAGATCTCCCATCTGCAGTTTCATGACCATCTCCGTCATACGGGAGAAAACGGCTTCCAAATCTTTGGAAAGTTTTTTCTCGTCCACTCCCTTTGCGGTGGAATCCATCTGGATCAAACCCTTCGCGATCTTTTCGGTTCGATTGAGGCTGAGACCCTCTAGGAAGATCATCAGACCTTCCCAGACCCGAGGTGAAATTCTTCCTACGATGCCGAAGTCGATAAAACCTACGGTTCCGTCCCGAAGAATCATTAGATTTCCTGCATGTACGTCCGCGTGAAAAAAGCCGTTTCTCGCGAGAGTTGAAAACCAGATCTCGAGGGCTTCGGTCAGAGTTTTTTGAGGATCGGAAGAATATCTTCGGATTGATTGTTCGTCAGTGATCGGAGCTCCGTAAAAACGTTCCATCGTAAGAATTTTCTTCGTCGAAAGTTCTCTGTAAACTTTCGGAACTCTTGCTCTGGTTTCTCCCATTGAAAGAAGTTCTCTTTCAAATTCTTCTATGTTGTCGGCTTCTTTATAAAAATCAATTTCTTCTAATATAGAACTTTGGAACTGTTCAACCATGTCCGAGATTCCGGACTTGCTTAAACCCGGAGCAAACCTTTCAAAAAGAACGGAAGCAAAGTAGATGAGATTCAGATCCGCCGACAACGTGGATTCGATATCGGGTCTTTGCACCTTGATTACGACGTCGAGCCCGTCTTTGGTTACGGCCGCGTGCACTTGTGCGATCGAAGCCGAGGCGATCGGAATCGGTTCCACGCTGTAAAAGTGATCCGTGAGTTGGCCGCCGAGTTCCTTGCGGATGATTTTTTCGACTGTGGAGTAGGGAATCGGCCGGATCGAGTCCAGACACTTTTGCATCTCGGTCACAAACTCGTCCGGAAACAAAGAGGGGGCGGAAGCGATAAACTGACCTAATTTGATATAAGTCGCTCCGAGGTCTTCAAAGGCTTCCCGGAGTCGGATGGGAAAGGTTTCCAAGGAACCTCCTCCCAATGCGAGATCTTTTAAGAGAAGGAGCGTTCTTGTAGAGAATACAAAACCGCTGTTTAAGATACGGGAGGCACCGCCAAAACCCATTTTCAGGGAATCAAAAAATCCGGCCATATTCACAAAGGTTTTGAACTTCCTTGGAAAAGACAACTACAGAAAGGAAGTTTAAAAAATGAGCGTTTGTTTGCGAGAGGAAACTGCTTTTTTGTTTACGAACGAAGCTAAATTCTGAATATGGCTAGATAAAATACACCTCCGCGGGCGTATCTTCTCTATGAGTAGCGATTCAGTATTACTTCAGGAACTCGATAAACTTGAACTCAACGACCTGAAGAAAGTCGCCACCCTCTGGAATCTAGTAAAACTTCCTTATAAAGAAAAAAATAAAAACGTAACTTATCTCTACGAGATTTTTCAGGATGAATTTTACCTGAAAGGGGTTTTAGAAAAACTCACTCAACTTCAGGTTACGATCTACACAAGCATTCTCAAGAATAAAAACGTTCTGACCTTGGGTGAAATTTCACGCAAAGTGAACATTCCTCCGATCAACGTCGAGATGGAGCTCAATCTCCTCCGCAAATACCAGCTCGTTTATCAGAGAAAGAATCGCGAGAGACTCACAAACAATTTAGATAAATATCATGCGTTTGAAGAGATCGCGGACCTCGTTCCTCTGGATCAGAATCTCAAAGGGGATAAATACAAGATTTCCTTAGAGAAAGTTCTCGATCGTAAAAAGACGACCGAAATCGCGGACGAGTGGAAGGTGGCCGTAAAGTCTCCGAAACAAGTCGACTCTGTTAAGAAATTCTATTCTATCGCAACTTCCGAAGAAGGAATCGATCTCAATCTGCAATCACTCGCGGATTTGGAAAGAGACACTCTTGTCAGAATCTACCTCAGCGGAGGAGTTTCCGAAGCGGAAGACATTCGCAGTTACGTGGTAACGAGCCGTGGAAAATACGAACAAGTAGTTCCTTCGCTGATCGCAAAGGGAATGGTCGTAGACGTCTGTTTCGTCGACGAAAAGTTCGTTCGCGTTTTTGCGATTCCTGATGAAATTCTAAAATACGTTCAAACCCATCCGATTCTTCCTTCCGTAAAAAAAGGAACCAAACAAAGAACTGAAAAACTCGCGGCCAACGATCTCGATTTCTTTCTCAACACAAAGAAATTGATTTCTTACATCAGCCGTAAGGGACTCGTTCTTGCAAAGTCGGGAAAGGTAAAACAAGCCGATCACAAAAGAACGGAACAAGAACTTCTCAATCCGGATATCGGAATCTTTCCCGAAAAGAGCCAGATCTATCAGATGGAACTCATTCTACCCGTTCTCAAACTTTTGAACCTCGTGGACATCAAAGGTGAGAATATCGTTCTGAAAGGGGACGTAAGCGGTTTTAACGAAAAAGATATTTTTGAAATTATGAAACTCGTCGTGCACGAAGTCAACGAAGCGAGAATGAAACGTGTCATTCCCGCGGAAGTGTTTACCGCGACCGAGATGCCTTTCTACGATAAACTCATCCTGGATAAGTGTGTGAGTCTGATCATCAAGGCAAAACGAATTCATCTTTCCGTGATCTTTTCCAATATCATTCGGGAACACATGATTCTTTCTCCGGGATTTAGAACGAAGAATTTTCAATCCGACCTCGCGGAACTCCGTAAGGAAATCATGAGTGGAATCTTCTATCTTCATCTTTTCGGACTTTTGGAAATCGAATATCCGAATCGTTTTTTAACCCTTTCCAAACTGGGAGAATACTTTTTCCAAACGGGAGAATTGTCTCACAAGACCGAAAAGGGCGGAATCACGATCAACCCGGACTTTACGATCATCGCGTTTCCGGATCGGGTCTCCATTCACGGGCTTCATCTTCTCAAAGCTTTTACCGAACTCAAGGATTACGATCGGGTTTATACGTTTGTTCTTACAAAAGAAGCGTTCCAATTGGGAATTCTTCTCGGATACAAACCGGCTGAATTCATTGATTTCTTAAAAACTTCCAGCAAGGCCGATCTCGCACAAAACCTTCTCTTCTTACTAGAAGACTGGGGTGGAAATCTTCCGGTTGTGGATATCACGGAAGACTGCGTTCTGGTTCGCACCAAAGATCAGAACACGATGGAACTCTTACTTGGTCAGATCAAAGGAAAGAAGATCGTCCTCGACGAAATCGGTCCTACTGCGGTTCTTGTGGATAAGAATCGAGTGCAAGACGTGATCACCGTTTCCGAAAAGCTGAATCTGATCGTAAATCTGATCCGCTAAAAAATTCCGATTCTCCGTTGATTGCCGATCTTTTCGTTTCTCGTCTCTCGAAGGAATCATTCTCTTCTTCTCTTGATTAGAAAAACAAAACTTCCCTAAGAATTCTCCAAAACAAAGGTGGAAGAATTTACAAAATAAACTTTTGAGAATTGTGATAAGAGCTTGGATTCAAAGCCGGGGATAGAAATGGAGAAGTTCTTTCGGACAGAACTTACGTATTGCTTACAAAGAAGAAGTGTTTTGGAAGAGAGGAAAAGTGGAAAGACGAATCTCATTTTCCGAGCTCGAAAGCTCGGAAAAGATACGGAAGAATTACTCTTCTACTTTGATTTTACTTTTGAATTCCCATTTACGATAGGGAGCGATTGCCTGCAATCTTTCGTCAGTTACGAAGAATAAGGCTTCTCCGTATTTCACGAGACCCCCTTTGTAGTGTGCATACTTGGTCTTATGATCGATCAGTCCGATTTCTCTGACCTTGCTCCAATCGTCACACGTCTTGAGAGTCGGGACTTTTCTGAGATGCAACTCCTTGATCTTATTGTCTTTAACGGAGTCTCTGAGTATCTTTTCCCATTCCATAAAGTGCAAACTAAAAGGAACGGGGGAAAAATCAAGGGGTTTTTGCGAACCCCTCGACTCTCTTTCTCTCTCTTTAGAGTTTGAAAAATTCTACTTCTTTTTTCAGATCTTCTGCTAGTCTCGCGAGTCCGATCGAACTGGAACTCAACTCTTCCGATGAAGCCGCGGAAGACTGATTGAGATCGTTTATCATTGTGATCGTTCTTGAAATTTCTTCGATCGCAATTTTTTGTTCTCTGACTGCGACCTGGATCACATCCGATCTTCCTTTAACTTCTTTTGCTGTGAGATTCATCTGATCGTTTTTGGAAAGTTGGTCTTCCATAAACTGATTCACGGTTTTCATCTGACTGTTGATTTCTGAAATTCCTTGGATGATCCCCGAGATCACGGTTACGGTGTTTGTGATGTTTCGAATTCCGTTTCCGATTTCGGTTTCGTTACTCTGAATGATTTCTTCGATGTCCTTGATGCTGTTTGTAGTTTTGTCAGCGAGTTTGGAAATTTCGTCTGCGACCACCGCAAATCCTTTTCCGGCAGAGCCCGCTCTTGCGGCTTCGATTGCGGCGTTGAGCGCGAGCAAGTGAATCTGTTCCGAGATCGTGTTGATGATTTCAATGACTCCGGTGATATCTTCCGAACTCCGACTGATTTTCGTGATCGATTGATTTGTGAGTTCGAGCGCGCTTCCGCCTCTTTTGGCTTCTTGCGTAATTCTCTCCACGTCGGACATCGTCTTTTCTAAGTTAGCTGAAGTTTCATGGATGGAATTGGAGAATTTGTTCATGTCGAGACCCAATCTGTCCAAAAGGCCGACCTGTTCTCTCGTCTGTGTTTCGACTCCGTCCATTCCCGCGGAAATCTCCTCGATCGAAGCCGAAATTTCTTCGGAAGACGCGGCTTGGTTTTGCGCGTTGTCCGAGATAAAATTGAGAGCGCCTGACATTTCATCGGAAGAGGAGGCGAGATTACTCGAAGCTTCGATGATCTTGCCCAAAATCATTTTCACCTTTTTGTTAAACGAATTGATGGAGATGGACATTTCTCCGATCTCGTCCATGGACAGAACTTTGAGACCTTTTGTGAGATCTCCTTCGGCCATCGCTTCCAAAACGTCCTTACTGTCTTCGAGAGGCTGTAGTCTTTTTTTAAGAATAATGTAGATCAAAAATCCGATGAACAACATTCCGACCGTTGAAATCGCCGCCATAGCGAGAACTGAGATGATCGCGTCGTCGGCGATCTCCTCGTTTTCGATCGAAGCGAATGTGATAAAGTCGTATTTAGTATTTTTACGAAGAATCATATACTTATACTTACCGTTGAACAGATAACGAATGGGAACGTTGTCCTTATAATTTTTCACCTGTTCGTAAAAGGGAAAGTCGGTGAGTTTTTTTAGATTGAGAGCCGGGTTTACGTGATTGATGATCACTTCTCCGTGATTGAGAAGACCGGGATAACCGGACTTTCCGATTTGAATCGAACCGATCAATTTGCTCGTAAGATCCGCGATTCTCAAACCGAAAGCGAGATAGGTAGACTTCTCACCGGGAATGGATTCCAGAGCCAAGACGACCGGAGTTCCCGAAACCGTAGAAGCGATCGGCTTACTCAGAAAGATTTTTTTTGCGGAAAGAGATTCTGCAATTATAGTTTCGGGTGGAAGTTCATAGTCTGAAAGTTTGGACGTGCCGTTTGACGCGAGAGTTCCGGTTGCGACGAGAAGTTTCCAGTTCTTATCGTCGACTCGGATGATCGAAATCGATTCGTATTTCGAGGATCTTCCCAGAAGATTCTCCAGATATTTTTTAGTTTCTTTTTCTCTTCCGCCCGCCACAAAAGAGAGAAAGTTCGAATCGTTACGAAGTCTTTCCGCGTCCGCTTGCACTTCTTCAAAAATCGTTTCCGTAAGAATATGAAGCGTTTCGTTTACGTTGATCATCTGATTAAAATACGATTTTCGGATCGCGGTATAATTGAGTTTGAAGACGAGACTCGAAACTCCGATCGCGAGAATGATGACGATAAAGATAAAAGTGATCGTGAGAGATCTTGTGAGTTTGATCTTTACAAGACTAGAAGTATCGATATTACTGAATGCGCCCGATTCGATCAGCTTGGACGTGAGTCTTTCGGAAACTAAAAAAGTATACACGCCTACCGAAAGAGAAAGCAGAAGAATGATCGAAAGAAGGTTGTAATAATCCGACTTGTCCAAAGTTGCAAAACGACTCAAGAGAAGAACAATGACAAAACCGGTGATAAAAATTCTGGAAGCGATTTCAATCGAATGTCCGAACGGAAGTCTCAAGATTGATTTTTGAGCGCTCAGAGCCGTGTCTTTATCGATGATTCCTTGTTCGATCGTGCGGCTGTAATCCTGAATGGGTTTGAGCCTGCGTTTGTCCGAGAAAAACGTATAGATGAGCGTGAAGAATGTCGTGCCAAGAGTAATGTAGATTGCGACTTTTAGCTGTTCCGGATCCATTTCCAGAAACGTCTGGTAAAAAAGAATCGCGGTTCCTACAGTAATAACGTAACCGACTACTTCGGTAATTAGAATAAACTGAAGAGTAAATTTGCGGATCGACTTTGTGATTTCATCCATGAGGCGGGTTCCCGATATCAACCGTCGCGCGAGCGTTTCGGTTTTTGCTTCTTTTCGGTAAATTTCCAGATTTACACGCTTGAATACAAGGAGAAACTAAAATACCGATGGAAAATCTCAAGTTAGCTCTCATTGGAGACGTCCATGGATTTTGGGACCGAAGGGACAACGAGTATTTTGACAAGTCCGATTACGACGCAATTTTGGTCACGGGAGATTTTCCCGGTTATCTTCCTTTCTCCGGCCGAAAGGTGACTCGGGGAATAGCAAACTTAAAAAAGAAAGTCTACTGGATTCCGGGAAATCACGACTCGACGAACCTGGTTCAGTTACTGGGAGAAATATTACATTCAAAATGGATGATACGTATCGGAAGCATCGGACATCAATTTCGTCTAACTCGCCTCAAAAGACAAATGGGTGGCGCAATTTGTGTGGGTTATTCCGTGACCGACTTGGATTCGAAAACGGTACTCGTCGGAGCTCGTCCTCTTTCGATGGGAGGGGCTTTGAGTTTTCTTCCCTTACTCAAAAAAGAATACGGAGTTTCTTCCTTTAGGGATTCTTTTGAAAAGATGAAGTCTCTTTATCCGAAGATTCAAGGAAAGGAATGTATCGTTCTGGCACACAACGGGCCTGCCGGATACGGATCCAAACGGGACGATATTTGGGGTTGTGATTTTAGAAAGAAGGGAGGAGATTGGGGAGACGGGGATCTTCGACGTTTTCTGGATTTTCTAAAAGAAAGAGGTGAAAGGGTTTCTCTGATTCTTGCGGGCCACATGCATCATAGAATCCAGGATTTAAACCGGGATCGAACTTGGAAGATCAGCGAGAATTCTTTCCATACAATCAATGCGGCGAAGGTTCCGAGAATTCTCAAAACCAAAGAAGGAAATATACACCGTCATCATATTCGTTTGCAACGAACGAACGGGGTCTGGGATTGTAAGGAGATTTTTGTGGGAGAAAAAGGGGAGGAGAGAATTTCCCTCCCCGAAGACTAGGAGTTCTTATTCTCCTCGGATATGTTCTAATTTGAGTTTGATCTCTTCGTTGAGAGGTTGTTTTTTCTGAAAGTCCTCTAACAAACGAACTGCTTCCGTCGGTTTTTCCACTTCCACATACAGATCGGACAACTCAAGAAGCGGTCTCGGATCCATCGGAAATTTTTTGTGAAGATCGAGATAGATTTCCTCTGCCTTGTCTCTTTTTCCGATCAGTTTGAGGGAAGAAGCCTTTCCGAGCAACGCAAAGTAATCCTCACCTTCTGCAAGAATTCTGTTAAAACACTCGAGAGCTTTGTCGAATTCTCCCATTCCCCGTAGGCTGTCCGCGTAACGGTTGATGATGAGTTTGTTGTCAGGATCGAATTCCAAAATTCTTTCCCAATATTGATTGGCTTTGTGAAAATCTTTTTTTCCACGATAACTTTCTGCAAGACCGTATAACGCGAAAAAATTCTTCCGATCCAGTTCGGCGGCCCTGTGATAATACTGAATCGCTTCGTCGTAGTCTTTGATCTTGCGATAAGAATTACCGATTTCGGTTAATATTTTGATATTGTCCGGTTGGATAAGAAGCAGTTTTTCCCACCAGTGGATCGCGTCCTTGTATTTCTGACAGGCGAAGTAGAGATGGCCGAGACCAACGATCACATACTGATCCTTTGGATTGATCTGAAGGGCTTGCATATAATAAATTTCTGATTCTTTAAAGTTTTTAAGTTTACGATGTGCGTCCGCAACTCGACTTAAGATAGACGCGTCGGTGATCGTGATATGTCTATAATCTTCGGCGACTTCGATCACTCGAGTTAGTAGATTCATTTCGCGATAACAGTTCATAAGTCCCATCAGGGAAAACTTGTTCGAAGGATCTTCTTGTATACATCTATGATAATATTCTATGGCATTCTTATAATCTTTTTTCTTAAAAAAGAGATCTCCCATTCCTACGAGACCGTATGTATTGTGAGGATCTTTTTCCAGGAGCTCTTTGAGCTTGGCTTCCGCCTTTGGAAATTGATGAGAATCTAATAATTTATAGGCTTCCTTTGCAAGACCTTTGATGATCGCAAATTGTTTGTCCTCTTCTTCTTTTTCAATATTAGGATTTTCCATTTGATTCTCTCTTTTTAAAGTTTACTCTCTTCCAATTTTTGAATTCGCATTATTGTTTTCGACGTTCGACTTTGATTGAATATTCTTTTGAGGCTCAAATATTCTGTAAAGAAAATAAGAACAGATTGCAAGAATCCGAAAGTAAAAAGTAATTTGCGTCGAAAATTAGCCCTTTCTATCTATTAGATTTAGGAAAAAAATTTCTGTTCTCTTTTTTTCTTAGAACGGTCTCGTTTGAACTCGGTTCCGAATCTACGAAGACGATGATCCTCTCTGAAAAACTACTCGTTTGGGTCGGATCAGTCAATTTTTTGCCGTTCATTCCGAATGATCTGTCGTGAACTCTTTGAATTGATTGTTCCTTCCAAAATCTTTTTTATCGAACAAGAATTTCTTTCGGGGAGGGAACTTCCAATGTGTTCATTTCAACGGCAATTTTTATATTAGTCTTTCCTATTGGCAAAGCAAGTCCCTTCTTACAAATTGAAAACCAGTGAATAGAACCTTCTTTGCTTATTATATTTGAGAACGAAGAAACACAATAAAACTCCTCTTTGGAGAGCATAGAATGAGAATCTCAGGATTCGGTTCCTCTTGACAGTAGCCTTTCCGGTATCTTTATGGACGTAAGGGGAGGGACCATGTCCGCAGAATCAGAAAGAATTACAGGCGCCAGATTGATGGTGGAACTTCTGGAAGAATATGGTGTGGATATCGTTTTTGGATACCCTGGCGGGGCCATTCTACCCTTTTATGACGAGATCTACAAAAGTAAGAAGATCAAACACATCCTCGTAAGACACGAGCAAGGCGCTATTCACATGGCGGAAGGTTATGCGAGAGCGACAGGGAAACTCGGTGTGTGCATTGCAACATCCGGACCCGGAGCCACTAATCTAGTAACCGGTCTCGCGGACGCAAAAATGGACTCCATTCCGGTGCTCGCAATTACCGGTCAGGTCGCGACGAATTCAATCGGAAGCGACGCCTTTCAAGAAGCCGATATCTTCGGAATTACGATTCCAATCACAAAATACAACGCACTCATGAAGTCCGCGGACGATATCGCGAGACATTTCGAGGAAGCCACCTTAATCGCGTTAGGTGGTCGCCCCGGTCCGGTCCTTTTGGACTTTCCAAAGGACGTTCAGACCGAGCTGACTAACGTGAGAAAGGCGACCCGTCTCAAAATCGCTCCTCATCACTATAAAAAACCCGAAGTAAAGGGAAACGTAGAAGAATTCGCCGAAGCCATAAACTCCGCAAAAAAACCACTTCTTTATGTCGGCGGGGGAGCGATCAACGCAAACGCTCACAAAGAAATTTTCGAACTCGCCACCAAGGCTGGAATTCCGGTGACCACAACTTTGATGGGAATCGGGTCTTTTCCGGGAACACATCCGCTTGCAGTGGGAATGTTGGGAATGCACGGAACCGCGGCGGCGAACAAAGCAGTATTAGAATGTGATTATATTCTCAACTTGGGTGCGCGTTTTGACGACCGCGTCGCCAAGATCGGGGAATTCGCTGAAAAAGCAGTTCGCGCTCACGTAGATATCGATACTGCCGAATTTAATAAACGAATTCATGTGGATTATCTTTTACACGGGGATTTGAAAGACGCGATTCAAGCGATTCTTCCTTATGTAAAAAAACAGGACCGTCCTTCTTGGATCAATTATCTGCAAGGACTCAAAAAAGATCACCCTCTGGATTTTGATAATTCCGGAACTACGATCAAACCTCAGGATTTCTTAGAACGTCTCTACAAAAAGACCCAGGGAAAGGCGATCGTTTCCACGGACGTGGGACAACACCAGATGTGGGCGGCTCAGTATTATCTTTTTGACGAGCCGAACAACTGGCTTACTTCCGGCGGACTCGGAACGATGGGTTACGGACTTCCCGCTGCGATTGGAGCGAAGTTTGGAAGGCCCGACAAGATGACGATCTGTGTTTCCGGGGACGGTTCGATTCAGATGAACATTCAAGAATTGGCGACGATCGCGGCTAACAAACTGGGAGTCAAAATTCTCATCTTTAATAATAACTTTCTAGGAATGGTTCGCCAGTGGCAGGAACTCTTTTACGAAGAAAGATTTTCCCAATCGGAATGGAACTTCAATCCCGACTTTGTAAAACTCGCGGAAGCCTATTCGATTCCCGCGATGAAAATTTCCGAGAAGTCGGAAATCGACAAGGCAATCGAATTTTTTACCAAAGACGACGGGGCCGCTCTTTTGGAAGTGATGATTCCATCCGAAGAAAAAGTATTCCCGATGATTCCCGCGGGAAAATCTCAAAAGGATATGATTGAATTTAAGGATCTGGCCGGACTAAAAAAAGCATGAAACACATTCTGAAAATTCTGGTAAACAATCATCCCGGAGTCATGAGTCATGTTTCCGGTTTATTCACTCGCAGAAGTTATAATATAGATTCGATCGCGGTAGGTGTTACCGTGGATCCCGAAGTTTCCAGCATGGTCATCGTAGTCAAAGGCGACGAGTCGACCGTGGATCAAGTCAAAAGACAACTTTTCAAACTTCCGGATGTTTTGGAAGTAGAGGACTTAGCGTATCACGATTGTGTGAGCAGAGAATTGGTGCTTTTGGTCGTAAAACTTTCAGAAACTACAAGAACCGAGATTCTTTCGGTCTGCGAGGTTTTTGAGGCAAAGATCGCGGATCTAACGCATTCTTCTTTGACGATTGAATATTCAGGAAATTCCAGAAAGGTAAACGCGATCGTAGAAATTATGTCCAAGTATGGGATTGAAGAAATCGTTCGAACCGGACAGATTGCGCTTCGTTATAGAAGCATCGGATCTTAATTAGAAATTCATTTTTTAGATAGAATCGGAATTCTAAACTTATGCGTTGGAATCGGTTCGCCGTGTAGAAGGGATTTTGTTTCGGCGAATGGATGTGGATTCTTTTTTAAATCAATCAGCCAACTAACAACGATTCTCTTTTTTTCCAGGGTTTCTTTTTATGAGAATCAAAAAGAATACAAAGAGATTTGGATTGGCAGAGGATCTTGTAATCCGATTTTCGAATCAGCTTTTGTAGAATCTTATATCGAGGGCCCGTTAAATTTTGGAGTTCGGTTTCAATCAAAACCGAATCCGAAAAGTTGGGCATTTCGGTGAAATCACTCTCCGACCAAAGAACCAAGGGTTCGATCGTATTTGCTCCCGAAGAAAAAGAATGAAGTTCAATATTTTGAAGGGCTTCCTTCCTTGCTTCGTTTAAAATCATCTGAACCTTTTCAAAGGTCAATTTCCCATTCGTATCTCCCGCCTGAAAGTGGAAGGACGTTTCGTATTGGTGTGTTTTTGTTTTGGTCATCATTGTTGTCTCTTGTCTAACTAATAATCATAAAAGATGAAGAACGAAAAAATTGAGCCGGATTTGAATTTTGCTAAAGCGGTTTTTGGATCGGCTTAGTTTTAAAAACAAATTGGTTGTTTGGAAGGAAAACATTTTGAACGACTTCTCTGGTTTTGAGACTATCGTTTATCTATATATTAAAAATTGTATACAATTATTTTTGAATGTATTTGTGTTAGGCGAAGCTTTTTTGCTTTGTTTGGGTTGAATCGGTTTCAAAAAAGAAACCGATTTATAAGGAAGCGAGTTTTAGGATCTCGGAATCTAAAAAAAGAACCGATTCCGGTTTCCAACAAAAGATTCCATTTTGGAATGTGGCGAGGTTTGAGTTTTTAAGAGAGACCAAGGCTTGTTCTAACTTTTCTTTTTTGTCCGGAATGAGATCGTAAAAAGAACTTATATCGATCGGCTGAAACAAACGAAAGAGAGAAAGAACCAATTCTTCAAAAACATCGGGAGGGGAATAATCTCTGGAGAATTCTTTTCGTTTGTAAGTTTCCACATTTCTTGGATTTGAATAACGTCCTCCCGGGAGAAATCCGTGAGCTCCGGGACCGATTCCTAAATAATATTCCATCGTCCAATACTTTAGATTGTGTCTGGAATGAAATCCAGGTTTTGAATAATTGCTTACCTCATACTGAAACATTCCGAAAGGAAAGAGAAGCTCCGGGAGTTGTTTTAAGATCTCCTCTTGGATCTCTTCTTCGGGCGGAGGAAGAATAGAGTCTATTACTTTTCTTGAATATTCCGTTCCCTTTTCCACGGTGAGCGCGTAGAGGCTGATATGTTTTCCTCCGTAGGAAAGAACCTGTTGGATGTCCTTGAGAATTTCTTCGATGGTTTGTCCCGGGATTCCGTAGATGAGATCCGCTGAGAAGTTTCGGATCGGAGAATTCTTGACGGTTTCCAAGATATTTCCGTAACGTTCGGGATCGTAGTGTCTTCCTAAGAATTGAAGTCTTTCCGGATGAAAACTCTGGATTCCCACTGAGATACGATTGATTCCTGCCTGAGAGAGAGAGTTTAAAAATTCCGGAGTGATATCTTCCGGGTTGCATTCCATCGTGATCTCCGCTTGAGAAGAGACGATCAGGTTTTGTTTTAAGAATACGACCGTGTCCTCGATACGTTTGAGATCGGCTCGGCTGGGAGTTCCTCCTCCAAAGAAGATCGTATCAAATTCTAAACTGGAAAGGGAAGGATTGTCTGAGATTCTTTGAAGAATTTCCTCTTTGTATCTTGCAAAGAGTCTTGCTTCGTCGGGGATCGGGGCTTTGCCGTTTCCAACGGAGAAAAAATCGCAGTATTCACATTTTTGAATGCAGTAGGGGTAGTGGATGTAGATTCCCGGCAAACCTGTTTTGGAAATTGGATTTTGCAAGTCCACTCTATTCTCTTTCATAGCCTAACGGCGAAAACGGGGAATTGTAGGAACTCCGACGATCCGCCGAAAAACTTTTTTTGCCCCACCCTGACCTTGGGTGGCGGGGTGGGGTGGTGGGAAGAATCGGGAAAATTTTCTCTATCATAAAATTACGCTTTCAGCAAGTAGAAAATTTGCTTCTTGTTTTGTAGGAACTCCGACAAAATTCGGCTTAAACCAAACGAGGTCGGAGTCTCAAGAGAACTTTTGCGATCCTTCTTATTTCGCCGCGGTCTTTTCGTTGGCGCTCTTTAAGATGAGATCCACAACGGGAACCGGAGTGGTTCTTTCCACAACCGTATAAAGAAGCGCCTTTTTCGATTCTACCGTAGGCGAAAATGAAAATAAAATTTTCAGATTGGGAAGAGTATTCAATTTTAAGAATGGAGTTCCATAGTGAAGAGTCACTACTTCCAGTGTCGGATAACGTTTTGCGATTCCCGCCGCGAGATCGAGTTCCAACTGGCTAAAAGAAGTCAGAACCACTCTTTTGTATTTGTTTTCCTTGATCAGGGCCGGGATCTTTCCGGTGTTTCCGTTCGATAGATTTTTTTCGGTTAGGACGCTCTCGAATTCTTTCCCTTTCACTGCAAAGATCGTCTCTTCCGCTTTTACTGAGTTCGGAACAAAAACCTCGGGAAAGGAAACGACGGCGGCTCTGGAAACGTCAGTATTTAACGTCGGAGAAAAAATTTCCAAAAAGATCTTATCTCTTTCATTCATCTGTTCTTGGAAGAAGGTGATTTCTTTTTCTTCCATCGGAGATAAGGATTTCGGATTTGATTTTTTGGAAGCGAATTCGTAGATGATTCCGTGTTTGAGTTTGAGAAGAATTTGTCTGTAAGCCGCTTCTTTTAAAAGATCCCTTTCTCCTTTTAGAAAAGTTCCTTTTTTATAGGCTTTTAGAATCTGGTCTCTCATGTCGTGTGTGGTTTTTCCCCAGCTCGTCATAAGAAGAATATCAGCTCCTGCTAATATAGCTAGAACTCCCGGATCACTGTCTTTGTAGTGAACCGATATTGCGTTCATCTCCATCGCGTCGGTGATGATCACACCTTTGAAACCCATTCTTTCTCTTAAAATTCCAGTAAGAATTTTGGAAGAAAGAGTCGCCGGAAGATTTGGATCCAATTTTGGATAGAGGATATGCGCGCTCATCACGACTTCTGCACCTTGTGCGATCGATTCTTTGAAAGGAATGAGTTCCATCTTTTCCAATTCTTCCAAATTCTTATCGATCTTAGGAAGTCCTAAGTGACTGTCCACGTTTGTGTCTCCGTGTCCCGGAAAGTGTTTGATCGTTGGAATCGCACCGCCGAGTCTCGCACCCTTTTCATAACCGATTCCGGCTTTCGAAACCATCTCGGGAGAACTTCCCAGAGAACGAGTATTGATCACGGGATTGTCCGGATTGTTGTTGATGTCTAAGTCCGGAGCGAATACAAAATTGAGTCCTAGTTTACGAAGTTGATACGAGGTAACAAAACCTACTTTGTATGCGTAGTCCGCGTTCTTCGCTTGCCCGAGCGCCATCGCTCCCGGAAATTGAGTGACCCCATCTTTTACGCGAAGAACTCTTCCACCTTCTTGATCCACGGAAATGAGAAGAGGAAGTTTCGAAGCTTCCAAACTTTTTTTCTGGAGTTCGAAGTTGAGTTTTAGAATTTCCTGTTTGGTCCCCAGATTCATTCCGAAAAGAATGATTCCTCCAGGAAGAATTTCCTGAATTTCTTTTTCCGCGGTTTGATCCAAGGTTTTGCCTGGAATGGCTACGTGGATCACCTGACCCGCCAATTCTTCCGGACTCATATTGTCCACGATGTTCTTTGCCTGAGATTCTAAATAACCGTCCCAGCCATCCGCTTGGAGTTCTTGTTGGTAAGAAGGAATGTAGTAAAACGCCGTAAGGAAAGCCAGAAGAAGAAGGAACACAAAGAGGAAACGTCGGATCATAGTTTGACAGGATATAAGAACGTTGAATTCTGTAAAAACAAATTCCTCCGGTAGGTCGTTGTAATGATTCGTTTTAAACTCTTAATTCTCATTCTAAGCTCTTTTTATTTTACTTCCCTTTCCGCAGATTCCGAAACCTCTCCGATTCGAATCCTTTTTTTTGGAGACAGTCTTACCGCCGGTTTGGGGCTCAATTCTCCGGAGGAAGCCTTTCCGGGAGTTCTGGAAAAAGAACTTTCCAAACAAGGAGTTTCCGTGAAGTCCATCAACGCGGGTATGAGCGGGGACACGAGTTCGGGCGGTTTGTCTCGTCTGGACTGGGCTCTCTCCAATCCCTTCGATTTGTTCGTCCTCGAACTCGGAGCCAACGATTCCATGCGGGGAATTTCTCCGGATCAAACTGAAAAGAATCTAAAAGAGATTCTTTCGAGAGTGAGAAAGAAAAATCCGAAGGCAAAAATTCTTCTCATTGGGATGAGAACCTTTCCCAATTTAGGAAAAGAATATAGAAAAAAATTTGAATCTATTTTTCCAAAGATTGCAAAGGACGAAAGCCTTCCTCTCGTTCCGTTTTTTTTGGACGGAGTCGCCGGAAATAAAAAACTCAATCAGAAAGACGGAATTCATCCAACCGCGGAAGGACATCGGATCCTTGCAAAAAATCTTTTGCCCTTCTTTCAAAAAATTCTGAGGAAAAGATGATTCTCCAAAAAGTGAGTTTACACCGGACTTTTGCCGAAAATCATGGATCTACCTGAATAATCGCGGGAATAGCTCAGTGGTAGAGCACCTCCTTGCCAAGGAGGGGGTCGCGGGTTCGAATCCCGTTTCCCGCTTTTTCTTCTATACTCTTCTCCTCCAGGCCTATTCGAATCATGGAATACAAAACAAAAAAGAATTCTAACGCTACCGTTGACATTAAACTTACTTTCGAAGCTTCCGATATCGAGAAAGCTTTTGAAAAGACTTACGCGGAAAAACAGAAAGACGTAAAAATTCCCGGCTTCCGCCAAGGCAAGGCTCCCTTGCAAATGGTGAAACGTCATCTCGGTGACGCGGTGGCGAGTGACGCGATCAACACTCTGATCGTGGACGGAATGACTTCTATCATTACAAAATTAGAACATCCGATGGTCCGGTTTCCAAAATTTGAAATCCAAGACTATCAACCCGGAAAAACTCTGATCGCGACAGCGGTTTATGAAACCAATCCGGAAATCACCCTCGGTAAATACAAAAAGGTCAAGGTCAAACTTCCGGAAGTTGTCGTATCCGACGCCGACGTGTTAGAAGAGATCGAAACCATCCGTAAACAATTGGCCCGTAAACAGCTCAAAGAAGAAGGCCAAGTCACCGTGAGCGGGGACATTATCGATATGGAATACGTGGTCCGCGAATCCGGTCAAGAACCGAAAAACGCGAGCAATACTTCCAACGACTACCATTTAGGTCACGAAAGCAATCTGAAAGGTTTTGATGACAATCTCTACGGTTTAAAAACCGGAGACAGCAAGGACTTTGTCCACGCATTCCCTGAAGATTATTCTCAGAACGAAGTGGCGGGGAAATCCTTTGAATATTCCGTAACCGTAAAAGCTCAATATGCAAACATTCTCCCACCGGTGGACGACGATCTCGCTTCCGAATTCGACGGTTCCGAGTCTCTCGGCGCCCTCAAAGATAAGATTCGTAAGAACCTTAAGGAACGTTTTGAGGACGGGGTGAAGAATAAGAAGATGGAAGAGATCTACAAGGAAGTCATCGACGATTCTAAGTTTATCTTCCCGGAATCTTATGTAAAAGAAGAATCCGAACACGTTTTTCACAATATGATCCACGAATTCCGTCTTCCTCACATTACGATGGAAAAATACGCGGAGATGATCAAAAAAGATCTGAAAGAAGTGCAAGAATCTTTCAAAAATCTCGCGGAAACCCGCCTGAAACACTTTTTCACCCGTCAAAAGATCGCTCAGACGGAGAACATTGTGTATTCTGATTCGGATTTTGATGCCGATTTAGAAAAACTTGCGTCAAGTTACCAGATTTCTCTGTCCGATCTTAAAAAAGAGCTGGAAAAGGGAAAACTCATGGATAATTATCGAGAAAATTTTTTCGCGAAAAAAGTGGATGATACCCTCTTTGATCTTGTAGAAAAGAAATATACTGACAAATTGAGTATTGGCCAGGTAAAAGAATATCTGAACCAAAAGGAAGAGCAGAAATCATGAGTGTAATTCCGTATGTGATCGAGCAGACGAGCAGGGGAGAAAGATCTTACGATATCTTTTCCCGACTTTTAAAAGATAGAATCATCTTTCTCGGGAATGCAATCAACGACGATTATGCAAACGTGATTACAGCCCAATTGTTATTCTTGGAAGCTGAAAATCCGGAGAGAGATATCTATTTGTATCTCAATTCTCCCGGAGGTTATGTTTCTTCCGGTCTCGCCATTTATGATACAATGCAATACATAAAGCCCGACGTAAGAACTCTTTGTTTGGGTCAGGCTTCTTCTATGGCGGCTCTGCTTCTGGCAGGCGGCGCTCCCGGAAAACGTTCCGCGCTTCCGAATTCAAGAATCATGATGCACCAACCTATGGGCGGGGCGACGGGTCAAGCGAGCGATATCGAGATTCAAGCCCGAGAAGTTCTGAAACTGAAAGAAATTTTAAACACGATCTATCACAAACACACCGGAAAGAGTGTGGAGCAAATTCAGAAAGATACCGAAAGAAATTTTTATATGACCGCGGAAGAAGCGAAGAACTACGGAATTCTAGATACCGTAATCGATATCGACCGTAGCAAAACAGCGCCAGTCGCTGCCCCAGCTTAATAAGGAGATCTCCCTTGGCGAAGAAAACACCGGGAACGAACGGTAAACAAAAACTATTCTGCTCTTTTTGCGGAAAAGAACAGGATGCAGTAAAACGTTTAGTCGCCGGTCCGGGTGTTTACATCTGCGACGAGTGTATTTCTCTCTGTAATGAAATCATTGCGGAAGATCACGATCATACTCACGAAAAATCGGAAGTTTTTAGCGAGGTTCCAAGTCCGGCCGACATCAAGGCGATCTTGGATCAGTATGTAATCGGACAAGATCACGCAAAGAAAGCCCTCTCCGTAGCGGTTTACAACCACTACAAACGCGTAAATCTGAAAGAAAAGAAATCCGATATCGAAATCGAAAAATCGAATATTCTTTTGATCGGACCTACGGGAAGCGGGAAAACTCTTCTCGCTCAGACTCTTGCAAGAATTATCAAGGTTCCTTTTGCAATCGTAGACGCGACTGCATTGACCGAAGCCGGATATGTGGGAGAAGACGTTGAGAACATCATTCTCAAGTTGATCCAAAACGCGGACAATGATATCAAAAAAGCTGAAATCGGAATCATCTATATCGACGAGGTAGATAAGATTGCCCGCAAGTCGGATAGTGCTTCGATCACGAGAGACGTGAGCGGAGAAGGTGTTCAACAAGCGCTTCTTAAGATTATTGAAGGCACCGTAGCCAACGTTCCTCCTCAGGGTGGGAGAAAACATCCTCACCAGGAATACTTACAAGTCGATACGAAGAATATTCTCTTCATTCTCGGAGGAGCCTTTGTGGATCTTCCGAACATCATCAAATCCAGAACCGGTGTGAAAACGATCGGTTTCGGATCCGAAGAGACAAGACCTCAGGCGGACAGCAAGGACGCGTTGATGGGACAGGTGATTCCGGAAGATCTAATCAAGTTTGGATTGATTCCTGAATTTATCGGACGTTTGCCGATCGTAGCGACACTCCAAGAGCTGGACGTGGATATGCTCAAACAAATCTTCCGCGAACCAAAAAACTCAGTTCTCAAACAATACACTCGTTTATTAGAACTCGAGAATGTAAAACTTACATTCCGTGAAGATGCGATCGATCGTATCGCAGAACTCGCGATCAAAAGAGAATCGGGAGCCCGAGGACTGAGAGCCATCGTGGAAAATATCATGTTGGATCTGATGTTCGACATTCCATCTCGAAAAGACATTGAAGAAGTGATCATCACCGGGGAAGTCATCTCAGACCGCGTGATGCCGACGCTCATTCTCAAAAAAGAATCCAAAATCGCTTAGTTTTTCACCGAGCTCTCCAAAGAGAGCGAAGTGTTGGGTGGACCTGGTTGGATCCATCGAGTTTGCTCGGGGTTTAAACCTCGATGTTCTCTATTGGTTGCGGATTTTTCGCATACAGATGCTTGTCTCAAGATAGTTTTGTAGGAACTACGACGACTCTACTGTAAAACACGCGGGCCCCACCCTGATTTTGGGTGGAGGGGAGCGGTGGCGGGAAAACTCCGGAGATTTTCCTATATCACAAAAACCTAATTTTCCAAGCAAAAAAATCGGCTTTTCTTTGTCGGAACTCCTACAGAATACTCTCCTTTGCGTCCTCTCGGCAAAGATTCTTTGCGAAAAACGTTTCAGATTCTTCGGTGGCTGGTTTCCCCAAAAAGAATGCGGACAAACAAAGAATTTTGTAAATTAAAATATTCTAATATTGAATGGAAGGATCTTTAAGATCCTTTAAAAAGATTGATTTGTTTTGATTGGACCCTTCAATATAGGCCCTTTGAGTTTATTTCGGGTTGATCCAACTTTAAGATAAGAGACGGTTTTGTTTTGATTCGGCTTGGTCCTTGTGGATAGATTCGAATAACAGAGTAGAGATTTAGTTAGATTCTAATTTATCAGCGGAGAATTCTGGAAAGTGGGGGTTTGTCCCGCGTGTAGGGCGAGGTCGTATCAAGGGAGCCATCCACGATTTACTTTTGCAAATCGCGGATGGGGAGAGGAATAAGAGTTACTTCTTCTTTTTCTTTTCTTCGGCTTTGGAAGCGAGGATGGATTTACCTTGCAATTCCAATTTTTTCTTTTCTGCCCAAGGGATCGCGACGCTCAGTTGTTCTGCGAGAGAAAGAAGATTCTCATTGATGTCGATGAGTTCATCGATGATCACGAAGTAGGAAACGCTCGATTTGAGTTTGCTGTCTCCCTTTTTGATTCGTTTCATCTGGCTCTTGTAGATATTTTGTTTTGCTTTTTCGAGATTTTTTGTCTTCTTCTCGGATTTTGCTTTTTCTAAAAGATCGGGAAACTTATCCGAATCGGCCAAGAGTTCCATCAGGTTGGTGGCCTGTTTTCTAAGTTCTTTGACTTCTTCTTTTTCATCCTTGGAAACTTCATGGAAAGAATTGATTCCATTGGAAGAGGTTCTCAGGATATTCCAGATGCTTTCCGTAATTCTATCCAGGTGATTGATGGAATCCGTGATCGGATGAATGGACGCCAAGTCTTCTTCTTCGAGATGTTTGTTTGCGATCGACAAAAAGCTGGAAAGAGAATTTTCTCTCATCTTCTTTAGATCTTTTAAGAGTTTTTGAGTCTGTCTGAAATTCTTTTTCTTACCGTTTACATAACCCGCACAAGCGTTGTTGAGCGCTTTTCTCGCAACGCTCAAGCTCGCGAGCATCGAAGAAATCGTTCTGGAAAGAGCTCTCTCAGGATGTTTTTTGAGAGTGATCAGTTTTTCAAGATTCTCGTCGTATGTGTCTTGGCGTTTTTTATGAATTCTTCCAAAAAGAAAAATCAAAAGACCCGCAACGATCACAAGAACAAAGACCGAAGAAAAACCGAATATATAAAGAATGGAACCGATGATTCCCGCAGTGGTCGAGGCGATAATCGCAGTAAAGAACCAACCGCCTACGACGGTCAAAACTCCGCTCACACGATTTACCGAATTCTCTTTGTTCCAAGCTCCGTCCGTCAACGAAGTTCCCATCGCAACCATAAAGGTTACGAATGTCGTTGAAAGCGGAAGTTTGTAGAGAGTTCCGATTAGAATCAATGCGCTCGAAATCTGGATGTTCACAGAAGCTCGGAGCAAGTCGAATGCTTCCGTTTCATGAACTTTCACGATTTCTAATGTGTTTCTATTTTCAAAACGTTTCCCGATAAAGTTTCTTACGCTCGCAGGAAGAATCGCTTTGATCGGAAGATAAATTCCCAGAGCGATTTGAACAAAGACGCGAGCCACTAAACTCGTGTTAAACGCCTCTAAGGTTTCCCCTTGAGAACCCAGAGTGACTTCCGTCTGAGTAACGGATTCAGCCTTTCTCGAAAACCAGAGAGGGAAGAGCATCACACAGGCCGCGCCCAAAAGAATAAAGCTCGGAGTCGCTACGTTTCCGGCGAGACCGGTTGCCAGAGCGCTCGGATCTCCGCCTTGTTGGATCAAAGTCCAGGTTGTAAAACTTGCGAGCGGAACTCCGATGAAGTTTACCAAGTCGTTGCTCGCAAACGCCATCGCGAGGGAACCGGTTCCGACCAAAACTAAGAATTTTAGAATATTCCATTCTAATAATACTAGGATTTGAAAGAAGATCGAAAATCCAGCGAAGCTGATCAAAAGGATGTTTGTAAAATTCTCATTTAAGAATTTGCTCATCTCCGGAGTGATCAGAGCCGAACCTTTCATCGCGGTCAAAAGGGTGAAAAAGATCACGGTCGTAACCGAAAGACCTCCGAAAATTCCTCCGAAGTATTTCATCGATCTTTTCAAATCGAAGGAGAAAATAAATCGAAAGAAAAACTGTAAAATCATCCCCGAAAAGAAGGCGACGATTACGCTCGTCACGATCCCGAAGATGATTTTCAACGCGCTTTCCGAGTTGATGATCTGGAAGGCCCCGTTTAAGGTTCCGGTTTTTAAGAATGCGATGGCAAGGGCCGCTCCCAAGAGTTCGAACACAAGAGACACGGTCGTAGAAGTCGGAAGTCCCAGAGTGTTGTAAAGATCCAAAAGAACGATATCCGTCAGCATCACTGCTAAGAATAAGAACATGAGATCTTGGAGTGCAAAGCCGCCCGGATGAAAGATTCCTTTTCTTGCCACTTCCATCATTCCGCTGGAAGAAAGTGCGCCCAAGATGATCCCGATTCCGGCAACTACCAGAATGATTCTTTTTGATGAGGCCTTGGAACCGACCGCCGAGTTGGTGAAGTTTACGGCGTCGTTCGAAACTCCGACTAAAAGGTCGCCGATTCCGAGGATGGCCATGAGGATTACGATGATGAGGAAAAAGTCCATGAAACGCTTCCGTTTATTGTTTAGTAGAATCTACAGTTTTCGCTTTAGTATCTTGAATATCGAGTTCTTTTGAGTCTTTTCTATAGGGGAAGTCGGACAACTGAAATTTTGTCTCGGACCCAATTGTGATTATTACTTTTCTGTTACAAAAGCAATCGGTTAATCTTCCAAGTCCCAAAAAAAATCCTTGTTGGTCAGTTCTTCTTCGGGAGGAAGGGACTCTGTAACCGAAAAGAAATGTTTATCACCTAAGGAACCTAAGACGAGTTTGTATTGTTCTTTGAGTTCGAGGGTTTCTTTTTCCCAGTATTCATTTCCGACAAAGTGCGGAAAAGCCGTGGGAAAGGAAGGATCGGTTTCAAATCGTGTGGAAATCCAAGAAGAGTAGTGGATAAACCGCATCGCCCTCAAAATTTCGATCAAATCCAACCAACGATCGTCGAAGTCTCGAAATTCCCGATAACCGGAAATGAGATGTTCTCTTTCTTCGATTCCTTCTTGTCCCCGGGAAAGAAGCATCCAAAAATCCTGAACGGCGGGCCCGTTCAGAGAATCGTCGAAGTCCACAAAGAACCAACCTTCCTTTCCGTTCAGAAGATTTCCCTTATGACAATCTCCGTGAATTCTATGCATCGGAACCGAAACGATTTTTTCTTGGAAAAGATCGAAGATCCGCAGAGCGGTTTCTTGATATTCTTTTCTACAACTGGAAGGAATCCAATCCCCTTGAATCAGAACTTCCAAAGGATTGGTTCCATAGGTTTTGGAATCAAGAGTGATTCTATGTTTTAGAATTTTGGACTGGCCTACGTTGTGGATTCTCCCTAGGAGCCTTCCGAGAATTCTAAGATTTTCCGGCGTCAGCTCGTCCGGTGATCTTCCTCCGACCCGAGGCCAGAAAGAATAAAAGATTTCATCTTGAAAGGACGCGAGGCTGTTTCCATCCGGAAACAAAAGGGGCGCGCAGACCGGAATTTCTTCTTCTCTCAGATCCAGAAGAAATTGATGTTCTTCCAAAATCTGTTCCCGAGTCCATCTTCCGGGTCTGTAGAATTTGGAAATGATATGAGTTCCGTCTTCCAAACGAAGGTCGAAGACTCGATTCTCCAAACTGTTCAGAGCCATACAATGACCGGAAGGCTCGTACCCTGCCTTTTCTACTAAGGTAAGAATTTCACCGGGATTGAGTTGAAAAAAATCGGCCATTGCTCTCCAGAATTCCCGTTTCCGATCTGCTTCCAAGACAAAAATGATTCCTTCTTCTTTCCCCGGATTTTCGTATCGAAAAGGAAATATTTTGCTTCGAATCTTGTTCGGAATCGAAGAGTTTTGTGCATTCTAATTTTGGAATTTGGTTTTCAATAGAATTGGATTTTGCAAATTGATTCCTCAGAAGGAAAAATCATGAAGATATCAGTAGGAAATTTGCCCCAGGAACTTACCGAAGACGAGCTGAAAAAGATTTTTTCGGAGTTTGGAACGGTTCAGGACGTAAATATTAAAAAAGACAAAACCACAGGTCGTTCTTTATCCTATGGATCTGTGGAGATGGAAGATTCCGCCGGAGAAAAAGCAATCGCGGCGTTGAATAAAAAAGAGATCGCTGGCAAACAGATCGCCGTCGTAGATTCCGAAGAATTGAAGAAAGAATTTGAAAGAAAACAATCCCTCAAAGGACTCTCCAGTTCCGGTAAGGTTCATGGAAGTCAGTCGAAAGCAGGGGGATTTTCAGGGGCCGGGGTCAGAAGAACCGGAGGGAGAGGAAAATGAAATTGATTCGTTTGAGTGTTATCGTTAGCTTTTTGGTTCTGTCGTTTGCTCCCGCATTCGCGGAAGATCTGATCATCAAGGACATTCGCGTTGGAACCGGAAAAGAAGCCTTCTCCGGATCGAACGTTACGGTTCACTATGTGGGAACTCTTACGAACGGGAAAAAGTTTGATAGCTCGAGAGATCGTAGAGCTCCGTTTACTTTCAATTTAGGCGCGGGCGAAGTCATCAAAGGATGGGATCGAGGCGTAAGAGGAATGAAAGAAGGCGGAATTCGTAAACTTACGATTCCACCCGAGTTGGGATACGGATCCAGAGGAGCGGGCGCCGCAATTCCTCCCAATTCCACTCTCGTATTTGAAGTCGAATTATTAAAAGTGTACTGAAGTTTCTATCGTTTTGAAACACATTTTACCGGGTTCTAACGTTAGATTCTGATCTATTTCCGGTTCTAATTCTTCATAGAATGGGGGGGCTTTTCCAAACTGTGATCGCTTAGAACCGGATGTCATATAACTTCTTTGAACTTTCCCCGGTACCGGCCTGTGTCTTAGAGCCATCCTTTCAGATCAAAAAAGCAAATTCAGCCTTTTGTAAGGCCTCCGGTTATTCTAAATCCGCGTTAGAAGACAGCCAGAACTGGATCTCCATCTGCGAATTCAAAAGTCGAATTCCTGATTTTTCAGATCCTTCTCTTTGGCCCGATCTCAAACATTTAGAAAACATTCCGAGTTACGAAATTCTGATTCTCGTCAAAGACGGTTCTCAAAAAGAATATTCAGTTTCCTTTGCATTCGATCTGGAAGATCTCCAGATCTTTGCCTACTTAGAACCGTCTCCCTTTGCGATCGCCGGATCCGATTCTCAGAGTCATTTTTTAGAAAACGCAGTTACCGGTTTAGAAAAGCCGACCGATTCTTGGGTGCAAAGACAGAAATTGGAAGCGATCGGAACTCTTTCTGCGGGAGTCGCTCACGAGATCAACAATCCTCTGATGGGCGTGATCAACTACGCCGAAATGGTTTTCAATGGGATTGAAAACGGAAATCCGCTTCGTAAATACGCCGGAATCATTTTGCAAGAAAGCAATCGGATCTCCGAGATCGTTCGGGATATGCTTACCTTTACACGTTTAGAAAAAGAAGAAGTCAAGATCCACGATCTCACTTCCATCTTCTGTTGCACTTACGGTCTTTTGAAGAATGTCTTTCGAAAATCGGAAATTGAAACGGTGGTTCCGGATTTGGGAGTTCCTGTTTATGCGGTTTGTTCTGCGGGAAGACTCAGACAGGTTTATCTCAATCTTCTTACTAACGCAAAAGACGCGATCGAAAGCAATTCGGATCCGATGCAGCCAAGAATTCTTAGAGTTTCCTGGACTTCGATTCAAAAAGAAGGCAGAAAGTTTGTAAGAACGATCGTAGAAGATTCCGGAATCGGGATTGCGGAAGAAAACAGACATAAACTTTTCGATCCGTTCTACACAACAAAAGCGATCGGAAAGGGCACGGGGCTCGGACTTACTGTTTCTTATAACCTGGTCCGAGAAATGGGAGGAGAACTCTCCTTTCAATCCGAGAAAGGTTTCACCCGCTTTTACGTGGATCTTCCTGAATCTTTCTGAAAGATCCTTGACTTTACGATAAGAAGGTTTCATCCTAATAGACTCTCTTCCGACACGCTATGACAGGTTCCACGAGTTTCGAACAGAAAAGTTACGACCCCGAGGAACGCTATTCACAGCTATTTCACTCCGCGATCGACGCGATCGTTTCCTTAGACAAAGACTTCCGAATTTTTTTGATCAATCCTGCGGCGGAGAATATGTCCGGCTTTTTGGCTTCGGAGCTCATGGGCAAGACGATCGAACATCAGTTTCCTCTTCGGATTCGAAATCGATTCTATAGAATTCTTAAAAACGTAGCCAAACTCCCGGACAAAAAAAGAAGAAAACCTTTTGGGCCGATTCGATTGATCCGAAAAGACAAATCGATTCTGATCTCGGAAGTTTCCGTATCGGTCACGGGACCGGAGGATTCTTATCAATATCATATCATCATCCGTGATATATCAGAAAAACATAGAATTCTAATAGAGCTCAAAAGAGCCAATCAGACCCTAAAAAAAATGGACCGGGAAAAAGAAGAACTCCTGGAAAGGCTCGAAGAAAAGGTAAGACAGAGATCCAGATTGCTCGCGGGATATTATAAATCCATGAAGGAGGAACTCGGCCTCGCCAAAAGACTCCAATCCGAAATTCTTTCCGCCATTCCTTCGATTTCCGGAATTCAAGTTCATTCAGCTTATCTTCCTATGATGGAAGTCGGCGGTGATCTTTATGATCTTTTTGAAATCAAACCCGGGGTCTTGCGTGTTTTTTTAGCCGACGCGACCGGACACGGGATTCAGGCCGCGCTTCTTACGATGACTCTCAAAGGAATTTTAGAATCTCTCAAAAAAAAAGATCTGGATCCGGGAAAAATTCTCACCGAATTCAATCACGAATATTGCAAGAATTTCGGAAACATAGGAATGTTCTTTTCCTGTTTTCTGGCGGACATCGATACAAACGAAAAGCGGATCGTATATTCTTCCGGCGGACATCCACCGCAATTTTTTCTTTCCGAGGATCTTGTCATGGGCTTGGATAGAACGGGTTCTCTTCTGGGTTTAGATCCGAGTAACTCCTACGGAATATTTTCCCTGAGTTATCGGGAAGGTGATCGGCTCTTTTTACTCACCGACGGAATTTACGAAGAATTCAACTCCGATAAACAGCAGTTTGGCGAACTCGCGGTCCAAAGGCTTCTCGCGAAAAAATTCAAAGAACCGATGGAAGAAACGATTCCTGCGATCTTACAAGCCTTGATGGACCATCTCGGAAAACAAAAAATTCAAGACGACATCACGGCGATTCTCATTTCTTTAGAACCCAAAACTTGACCAAACATGATCTTTTCGATTTCGATTCTTTTTGTTTCCTTTTTGATTTTTGTTTTATTCCTGGTTTTGGAAAAGAGGAAACATACAAATTCTTTAATGCAGATTCCGATTCGAATTCACGTAAACGGAACCAGGGGAAAGTCCTCCGTCACTCGTTTGATTCATTCGATTCTTGTGGAAGCGGGTTGGAATCCATTTGCAAAGACCACCGGTTCCGCTCCCAGTCTTTTGTTTCCGGATCGAAGTGAGAATCGGATCTTTCGAAATAAGGTTTCTATCGCGGAACAGATGTCCTTTTTAGACTTCGCCGCAAACCGTAAACCTAAGGCCGTCGTCGTGGAATGTATGGCGGTGCAACCTCAGTATCAAAAGGATTCGGAAACCCTTCTTCTCCAAGCGACTCATACCGTAATCACAAACGTAAGACCCGATCACGGAGAATTTGCGGATTCGGAAGAGGAGATCCGAAACGGCTTTTTGCACACGATTCCTCAAAACGGAACGCTTGTGTATGGACAATCCTTGAAGGATTTTGATTGGGAAAGGATCGCCAAACAAAAAAATACGAACGCGGTAATCGGCCTTCCTAAAACTTCAAAAGAATCCATTCAAAAAATTGCAAGTTCCTTGCGTTATCCGGAACATCTGGAGAATATCGAGATCGCGGTTTCTCTCTGCGAAAGTCTGCACATCGACGAATCCGTGATTCTGAAAGGAATTTCCAAGACGAATCCAGACCCTGGGGCCCTCGTAATCCGAGAGTTTTCTTTGAACGATACAAAACAAACTTTTGTCTTTGCGTTTGCTGCAAACGACACTACGTCTTGGGAAAAAATATTCAGCTCCGTAAAGGAAACACATCCGTCTCAAAGAGTAAACGTTATCTTTAGTTCTAAAAAAGAAAGACCCGTAAGAACGACCGAGTTTGCTTCCTTTTTTTCGGAGATTCCCGACTTGGGGGAAATTTATTTTTTCGGACCTGGATATCGACTCTTTGCCAAGGCTTACAAAGGGAAGGCCAAGATCATACGAAAAAAAGTTTCCGAAAGTATACAATGGAATTCTAATAGATTCGATTCTCAGATTTGGATCGGCGCCGGAAACTTCGAAGGGGAAGGAAGGCTCTGGTTGCAAAATCAATGTTCGATTTTAGAACGAGGTCGTGAGGGAGAAGAATGGAAGTCTTGACTCTTTCGATCGGAATCGGAATTCTTCTCGGATTTTTTCTTTGGGAAAAAACGGGACTACACCCGGGAGGTTGGGTGGTTCCCGGTTACGTCGCACTTTCTCTTTTACAACCTGGGACATTATTCTTTTTATTTGCGAGTTCCTTGTTGACGTTCGGAATTTACAAAATCGTGGAAGGTTCGTTTTTATCCTTCGGTCAAAGAAAGATCGTCTTTCTTCTCTTGCTTTCGATTCTTATTTCTTTGAGTCTTCAGGAAATCGAAAGGTTCTATTTTGGATCCATAAGAAATTATGAATATAGATGGATTGGTCATATCGTGCCCGGTCTCATCGCGATTTCTGCGGACAAACAAGGGATCTTTCGTACGATTTCAGCGACCTTTCTCTGTTCCTCTTTAGTAAGGCTTTTTCTCATTCTTCTTTTGGGAGAATTTAGCTCACCGTGAAAGTTTGGATTTTGCAAAATCGTTCTTCTCTTTTTATTTTTTTTCTGAGTTTCTTTTCGATTCTTTGTTGGGCATCGGTAGAGTTTTTTCCCATCGTAGAACCCGTGTCCGAATTTGAGATCAAACGGAAGGCGAGTGAAAGAGCCTTTCAATGTTTTCAAAAGATTGCGGAAGTGAAACACGAAAGAGGTTTAAAAACGGATTTCGATTTGGATCCGAGCCGAAGCGGCTTGATCGGATTGGAGCTTTCTTCGGTAACGAGTTCCTCCGGAAAACTTTCTTCGAAACAAGTTTCGATTCATCCCGACTTCGCGGTTTGGTTTGTGGATCAGTTTTTAAAAGCGGGTTTAAAAAAAGGGGACGAGATCGCCGCGGGAATTTCAGGATCTTTCCCTGCTTTGAATATTGCATTTTACTCCGCGGCCGACGCGATGGGTTTGAAGGTAATCGTGATCGGAAGCGTTTCGTCTTCACAATACGGGGCCAATGTCCCCGATTTTTTATGGCCGGAACTGGAGAATCTTCTGTTTCAAGAAGGATTGATTTTGCAAAGGGCTCGCGCGTTATCCACCGGTGGGATCGACGACCAAGGAATCGGGATCGGCCAAATCGGTGTAAAACAGATTCGAAACTCGATTCAAAAAAACGGATATCCTTATCTTTCGGTCGATTCCTTTGAGGATTCTCTTCTTAAAAGAATTAGAATATATGAAAAACAGAATGTATCTCTCTACGTCAATGTCGGCGGGGGAACCGTTTCTACTGGAACGAGTTTGGGTAAAAAAAGAATCCCAAGAGGACTTGTTCGAGAACCGGGCGAATTTTCGGAACTGCCGGATTCGATTCTAAAATACTATCTTGAAAAAAAGGTTCCCGTTCTTCACGTAATCGGAATCGAATCCATTTCGGAAGAATCGAATATGATTTATAAAAAAGGCGAAATAGCGACGCCCGGAATGTCTAGTCTTCTTTATACAAAAAGAAAGAACCGATGGCTTGCCGGATTATTTCTTTTGAGCTTTGGTTTTTTGATCTGGAAATTTTCTCCTTGGATTTCACTCCGAGGAAAAGAAGAAGAGGGTGCGATTCATCTCTGAGCAATTAAGACTTGGAAAAAAACCAAGCGATCGTTTCATCCCGTTTTAGATCCGGAAGAAGAATGGCTTCGTAGTGATTCTTATCCGGAAGTGTGAGAAAGACGGAATCCTTCCAGGCCTTTTGAAAAGTGTCGATCGCTGAATCCGGAAGAAGTTCGTCTCCATTTTTAAAATTTGGTTTTCCCGCACGGATGACGAGAGCCGGCGCGGAAATTTGAGAATAGGGAAGAACCCGATTCTTTTTTAAGATACGAACGCTCTGGATCGGATGTTTTAGAAAATTAGTAAAGATCTTTCCCGGATTTCTTGCGCCTCCCATCTGAACCAACTCGGAATCGACGACGTATTCCGGAATATTACATCTGTAAGATGGATTTTTTCCCTCTCCGATCGATTCTAATTCGTATATTAGAAAATTTGCAACATCCTCGTTCCAAGAACTTAAGATAGGAGATTGTTTCGCCAAGTTGAGATATTCTTCCTTGGAAGAAAACGTTTTGCCCAGACGCTGCAAGGATTCCTGGATCATGAGAAGATTGGAAAGTTTTCTCCGGATAGAAAGTTGTCCTCCTCCGTCGATCAAACAGAGTTTTCCAGTTCTTTGCGGATATTTTTTTGCAAAAGCCAAAGAGATCCAACAACCAAGAGAATGTGCGAGAAGATTTGCCTTTTTGATTTTTAAAAAATCTACAATCTTTAGTAAGTCGTCCGCGTGCAGCGCGTGAGAATAGGAAATGTCCGGTTTGGAAGATTGTCCTCTTCCTCGAAGATCGTAAGTGATTACGGTGAGACCTTGTTTTACGAGATCTCTTGCGAGCGGAGCAAAGTTTTTAAGATTACCGGTCAGACCGTGAATACAAATCACCGGAGCCGGGGAATTTTTTAAAAGAGGAAACGGACCGTAGACTTCAGCCGCTATGACCTGAGAATCTCCGATCGGAATTTGTAATCGTTTTGAAATGTATTTTTTGTCTGACGAAAGATTCCGATTCTTCATTCGTCCGATATTTTTGCTCCGAAGCGTTCCATCAAGCTTCTTAATTCGGATTCTATACCGGAACGAAACGCAAGATGAGTAAAAGCGATCTTCTCTTTGAGTTTTATCGCTTCATAAAAACCGGTTTCCGATCTGCGGATGGAATACCAGATCTTGGATTCTCCAAAACCGGCAAAACGGATCGTAAGTTTTTGATCTTCTAAATGAAAGCTTACGATGGAGCCGAGTTCTTTTCCGCTCAATGCCTTCTGCATTTTTTTGAGAAAGAGTTCGGGAGAATCTTCGGTCAACTGAATCGTTTTCATTCTATCCTCGTCCTTAAGAAACATAGAGCATATAGATCCCTTGGAAAAGACCTACGATCGCGCCCAATACGGAACCGATCAAAATCAAAACGTATTCGTCTTCTTGAAACGCGGAACGTAGGATCGGTTCGAATTCTTCCGGCGGAAGGTCTTTCATCCGTTTGAACATATTGTTCTCGATGGACATCGCTCTTCCCATATAGGTTTCGAGTTTATTGGAACTGTTAGCTAAAGAATCCGAAACTCTTGCGATCACTTCCTTTTTGGAAGTTTCAAACTCCGAATTCTCGTTGCTCGTCTCGCCGTCGAGGGTTCCGTTTAAGTGCAGTCGATGAGCGGCCGATTCAGTTTCGACTTGGATGGTTTCCACGAGCGAGCGAGCCGCACGTTTGTATAAAATTTCTTCGAGAACGTTTCTTGCGGTTAACACCTGAGTCGCAAACACGTTTGAATATTTTTTTGAAACGTCTTCCTGACGTTTGAGAAAAAGTCCCTGATAACGGATGGGCCCGATTTTTTTTTCATACAAAGGACGAAAGATCATCGTAAGCGCGACCCAGTTTGTGATATAACCGACCACCACACCTTGGATCGGAAGAGTCCACCAATACGGAAATAGATTCCACGCGAGGGCTTGTATGATTCCCATTGCGCCGCCGAGATACCAACCGCAGTGTTCTATAAACTTAAATTCTTTAGCTCCCACTTCTTGGAAGATGTCTACGATTCGTTTTACATTCGGGCCGGTAAGTTTACGAAGGACAAGGGATTTAAAGTTGAACACGCTTGAAACATTCTCCTTTACCTGTATCATAATATTCTTAACCGTATGTTCGTTCTTTTTTTGAACGCCGGAGATGATTCTTGCTTCTTCTTCCCCCTCTAATTTAGAACGAAGGGTAGGATTGATATGATGTATGATTTCTCGAGTGGCTTCGGGAATGAGTTGATCCAAAACGGGTTGAAATTCTTTTTCCAATTGATCCGGATCGACCTTGGAAAAAAAATCTTCCACCTTGATCAAACGTTCCGTCATGATGTTTACGGATTTCAGAGCCAACTTCTGGGATTTTTTAGGCACGATACCCTGCCATCCGAGATAAGGAGGAATTCCTACAAATTCCAGAGGATAGAAGGTCATCTTCAAGGCGACGACGTTGGTGAACCAACCCACAAACCCGTAGGTGATGGGCATCATCAGGATTCCGAGTAACTCTTTGTTTTGTGCGAAAAATTCCATAAATTTCCTGTAGCAAACGCTATACTTTTCAACTTCTTGCAAGTTCGGATCCCGAATCTGAGAGGGCAAATCCTTTTTTCTAACGGTTAGAATAAAATCCGCTTAAAATGAGCTCTTTAGAGTAGGAATCCCCTTTTTTCTGCCGAAAGAGAGTCCCATTTTAGCAGAATACATAATTTCCAATTCTAATTTTAAATTGCAGGATTATAGAAAGCGAATCATTGTAAGAAATTCCATCCTCATGAGTCCGAACCAACAAACCAATACAAGAGAAGGAACTTTGAATTTAAAAACCAACTTCCTTTCCGAATTGAATCTGATCGTTCGAAAAAACGGAGAACTTTTGAGTGTGGATTCTTATATCCTGGAATACCTTGGTTTCGGAGGGTCGCGGGGGCTTTCTGTCTTTGATTTGATTCCGGACTGGCAATCGATTTCTACCGCAAATCTTCCGTGGGACGGAACTCTGATTTTAATCAATCGAAAAGGAGAGGATATTTCGATCAGAGGATCCTTAGAATTGTTAAGCGAAGACATTTTTCTTCTTCGTTTATCCAATCTCGAGGCCGAACAAAAAATGGAGGATCAATTCTTTCAGATCTTTCATAAGAATCTAGCGATTAAACTTATCCTCGACGTCGAGACCGGCTGTATCGTCAATGTAAGCGAATCTGCTCTTGAGTTTTACGGATACACTCGAGAGGAATTTTTAAATCTAAAAATCAGCGATATTAATATTCTCAACCCGGAACAGATTAAAACTGAAATGTTGCTCGCGAGTTCGGAGAACAGACTCTACTTTAATTTTATACATCGATTGAAGTCCGGGATTCATCGGGACGTGGAAGTTTTTTCAGGTCCTATCTCTTTAAACGGAAGAACTTATCTCTATTCTATCATACACGACGTGACGGAAAGAAACCGAGCCTTGGAGGCGAGGGCAGTCAGTGAAAAAAAATATAGAAACCTAATCGAACTCGCCGCCGACGGAATCGTTTTGATAGGACCAACCGGAGCGATAGAAGAAGCCAATCAAATGTCATCGGAACTTACGGGTTATACGAAGGACGAGATGCTCAGTATGACCGCGTTTGATATCATAGACTCGGAAAATCTAAAAGAACTTCCTCTCAGTTTGAATTTTGACGAAGGGACGACTCTCATTCGGGAGAGGGTGATCCGACGCGCCGATGGAAGTAAGATTCCGGTCGAGATCAACGCGGTTCGTTTGGAGCAAGGTCGACTTCTCGCCGTCGTAAGGGACATTCGAGAAAGAAAACTCATTCAGAAAAGGATGGAAAATTCTTTAAAAGAAAAAGAGCTGATGTTGCAGGAGATTCATCACCGAGTTAAAAATAATCTTCAGATCGTTTCGAGTCTTTTGAGTCTTCATTCCGAATTTAACGAGAATCCGTATTTACAAAAGGTTCTGAGGGAATGCGAGTTGAGAGTAAAATCGATGGCGCTCGTTCACGAAGAACTCTATCGTTCGGACGATCTAGCAAAAGTGGATCTAAAAAGTTATTATTTTTCGCTTTCTTCCAATCTACTTTCCATCTATGGTCAGTCCGATAAAGTTCGAATTCACAATCTGGAAGATTCTTTTTTTATGTCGATCGATCGTGCGATTCCGATCGGTCTGATTCTTAACGAGCTTCTTACAAATTCTTTAAAATATGCGTTCGCCGATCGAAGAGAGGGAGATATTTTTTTGAATCTTAAAAAAATGGATGAATATGTAGAACTTGAATACAGAGATACGGGGACGGGTTTTGATTTGGATCAGGCGCAAAACTTGCAGAACGGACTCGGCCTTAAATTGATCGATATGCTTTCTCTCCAACTCCACGCAAAACTTTCTTTCAAAACCGAAAATGGTTTTTATCTTCGTATGCTCTTTGCCGGCTGGAAGGACTGAAATTTCGTTTTAATGATTGTTAGGTCGCGGAACCTGCTTGCAATATTTAAACTGAGATTTACACTCGCATTTCGGGAAATATTATGCAACATACAAAAGAAGAAATTTTAAAACAGATTTATCTATTTTCCAATTTTACGGAAGACGAATTGAGTTCGATCGCCGAGAAGACGGAATACAAAGTTTACGAACAAGGCGACGCCATCTTTCACGAAGGCAACGAAGCCAAGGCGTTTTTTGTGGTCATCTACGGAACGTTAAAGGTTCTTACCTCTACCGAAAAGGGAGACGACGTAAACGTAACTACGATCGCAACCGGAGATCATTTCGGCGAACTTCCTTTTTTGGATCCCGGAAAACGTTCAGCTTCCGTTGAGGCGATGGAACGATCCGAACTTTTAAGAATTCCTTACGATCATCTGAACGATATCTTTGCAAAAGACGCAAAGGCTTCGTTGAAATTCTATCAATCGATTTCTCATTTTTTGGCAAAACGATTGAGAATGCTTACTCACGATTTGACTTACGCGAGAGAACTTAGAAAAAGATTTACGATCTGATTTTTAAACAACACCGGATTCGAAATTCGAATCCGGATTTTCTCTCCGGGACTAAAAGGAATATGAGAATGAAAACTAACCCTTCCGCGCGTCTTTTCTCCCGCTTCGCGATCACCCTCCTTCTGTTTTTTACCGTTTCGATATCGATACCTTCCTGTTCGAGCGCTCTTGTTTCTTCGGCTCTTTACTACGAACGTTATCAATCCAACTTAGAAAAAAAAGAAGTTCAAGTTGGTTCTTACAAATGGACATATCTCGAAGGTGGTAAGGGAGAAACGATTCTTTTAATCCATGGATTCGGCGGTGATAAGGACAATTGGACCCGGTTTGTAAGAACTCTTACTGGATCGTATCGCGTCGTCATTCCAGACCTTCCGGGTTTTGGAGAAAATGATCGAAAGCAGGAAGACGAGTATTCCATTCTGACCCAGGTAGGTCGTTTGGATGAGTTTTCAAAAGCGATCGGTCTGAGTAAGTTTCATATCATCGGTAACTCTATGGGAGGTTCGATCTCGGGAGTTTATACGGCCACGTATCCGGATAAGATTCTAACTCTCGGCCTTTTGGATTCCGCGGGTGTGAAGTCGCCGATTCAGAGCGAGCTTTCGGTTCACCTTTCCAAAGGAAAAAATCCTCTCGTTGCCAACAACGAAGAAGAATTTGATTTTCTTATGAACTTTATCTTTGTAAAACCGCCTACGATTCCTTCTTTTTTAAAAGGATATTTTGCGGATAAGTCGATCCGCAATCGGGAGTTTAACGAAAAGATCTATAAAGAAATACGCACTCAAATGTCCGCGCTTGAAGATAGGATGAAACTGATACATGCAAGAACCTTAATTGTCTGGGGCGACACGGATCGAGTGATTCATATCAGCTCTTCCGACGTTTTGCTAAAAGGAATTCAGAGTTCTACCCGAGTGATTCTAAAGGATTGCGGACACAGTCCTATGTTGGAAAGACCGACCGAAACCGCGGAGGTATATGCGAAATTTTTAAAAGGAGAGGCTGACCTATCTTCAGGACTGAAATAGGTGCGCGATCGTAGATTCAAGATCTTGAATTTGAATCGGTTTTGCGATGTAGGCGTCCATGCCTGCGTCGATACACTTTTCCTTGTCTCCTTCCATCGCGTTAGCCGTCATTGCAACGATTATAGGATTCGGATTTGTAAAATTCTTTCTGATATTCTGAGTCGTTTCGAAACCGTCCATTTCGGGCATTTGGATATCCATAAAAATCAACTGATACGACTGACTTTTTAAACTCGATAAGGCCTCAACTCCGTTGTTTGCAGTGTCCACGGAATATCCCAATTTACTCAAGAGTCGGATCGCGATCTTTTGATTGATCACGTTATCTTCCACCAAAAGAATTTTCAGAGGAATTCTTTCTGAGAGTTTTTTTTCCTTATCGCCACTCGTTTGTTCTTCTTTTGAAATTCGAGTGGGGAAGGCTTTTTCGAAAATTTTACTGAGTTCGTCCAAAAGAATCGGTTTAAACATCATGAATATTTTAAAACCGGGACGGTTGAAAAGCCCCTGCGTTACGTGATGATAAGAATTTTGTAGTTCGGTCTCCATAAAAAGAATAATCGTAAGTTTAATGTTTGGAGTTTGGTTTTTGAGTTCGTCCAAAATTTCAGGAAGATTCATGTCGGGAAGATTTAGATCGGTGAGAAAGATTCCGATTCTTTCTTCCTCGGAGATGATACGGATCACTTCCTTTGCGGTACGAGCGAGTTTGACGGAGAAACCGTTTCTTTCGCAGAATTTTTTGATCTGTTCTTTGAGCGCATAATCTTGGATCGAAACGATGGCGATCTTTGCCAGGTTTTTCGAATGTAATTCCAAAACACCGACCGGGATTTTATAATCTAACTTTTCGCTGATGATGGAGAGGGTGAACTCCGATCCTCGTCCTAGTTGACTTTTGACGATGATCTCGCCTTTCATTAGCTCCGCCAATTTTTTGCTGATCGTAAGTCCCAGTCCGGAACCTCCGTATCTTCTTGTGGTGGAAGAATCAACCTGGCTAAACGCTTTGAATAGAAGTTCTAATTTTTCTTCCGGAATTCCGATGCCCGTATCCTGAAGACGAAAGATGATTCTAAGTTTTTCGTTCGGAAATTTTTCGGCTTCTACAAAGAGAATGATTCTTCCTTTTTCAGTAAACTTAATCGAGTTTCCTAGGAGATTCATAAGAATCTGTCTGAGTCGATAAGGATCGGAGATGATCCAGTTAGGAACCAGAGACGAAATTTTGGATTCGACTATTAATCCTTTTTCCTCTGCCATAGGACGGAAAAGATTACAAACCTCTTCGCTGAGTTTTTGAGGAGAAACGGGTTGCATCTCCAGTTTGAGTTGTCCAGATTCGATTCGAGATAGGTCTAGGATGTCGTTTAATAAAATCAAAAGATTTTGTCCGCTCGACTTGATGATATCCAGATATTCTTTTTGTTCCAAGTTGAGGGACGTGTCTTCCAAAAGACTTACGGTTCCGATGACTCCGTTTAAGGGGGTTCGAATTTCGTGACTCATCATCGCCAAAAAGTCGGACTTTGCTTTGGACGCGGCTTCGGCGGTTTCCTTGGCACGCTTTAGAGAATCCTCATATACTTTTCTTTCCGTAATCTCGTGCCATACCGCGAGGAACGCAGGTTTCTGATGGATCTTCATCGGAGTCAGAGTGATTTCGGTCGGGAATTCTTCTCCATTAAAACGTCTGTAATTTCTTTCAAACGTGTAGGCTCCTCTTCTGCGGGCGATCGTTTCAGTTTCGTCGGGTTGTTTGTCGGTCGAAAAATAGGAAGGATGTTTTCCGAGGATAAGGTTTTTATCCTCGCAGCGAAGTATGTTCAATGTAGCCGGATTACATTCGAAAATTCCTGATTCGTCATACAATACGTGAGGTTCGCTCGAATGTTCGAAAAGGAGTTTGAACTTTTCTTCCGCTAATTTTTTTTCCGTGATATCCACGGAAACCGCGCTCACTCCCGCGATATCGCCCAAAGAATTTTTGATAGGATAAAACGAAGTTTCCAAAAACGTCGTAGTTTCTTCAAAGGATCTGGTCCTTGTGATCTGAAATCGTTCTCCTGAAAATGCGCGATCGTAGTATTCTTTCCATTTCTGAATTTCTTCCGGAATGGACGCTAACTCGAGTATTTTGAAACCGGGAACGATTTCAAAATGGTAGTATTTCTGTATTTCTCTTTTGAAAGAAGAATTGAATATAAGAATTTCATAATTTTTATTGATCGACCAGATCATCGCTTCCGAGTTTTCGATGACCGCGTTTAGATTGGCTTCGTGTTCCGCGATTTTTACGGATTGTTCGATGAGGGATTTACGAGCGTTGATTTTTTCAGTAATATCCTTGATCTGGACTAGAATGATCTTGTGAAGGCTGGAGGTTAAAGTCCGGAACGAAGCGCTTCCCCAAAATGTCCTTTGATCAAAAGTTTTAAACTCCACCTCCCAGGTATAAGATTCTCCTTCCGAAGCTCGATTCCGCATGGACTGATAGTCTAACAGCGAAAAGCCGTCTACGAGAAGGGAAGTAAAAAAAGTTCCCCGGAAATCGGAAGCGGATTCGGTTCCGAAGGACTGAAGAGCGGTTTGGTTGTTTTCAATTATAGCGCCGGTTTCCGGATCCAAAAGAAAAATCGCGTTAGCCGATCTTTGAAAGATCATCGCCCTGAGTTCTGCGTCCTCCAAAAAAATACTCGGAGTCTTTGATTCTTCTGTTAAACCGTTTTGGGAAAGAATGAGGAGTTTGTGTCCGTTTTCTACCCGAAAAATTTCGAGAGAGACGCTCAATGGATTTCCTTCCTTTGTGCGGCACTGTAGCTCTTGGGACGATCCGGAATTCTCACTTGTTTCCGCCGTCTTCCAAAAGGAGATCCATTCTTTCGGCTGAACCCAGGCCCAATCTGCGGGCCTCACGCCCTTCTTTAAATTCTCTGAGAATTCCTCCCAACGATGGTCTAAACGCCAAGTAACGGTTTCGCCCAGGGAATTGAGGAGTAAAAAGTTTGTGTCGGATCCGAAAGGAGTCATTTGTATATTTATAATTAAAGATAAGAGTAGTATAATTTATTGAATTGGATCAGCAAACAAGCAAAATAAAAGCAAAAATAAGGAGAATACTTCGTTTCTACACAATTCAAAAAACATTGTGTAGAAAGAAGTCTTTCTATCGCGGTCTTCTTTTTAGGAATGTATTGAATTTTTTATATTTTTAAAACAAGAAGTCCTTTTTCCATTTTGGGGTCGATTTCATTCTGTTTGATAATACGAGAAGAGGCCTTCGTTTGGGTTTGATTGACTTCTCTCGGTTATACAAGTAAGATGCCTTGAAACCAGCTCAAAACATGGAACCAATCCCCATTACAGAAGAACGTTACGGACTCCTCTTTGAACTTTCTCGGGACGGGCTCGCCGTCCACTCCGAAGGCAAAATTCTTAGGGCAAATCAAGCGCTTCTGAAAATGCTGGGCTACGATTCTTCAGACGAGATGGTCGGAAAACCGGTGCTTCAATTTGTGCACCATAGATCGCAAAATGTGGTCAAAGAACGAATTCATAAAATGAACCAAGAAGGCGCGGGTGTGGGAATTCTTGAAGAAGAATTTATCCGCAAGGACGGTTCCACTCTGATTGTGGAAGTGCTCGCGACCGCCTTTTTTGAAAACGGACGTCAGTATGTTCAAGTCATTGTAAGAGATATCAATTCCAGAAAACGAGCGGAGCTGGAACTCGAAAGATTACGATCCAAACTTCAAGTCACTCGGGATCGATTGCTCGGTGTCATCGAGGGAACCAAAGATTCCATCTGCGCGGTGGACATCAACTTCCGCGTGATCGCATTCAATTCTTCTTTTGAATTAAATTTTTGGAAACTCTACGGTAAAAAGATAGAAGAGGGGAATTTGTTACCCGATCTGATCTTAGATCCCTTGGAAAGAAGCGTCGTCATAGAAAACTGGAGCCGCGCCTTACGCGGAGAAGTTTATACCACGGAGAGGACTATGCGAGGTTTTGTTCAGGACGTCGCAATATTAGAAATCAGTTATAGTTCGATTCGGGACGCTTCGCATAACTTGATCGGTGCGACCCAGATCATTCGAGATATCACCGAAAGAAAACGAGGCGAAGAAAAACTCAAAAAAACCCTGGAAGAAAAAGAAGTGATGTTGAAGGAGATTCATCATCGTGTAAAAAACAATCTTCAGGTCGTCGCGAGTCTTTTGGGATTACAGGCGGAACATTCCGAAAACGAAAAGATCTCGCAGATCCTTCGGGAATGCGAACGTAGAATTCAGTCTATGGCTCTGATTCATAAGGAACTCTATCAATCCGAGAATATTACAAAAATTGATTTTTATGATTACCTAAATACTTTGCTCGTCAGTCTTTTGCATTCTTTCGGAAAGGAAAAAAAAGTGGAGTTTAGAATTTCTTCCAAACCGAATTTTGTTTCCATAGAAACCGCGATTCCACTCGGACTGATCGTTAACGAGCTCGTGACAAATTCTTTGAAATACGCATTCCAAAATGAAAAACAGGGAATGATCTCTGTCAAACTCAGATCGGATAACGGGGAAGCGATATTGGAAGTCTGCGACGACGGAATCGGAATGCCTGAAAATTTTGATCTTTCCAAATCGGAATCTCTGGGCTTAAAGCTCGTCGAAATTCTTTCCAGACAACTCAGAGGAAAATCAATGTTTTTACCTCCCGTAGACGGAAAGGGAACTCGGTTTCAGGTCCAGTTTAAAGTTTAAAAACACTTGTCCTCTTACGTTCTCGCAGGGACTCTGCAACTGTCCCATGAATTTAATTTCCGTAGATAAGATCTCAAAAGAGATCGGCGATAAAGTCCTTTTTAATCAAATCAGTTTTGGCGTTAACGAAGGAGAAAAGATCGGAATTTTAGGAATCAACGGTTCCGGAAAATCGACTCTTCTCAAAATGCTCGCGGGTCTGGACGTTCCGGATTCCGGTCAAATTCTCAAAAACAAAATTCTCCAGATCGCGGTTCTTTCGCAATCTCCCGTTTATCAACCCGAACATACGATCTTAGAACATATCTTTTCCAGCAAAAGTCCGATACTCGGAACGATTCGCGCCTATGAAGATCTTTGCGAACAACTCGGCTCGGGAGATCCCGAGGTCGAAAGAGAATACGAAAGAATCATGCAAGAGATGGATCGACTCGGCGCCTGGGAATTGGAGGCTTGGTTTCGTTCTCTTTTAAAGGAATTGGATCTCCCCGATCTTTCCTTGAAGATGAATTCTCTCTCCGGAGGAATGCTCAAAAAAGTCGCTCTCGTTCAAACCCTCATCGAAGAATCCAATCTTCTCGTCTTGGACGAACCGACCAACCACTTGGACGTCGATACGATTGTCTGGCTTCAGGATTATTTGACCGAAACAAAAAAGGCGGTCTTACTCGTAACTCACGATCGTTATTTTTTGGAAGAGGTAACGGATCGAATCATAGAACTTGAGAATGGAAATTTATTTTCATTTCCGGGTAACTTCGGTTTCTATTTGGAAAAAAAAGCCGAGGCCGAAATCATAAAAGAAAAAACCGATCACAAGGAAAAACGATTTCTCAAAAAAGAATTGGAATGGTTGCGAAGACAACCAAAAGCGAGAGGAACCAAACAAAAAGGCAGAACCGATCGCGCTCTCGAAGTGATGAATCGCAAAAAAACCGGAAAAGAAATCGTTTTGGATTTTTCAGTTTCCGGAAGAAGGCTTGGTAAAAAAATTCTTGAATTAAAGAATCTGACCAAGTCCTACAAATCTCCTCTGATCGGAGGCTTTTCTTATACGTTTAAGAATGGAGAACGAATCGGAATCGTAGGTCCGAACGGAGCGGGAAAGTCTACGTTACTCAATCTTATTACTGGAAGAGACACGCCGGACTCGGGAGACGTCAGCGTCGGAATGAATACGAGTTTCGGTTATTTCGATCAGGTTTCTCGGGAATTGTCCGGCGACATGCGTGTGATCGAATACATCAAAAAAGAATGCGGAGTTTCCGTGAAGATGAGCGACGGTTCGATCTTGAGCGCTGCCGATATGCTCGATCTTTTTCTTTTTGACGGAAGACTCCAAGCAAACTTTATCAAGAATTTATCGGGCGGAGAAAAGAGAAGGCTCTATCTCGTTTCCATTCTGATGAGCAATCCGAATTTTCTGATTCTCGACGAACCTACCAACGATCTGGATATACGTACACTTTCCGTTTTGGAAGAATTTCTTTCCGAATACGGAGGTTGTATTTTGGTAGTTTCTCACGATCGATATTTTATGGATAGAACGGTGGATTATCTTTTTGTATTCGAGGGAAACGGGGTGATCGAAAAATTTCCCGGTAACTATTCCGAATATTTGGAATATAAGAATTATGTAAATAAGCAGAAAGACAAAAAAAATCCGGAAATCGAAATCAAAGAAACCGAGGTTGAAAAACCGAAAGCGGTTAAAAAGGGACTCAATTTTCAACAAAAGAAGGAATTGGACTCCTTGGAGCAAGAGATCGCTTCCTTAGAAAAAGAGGAACAAGGTCTGACAAAAATTCTTCAATCCGGAAACGGAAAACCGGAGGACCTCGTAATCTCCGGAAATCGACTCACCGAAATTCATTCGACCCTTCCCGCAAAACTGGAACGCTGGGAAGAATTACAAAACCTACTCTAAAAAAATAGAGACTTGGACTTCTTTCGGTCCTTACTGACAAGCGCCGTCGAATTCTCTCGCTCCGATCGAATATCCATAAGAGCCTGTCGGAACGGGGAAGGGCGGCGAAACGTTTGTAGTTCTCGCGATCCCGCTGAAATCGTTTTGGTAGAGAGAAATATAAGCCGGATACGAAGGATCGATTCCGCCAAAGACAGAAGTGCACTTGGACGTGGAACCGAGCTGAAAGTAAGTCAAAGCATTGGCCGGCGGCAAGAACAACGGATCGAAATTGAAGTTCTGAAGATTGGCACCAGTTGCAAGACTTGTAAGACAGAGAAGATTATTTTTCAGAGGTCCCGGATTTCCTAAACAACCAAGATCAAAATTGAAGAGAGGCGTTTTTGCAAGAGTTGTACAATTGAAGAGATTGTTTCCTTTTGCTTCCAAGGTTGCGCCCGGCGCGGGAGAGAAGTTCATACAAATCGAATTGGTTGCACTCGTATTCGCAAAGATCTGGTTGTTCGCGATTTTGTGTTCCGCGCCCACACCGAGGGAATTGATTCCCAAAGAATCGACGGTTCCGACTCCGGCGTAAATCGAGTTGTGAAGAATGTGAACGTTCGTGGCGTTTACGTTTAAGGTTCTGATTCCGGATGTATTGGCCCCTGTGACTCCGGAGGCGCCTATCAATTGATACGAATTGACGATATTATTTGAAATGACCAAGGTTTGAGTCGTGGTTAAGTTTTTCGCAAAGATTGCGCTTGAGAAGTCGTTCGCTCCTGCACCTACGTGCGATCCTCCGTTGACCCAGTTTGCATAAACAGCACCCACGCTATTACTGATGTAGATTCCTGCCGAAGCGCCATTTCCGCTGCCGCCGACGATATAGTTGAAAGCGATATTGAGAGTCGGGGTGATTCCATAAGCGGCGATACCGGATCGTATCGTCCCCGCTGCGTAAGCGGTTCCGGTATTGGAGCCTTGGATCACGTTGCCCGCTACGATGACTTGATAGATTCCAGTATTCAATCCGTTTAAGAAAATTCCAGTCGACCAAGGATTATTCGGATTGGTCTTAATCGTAAACATACTGATGAGCAAGTTACTCGTCAAAGTAGTAAACGGAGGTCCGGCAAAGATTGGAGCGCAAGTGCCGCCTTCGGCCGCACCGCAGTTTCCGAAAGGTGAAGTATCCTGAATGATCGAAATGTGGGTGGTCGGGTTTCTCTGCGTAAACGTAGTATTGAATCCGCCCATAAGATTGACCCCGTCCTTGAGATCGATCCTCTGAGTCGCGTTATCCGAAATCGAATAGGTTCCTTCCGAAACCAAAACAAAACAAGGAATCGCCGCACATTGACTGACCGCGTAACGAATCGAAGAACAAGCGTTTGAAACGGTGTTGCACAATCCACCCCCGAGTCCGGTCGGAACCACGTATTTGACCTCGTTCGCAATCGTATAAGTAAAAACTAATGGAGTTCCGTTGTTATAAGCTTTTCCGGTTCCCGGATCGATACAACCGACCAAACGTACATACTGCCCGAAACCCGGAGTCCAGGCGCCGCCGGAGTTGATGCGTAACGTATTGGAAGTCGGATAAGTAAAATTGGAGGCCGGCTGGACAAACTTTAGATTCCCTGCGGGAGTGTTTACGTTGTTGAGGGCACAACCCGTTACATTTTTTGAGAAGGTAAGAGTGATCGAATCGGTCGTGAGGAGCACCGTTTGGTCCGCGGGCAGAGCGTTGATCACACTCAAACAATTGACGTTGATCGTAACACCGGAAGACGCGATTACGCCGGACGCAGTGGCAGGGGTTTCAAACTGGCAAACGTGATCTTGCGGGCTTCCGAGAATTTGTACGGAATAAGCGGATTGATCCGGAACCCCGGCGGCAAAATTGTAAGTTCCGTCGGAGGTGATAGTGAGGAGATCGACTCCTCCGTTTCTCACCTGAAGGTTACCGACTACGGAAGATGAAATTCCAAAGACGTTTACCGCAACGGGGAAAGTTTTGCCGGCGCAGATGACTTCTACATAAGCAAAGAAGGGTTCTAAAATTCCATTTGGATTGGTAATAGAACAGGTAATCGCCGGACCAGGGCTCGCATTCGGTTGATTGACAATGGAAACAGTATAAGCCGAGTATTTTGCTTTTTGGGAAGGGAATTTAGTATCCCCGTTTGCGGTGATGGAAAGAGTTTCGTTGGCGTCGTCTTGTAAAATGAGAGTTCCGCCGGTCAGTCCGGAAACCTTAACTTTGAGATCAATGGGGGTCTGGGAAACCGAAATGAAGTTTGCCAAGACGGAGGTATCGAGAAGAGAACTTCCGTTGGGTTTCGGAATACAATTTTGCGTAAGGACTAGTAGAACCGTTAGGACAAACCATCCAAATTTAGGGAGTAACTGTTCTATCGTTTTATACACAAAATTCCTACTCTATAAATAATAACCCCAATTCAGAAGAATATTTTCATCCCTAATTCGAAAGATGTAGGAAAAAAATCATTGGATGGCTTGATTCCGTTTCTGGAATCCGCTGTTCCCGTTTTAAAGAAAGGAACGATCCACTTGTCCGATTCGAAATAACCCGTTTTTGAGGACGATGGACCCACAAATGCCGCATCTGACACATTTAGTAAGTAGAGGAGGGCGACGATCCCCAAGGAAACGTTAAATGAATTGTAATGGGAAACCGCATTTCCGTAATCCGACTGGACTTGGAGGTAATTATAGGTTGCAAACGGGATAAAGGTTGGATTGTCCAAAAACAAAAGGGATTGGTTTAGATTCTTACTCTGATCCAAAGTCGCCAGACTCGAATTGTATTCGCTGTACTGTTGTGCCGAATATGCGAGCGCCCCCGCCATTAGAATCGGAAAGATCCAACTTTTGTATTTCTTTTCCTGAGAGGACTGACCCCATCCCGGAAGAACTGCAGATTTCAGAGCCGGGCCCCAATGAATCAGATTTGCAGAGGCGACCTGGGCTTCTTTTTCATTTTGTTTTACCATTTCCGCGAGCTGCTGCTCCGTATCGGCAATGACCAGAAATCCTTTTTTCGCGGTCTTTTTGTTTCTAGGATTTTCCAAGGAGAGAGTATAACTTCCGTCTTTCAGATTCAGATTTTCGATCCGAACCTTAATTTCTTTTGAGTTGATAAATTCAAATTCGGGTTTGATCGTTTCTCCGCTGGGGAGAAGGAGAGTAACGTTCATCGCTTCGGTAAAATTTTCACCTTTGATATTGAGATGAGGTCCCAGTTTTTCCCGGAGCAATTTGACGGAAGAATCCGCGTCCAAAATCGGAGCGCGGGAGAGAATGACTTCGAAGGTGCTCCATTCGGAAAAAACGGAAACACGCCCAAATTTATTGAGAACCCCGATCCTGTGTTCGTAGATTCCCGGTGGAAGATTGACTTCGAATTTGGTGGACTTCGTTTTTTCGCGAGTGATCCTTCCGCTCGGATCCTTGATTTCAATCAGATACGCGTTCGCTTCCGGAACGGACTTCCATTCTAAATACTGAGCATCTTCTTCTCCAAAGACGGAAAAGGAATAAAAGATACAAAGAAAGAGAAGAATGATTTTGTAAATTTTATTCCACATAGATTTCCTTCGGCGTAAGAATTTCCGGTGGTCGGATGGTTTTGCTCAATTTGATTTCAAAATTTCGAGAAACGGGAATCGTATATTTGATCGCCCCATTCTTATCCTTGTACTGAGCGGAGATTCTCCATTGAAATTTACCTTCTTCTAATATAGAAAAATCCTTAAACGAATAAGAATCCGATTTGATTTCTCGTTTCCAAATCGATTTGTTTCCCTTGGCTCTCACTTCAAAAATTTCCAAAAATACGGCGTCCGAGTTTCCTTCCGATTCCCAGCGGAAGTCGATACTTTCCCGATTCGAGATATCGATGATTTCTTCGGTCGCAGGGCTGTTTTGACTTAGGAAAGGAGCGTTGTCCGAAGTTTTAAACGATTGTGTCTTGCTCGTCAACAAATTCTCCCCTTGACCGCTCAAGAGAGAAACCCTCCAAAAGTATTCTCCCGGCGCAGGGAGGTTTACCGTTCCGGAAGAAGCACGGAAGGTTTCACGAAGGAGACCGGTTGTGAATTCGGAATTTTTTGCCACTTCTAATCTATAAACACCTGAAGGCTCCGGTCTTTGCCAACGGAACGTTAATTTATGATTGGATGGATGGCCCAACTCTTGCTGATTCGATGGAAATAAAAGATCCAAATTCTCAAGAGCCGCGACTTTAAATTGTCTGGAAGCGGAAAGGATCGATTCTCCGTCCTTGGCGCTGGCCTTGATTCTCCAGAAATACGCTCCCGCATTGGCGATCGGAGCCGAGGTCAACGAGGTCGTGTTTGTCTTTTTGCTAAAAACCAGATTCTTAAAATCGGAATCGTTTGCGATCTCGAGTGTGTAATCGTTTGATTCCGTAGAAGCCGACCAAACAAACAAGGCTCCTTCTTTCGAAATCTTTCGAAGTGAAATTTCTTCCTGATCGGCAGGGCGTTTCAAAGAAGGAGGCTCCGGTTTTTCCAGTTTTTTTATGGAGAATCCTACGGATTCGGAAACGTTTGCTTTTAACTCGTTTACGGACGGCCTCGGAGTGACTCGGGCGAAGAACGTTCCTTCTTTCGTTTTATCCCAACGATACAAAGAACCGTTGACTTCTTGATTGAGAATCACATCGGAAAAACCTTTATCCTTTGCGATCTCCAAAATATAACTTTTTGTAAAGTCCACCGGCGTCCACTGGATGACGACGCTCGGAAGAGAATTCGTAAATCGAAATTCTTCGGACCTGGCCGGAGTAAAGAGGGAGGGTTTGAGTCCTCCGAGAATTGTTAGGGAACGGGTTTCGCTGTATTCTGGTTTTTGAGTAGTCGGGTTGATCGCGGTGATTCTCCAGAAGAAGGTTCCTTTTTCCAAAGATTTGATTGCGGATGCGCCGCCGGCTTTTGTTCGAATTACGTTTTTAGAAAAGCTGGGATGATTCGAAATTTCTAATGTATAGTCTTTTACGGATTCTACCTTGTTCCAACTAAAAGCGACCGGAAGCAAATTGGAATCGGCTTGGAAAAATTTTCTTTCCGCCGGAGAATTGAGCGCGATCGAAAGAGAACGAATCGCCGTTTTTCCATTCTTAACTTCAAGGGCCTGATTGTTTGTTACGTTGGATTCTTGATTTCCGGAAATTACTTTTGCGTTTCCTTTCGAGACTTCAAGATTTAAGGCTTGGTCTTCCGATTTGGAAAGTTTTAGGTCGCCTTTGTTGACTTCGACCGTTTCCGAACCGCTCTTGATCATAAGCGCCGTTCCACTGTCCTTGTTCGCGGATACGGATCCGTATGCAAAATTGATGGAGAGATTTTTTTCGGAGAAGTCGAGAAAGATCATACTCTTTTGATCGAGTTTGATTTCGGTTCCGTCGTTTAAAACCAAAACTGCCTCGGCCCCGTCGTCTGTACGGACCGTGTCTCGGTTTCTTACCTTCATCGAAGTTTCAATTTCTTCCCAGACGACTTCGGAGTCGAATTTTCTCTGAGCCTTTTTGTTTTTAAAAATAATGGTTCCGATCTCGGGATTGTTTCCCGTTTTTTTGCCGTAATAAAGATGCAGGTACAGTAATATACTAAAGAGGACGATCAGTCCCGTGAGAAAGCTGACTACGTATTTTCCTTCAGTCAAGTATCTCATACTTAACTTCTTCTCCCGGTTCTCCGTCGCTTTCCTTTTTCTTAGAAGGTTCCCAGACGATTCCTATCTTGGCTCTGAGTTCTTCCACGGATTTTGGACAATTTGGATCGTCCTTTCTTCCTAAAACGGCGTAGATCGTCTGCGGTTCTTCTTTTCCTTTTACCTTGATCGACTGCATTTTTTCCACGTTGAAAAGATGAGAGACGTGATTGAGCATATCTTGCGTAATCAAAACGTCGGTTCCAAACGGTTTGTTCAAGGCTTCCACTCTCGAAGCGAGGTTGACCGCGTCTCCGATCACCGTATATTCGAGTCTTTGTTCCGATCCGATCTGACCCGCGATCACGGGTCCGTAGTTGAGACCACAACCGATTTTGATGATCGGTCGTTTATCGCCGCCTCTGCCTTCGTTGAAACGAAGTAGGGCGGCCCTCATCATAAGAGCTCCGTTCACTGCGTTTTCCGCGTCTTGATCCGAAGTTTTGGCGGCTCCCCAAGTCGCCATGATCGCGTCACCGATAAACTTATCCACGATTCCGTGGGTTTCGTTTACGCATTGGACCATTTCGGTCATGTATTCGTTTAAGAATTCTACCACTTCTTCCGGTTCGAGTTTTTCGGAGATCGCGGTGAAACTGCGGATATCGGAGAAAAAGATCGCACACATTTTTCTTTCTCCGCCGAGAGTGAGTTCTTGTTTTAAGACCATCTCCGCGATTTCTTTGTTTACGAATCTTCCGAGAGCGTCCTTGACCTTTTCTCTTTCTTCCAGACCCTTTCCCATGTCCACGAAGTAGTCAGTCAACAATCCGACCTCGTCGCGAGTGGAAGAACGGATCCCGATCTTAAAGTTTCCTCTTGCGATCTCGGTAGTTGCTTGCAAAAGATTTAATATAGGTTTTGTGATCGTTTTTGCGAAGAAGAATACGATGATAAGCGCCAAACAAAGCGCGATTCCCATGATCAGAAGATTTGTCTTTTGGATCCGATAAACCGCTTCGAAGGCCTTGTCTTCCGGAACGATCGAAACGACCGCGCCTCCTCCAAAGCCCAGCTTTTGAAAAGAGCCGAACCAAGACTTTCCGTCCTTGTCCTTATATTCGGTTTGTTTTGTATTCTCCGAACTGTTGACCATCATTTCGACGATCGGAAGATTCATAAAATTCGTATTCGACTGGAGAAGTTTCGGATCGGAATGAGCGATCAGATCTCCTTCTCCGTTTACGAGAAACACTTCCGAGATGTCTTGTTTTTGAAACGCGTTTAAGAATTTTTCCAGTCTTAAAATCAAAACGAGAACTTTCGGATCGGAACCGGAAGAAGAAGGGATCGCGATCGCAAAGATCGGTTCCTTAAACTCGGCGCTTAGGTTTTCGATCCTACCTCCGGTCAAAATCGATTTTTGAATCAGATTCGGACGAGAAGAAATGAGATTGGAAATTTCTTGCTGAGAGGATTTGATTTCGCTCAAATACGGTTCGTTGAAGAATTCGTTGATCGTAGTCGGATTGTTTTTTACGACCTGATACAAACCCGCGTAAACAAAGTCCGGATCGTTTTGAAAAAAGATGTCTGCGAACGAAATTCCTTCCTTTCCTTGGTGGAGGGCGTTTGCGATTTGTTTTCCGTTGGAAAGAATGTCGTTGATATCGGTTTTGATCTTGAGTCCGAGAATATTCACTAAATTCAAATTGTTCTGTAAGACTCGAAGTTCGGAATCTCCTCGAAACGCGGAGGAGGCAAAGAAAATGATCGTAGAAACCGTCAACGTCATCAGAAGAGAGATGACCGCCATCAATTTGATCTGAAGAGGAAGTTTTGTTTTGGCTCCCGGGTTTGTCTTTTCCTTCGGGACTTCCGGTTCGGCAGCGCCCGGCTTTGTTTCCTTCGGTTTTTTCTTGGTTTCGTCTAACGCGGGAGGCGGCGTCTGAGTCGTTTCCGATTTTGTAGGAACTACCTCCAGCTTTGTCTGCGGAGCCGGAGAAGTTGGCTGTGTAGGAGCTACTATGGTTTCGGTTTGTGTTGTGGAAATCGGAGGCGCTTGCAATTCCGGTTTTACTTCCGGAGGCGGGGGTGCGATAACCGCGAATTCTTTCGGTTTTTCCTTTCCTTCCAGACTTTCGATTTCGATCGCGTTGATTTCCAGAGATTGAAAAGAACGAGCTCCGGCTTTTTGATCCGAGTCGGTTAAAGGAACCGCCTTAATTTTAGTTAGGTTTTCGATTCCGGGTTCGTATTGAATTTTGTATTTCAAAACTGAATTTCTTTTTCCTTCCCGAATCAGATGGGAAGAAACTGAAAATTCTCCCGGAGAATGTTCTTGAAAAGAATGCCCGTTGGGTTGTCTGGAAATAAATTTCCGAAAGGCGGAATGATCCGAATCCTGGACCGTATAACCGAAGTGGTAGATTCTATCTTCCAATTCTTTGTCGTCGATGGTAGGATCTCCCGCGACTAAAAGTTTGGAAAGAAACAAAGGAAATCTACTTTCGCAGTCGGGTTGAATCAAAAAGAGAAGATTCCCTTTTTTTAAATATCCCTTAATTTTAGAAAAGGCAGCATAAACGGAGTCGTGTGTTTCGGGACCTGGAGGAAGGACGATGGAAAGAATGGTGACTAACGGATCAACGGAGTCTAACGTCTCCGGATGAGAAATGGCTTTGCTCGTAATGACACAAATCGTTCCTATTTCCTTTTTACTGATTTCTTCATTGAGAACGGAAGCGCTAGTTCTGCCATTGGTTTGGGCGCTGGAAATAAAAACGAGCGCGCCGGTGGTCCCAAAGGGAAGATAACGATGATTGATTTCTAACATGAATGACGGTTCTCTATTCCAGAAAAAAAGAATTCCACTGGGAGGAATATTCTATTTTGATCCGGATTTTCCTCTTATCTAATATAATCTATGAAATCTACGTTTTTGTTCGTTTTTCGCAAGAAATCGCTTTCTGCCATAATATAGTTTCGGAAAGTGGAGATGAATTCTTAAAATAGAGGATAAACTGTCATGGCAACTGCGGTATTTAAGACAAATTTTGGAAATTTTTCGGTCTTCCTCGACGAAGAACGAGCTCCGATCACGGCGGGGAATTTTATCAAACTCGCGAAAGAAGGATTTTACAATGGTCTTACATTTCACCGGGTTATCAAAAACTTTATGATTCAGGGTGGTTGCCCAAGCGGAACCGGAACGGGCGGACCTGGATATAAAATTAAAGATGAGTTTCACAAAGATTTGAAGAACGAAAAGTATACCCTTTCCATGGCGAATGCTGGACCAAATACCGGAGGTTCTCAGTTTTTTATCAATGTGAGAGACAACTTCTATTTGGACAATCGTCATGCAGTCTTTGGAAAGGTTACGGAAGGTTTGGATATCGTAGAATCGATTTCTGAGACGGAAACCGGTTTCCAAGACAAACCTACAAAGAATGTAGTCATCGAATCCATCACATTCGCCGAATAGAATCTTTTACTAAAGGAAGGGTGTTTTATAAAACGCCCTTTTTCCTGCCAAAACGCTCCCTCCCGAGCGTTTTTCAAAACTCAGAACGTCTGTTTTTCTATAATTCCATCGTTCCATTTTTAAAAATGGATTTGGAAAGTCGCCGAAGGTGGGCGCGGCCCGATTCGGTTTCGAACTCTTTTTAAACCGTTTGTATTAGTTCCCGCGCTTTAGAGGTTCCTAATTTCGAAAAAAAGAATATTCTAACATTTGGAAAAAAGAAAAAATATAGAAAACCCGGATTGACAATGTAGTTTGATTCGTCCATTTTCTAAGACAAAGGTTTGAAATTTCAAAGGATTCTATGGAATTTTCTTTGCAGTCATTCAAGCATGCGTCAAAGGCGAACGGATGGATCGTGAATACAAACATTCTTACCGAAGAAATGGCATTTTTGACTGAGTCTGCCTTTCCTCTTTTGTCCCATGTCCGAACTCCCATCGGAATACTGGATGATAATTTGCAAGTTACAGATTGCAATCTTTCCTTTGCCTCCCTCTGCGGGGAAGAGGAAATCGAAACCTGTAAGGGAAAATATCTGGAGAGGATTTTAAAAATTCGGAACGTTTCTCTTTTTGGCGAATTCAAAAATTCTAAATTAGAAAAACAGATTTTATTCCAAGATCGGATCGAAAATTCTTCCGGAAAGGAAATGGATTGTAAGGGAGTTTTGACTCGGATTAATTTTGGAACCTCCGAGATTTTACTTCTAGAAATATTAGAAATTTTGAATGAACAGTCTTATCAAAAAAAAGAAAAAGAACTGAGTGCGGTCGTTTCCAAAATGTATCACGACCTACAGGAACCGATTCGAAACCTGACTTCGTTTTTAAAACTTTTGGTTCAACGTTCTTCTACGGAATTGAGTCCTAAGGGACAAGAATTTTTGCAGATCAGCCTCGCAGGGGCCGATCGTCTTTGGAATCGAATCAACTCACTTCTTTCTTTTTTGAGAATCGAAAAAGAAAAACGTCTCTTTCTAAAGATTTCCTTGAAAAAAACGATCGAGGAAAGTCTGATCGATCTGAAAGACGATCCGGAAGCCTCGGAACTCGACGTTGAGTGGAAAGGGGAATTTCCGGAGATCGTCGGGAACGAGCCGCTTCTTCGTGAACTCTTTTTGAATTTGTTTCAAAATGCGATTCGTTTTCGAAAACCAAACGAAAGAGGTCGTGTGATTGTTTCGTATCAAGATTCTCCGGGAGCTCATCGAATTCGGATTCAAGACGACGGAATCGGAGTGGAACTAAAGGAAAATAATTATTTCATTGAGTTGTTTCATCGTTATCCAAACGCGGAGGGTTTGGAAGGAGTAGGAGCCGGTTTGTTTTTTTGTAAAAAGATCGCGGAGCTTCACGGAGGAAGTCTGGAAATCGAGACGTCGTTGAACTCCGGTTTTTCGGTCACGATCTCTCTACCCCGCGAGTTTAAATTAGAGTTTATATAAATAGAATTTAGAGAGAGTTCTTCCTATGTTTAAAGATTCGTTTTCAGTTCTTTTGATCGAAGATTCGAACGCGGATTTTCGGTTGATTCAAGAGTATCTTAATGAATCGGAGAGTCCTTCGTTTCAAGTGACTCGAAGTATTAATTTTTCATCCGGTTTGGATCACATCGTTGTGGAACGTCCGGATCTCGTTCTTCTAGATCTTTCTCTTCCCGATTGCGCCGGTCTGGAAGCCCTTTCCGAGATCAAAAGTAAATTTCCTCAGATCCCGGTGATCATCTGTAGCGGAGCCGAAGATAAGGAGATTACAGTAAACGCGCTTCAGATCGGAGCTCAGGACTACGTCTACAAGGGAAAGTTTGATTCTTATTCTCTCAGTCGTTCTTTGGTGTTTGCCTACGAAAGAAATCGTCTCGCTTTAGAGCTAGAAAGGAAAAATATCTTCGAACAGGAAAACGAAGAACGATATCGACTTTTCTTTCAATACAATCCGCATCCTGCCTTTCTTTTTGAAGACGATTCGTTTCGGATCGTAGAAGTAAATCAGTCGGTTCTTGAAAAATACGGTTATAAGGAAGAGGAGCTGATCGGAAAACCGATCTTCGAAATTTTTGACGAGAAGGAATCGCAAAGGCTGAAGGATGAAATCGGTTCCTATCAGTTCGGGGTAAATAAAGGCGGCTCCTTTTATCACAAAAAGAAGGACGGAACCGATATGATTACCGAATCTACAATTTATAAATTTAGATTTCGAAATCAGGTTTTGGATCTGGCCGTAATCACCGACGTAACTGAAATGGTTCAGAATCGAGAGTCGATTTTGGCTTCTCTCGCCGAAAAGGACACGCTCATTCAGGAGATCCATCATCGGGTAAAGAATAATATGCAGATCATGGTTTCCCTCTTGAATCTGCAGGCGGACAACGCGATGTCTCGGGAACTCACTTCCAAAGAACTCTACGGTTTGTTAAAGGATACGGAGAGCCGGGTCTTTTCTATGTCCTTGGTTCACAACGAACTCTACAAATCTCGGGATCTTTCTCACGTCGACTTTAGCAGTTATCTGAATATGTTATTACAAAATCTCTGGAATCTCTACGGTGTGGATCCGAAAATACGACACGTGATAGACGCTTGGGGTTTGATCCTAAACATGGACACCGCGATTCCTTTAGGTTTGATCACCTGCGAACTCGTGACCAACGCCGTCAAACACGCGTTTGTCGAAGGGGCCAGGGGAGAAGTGAATATCAAAGCAAAAGAAAAAGACGGTATGATCACGCTTACGATCGGAGACAATGGAAAGGGAATTCCACAAGGAATTTCTTTTCAGGATCACGAAACCTTGGGATTACAACTCGTGAAAATTCTTACCAAACAAATTTCCGGAGAATTGATAGTGGAAGATGCAAATCCGGGAACTAAATTTCAGATTCAGTTCCCGGTAAAGAGTTAAAAAATCTTTCTCGTTTGAAAGATTAGATTTTTTTCCCACAACCTTTCATTGCAGGATCATAGGGATTTTGGACCTTGTCTCCGGACGCGATCCATTTCTTTTTTACCATCGGACAATAAAAAACGTGAACTCCGGAAGATTCATCTTTTTGAATATATTCCTTCAGAGATTCCGCGAGTTCGCCGTAGGCGTCCAACTTTTCTTTTTCCGAGGGAGTGCTTTTTAGTTTTTCGGCGGCTTGTAGAGCCGGGGCCAAACTTTTGTCCCGAGAGGATTCCTGTTTGAGACCTGCGATCAGCCGATCCACGGAAACTTCTTTTTGATTGAGAAGCGATTGATGGATTTGATCGAGTTCGTTTAGAATCATCGGTCGAACCGGAAGGATCGACTTTGCTTCGAGTAAACCCGTTAGGAAAAAGCCAAAGACGGAGAGAAGAATCATTTTTGTCTTCATATCTGCTTCTTTACTCCTTACGCTACTTTTTTCAGCTCGGCGATACATTCTTTGCAGCTGTCCGCACAATTCTTACAGATCTCGTGATGAGATTCGTGAATTCTACATTCTTTCTCGCAGGCTTCGCAAGCTTTGATACAAAGACCGGCCACATCTTTTGCATAGGCGGAATTGGAAGCTCCGAGGCTCACAAATGCTTTACAAAGAGCTAATGTATCTTTCACGGTTTTTAGACAACCGGCGAGCATCGTATCTCCCGTGGAAAGATTTTCCTCGCAGTGCGCCAAACAAATCTCCGCGTCGAGGATACATTTGGAAGCCGCTTCCAATGCTTTTCTGTTTCCTTTTTTAGCTGGCTCTTTTTCGGTCTTTTTGGAAGTTTCCGGGTGTTTGTGTCCGCTATGACCGGAAGAATCTTTTGCAAATAGGGTTCCTGCGCCTGCGAAAGCGAGAACGGCCGCGGATTGGGTGAGAAGTTCTTTTCTAGTTAACATAATATATTCCTAAATTCTAAAATTACAATACAAAGGAGAAGAAGATTAAGTTCGGATAAGAATCAGGTCAGAATTCGAATCGAAGCGATGGAAAGAAGTATAAATTTCTGAGGGTTAAAGGACGGAAACTCGACATAAGAAAATTCGAAATTCTGAATTCGATTCTGTTCTTGGAAAAAAAGTTTGGAAACGGTGGAGAGAACGCTCTTTTCGATCGGATGCAGAGCCAGTGTTTTCGGCTGAACGGATTCTTGAGAAACTTCAAAATGACAAGAAGAACAATTGGGAACCGTTTCGTTGTTTGTTGATTTTTCCTGTTGGTGACAGGGCGGAAGATCGGAAGAGGCCGTTTTTTCCGCGATCGGAAACGCCGGGCAATTTTCTCCGGAAAGCATGATGGTAAAACAGAGAAGCGCGGTCGTAAACCCGATCGTTCCCAAAAAAGCAGTCCATCGTTTTGTATTTCTGCTCATTTGACATTTAGACTTTACCGATGCGTGGAAAGGAGCAAGAAGTTTTTAAAAAATTCGTTTGATTTCATTCGTATTTCATAAGAGCTTTGTATCCTTCCAATGTCGTTTATAAATAATCCGGGAGCCGCTTGTAGATGAATTCGATTCTCATATTAGATGATGCTCAGGAAAATTGTATGCTCATGCAAGGGATCCTGAGGAGATCAGGCTACAAGGATACGCAGACGAGTCAGTCTCCGGACGAGGTTCTTGACTGGCTGAGCCTGAAATCGGATGAACCTCCGAAAAAAGATTTTTCCCTCATTCTCTTGGACATCCTTCTTCCCGGAATCACTGGAATCGAAATTCTTAGAATGATCCGTGAAAAACCGGAGCTAAAGGATATCCCCGTAATTATGATTACAGCTCTTAAGGAATCCAATGTTCTTCAAGAAGCGTTTGATAGCGGCGCGATCGACTACGTTGTCAAACCCTTTGATTCCATCGAACTTTTGGCGCGGGTAAGATCCGCTCTTCGTCTTTTTGAAGAGATGGCACGCAGAAAAGAACGAGAAAAAGAATTAGAAAAACTCACAGATCAGCTCCAAGAAGTCAACGCCTATCTTCTTGCGATCGCAAGAACCGACGGTCTTACCGGACTTTTTAATCGAAGATATTTCGACGAAGTGCTCGCGACAGAATGGAAACGTTGTTGGAGAACGGGAAATAGCGTCGCCCTTTTGATGCTCGATATCGATCATTTCAAACTCTACAACGATACATACGGACACCAAGCCGGTGACCATTGTCTCAAACAAGTATCCGCCGCGATTCGAGAATGTGCGAGAAGAGCGGGGGACGTCACCGCTCGTTACGGTGGAGAAGAATTTGCAGTGATTCTTCCGGAAACGAGCGAGTCAAACGCAGTCATCGTGAGTCGAAACATATTAGAAAAAGTTGAAAAACTCGCGGTGCCTCATTCCGCCTCCAAAACAAGTTCGATCGTTACGATCAGCATCGGAATGGCGACTTTGAGTCCGAGTCCCGAAAACTCGATTACGGAATTGATCGAGAGAGCGGACAAGGCCCTTTACTTAGCCAAAGAAGAAGGAAGAAATTGTCTTCGTTTTTATCCGCAAGGCGATTAAAGAATTCCATCCTTTCCTTCCGGAGAAATCCATAAAAATTGAATATCATTTACGTTGGTGCCGGTCGGGCCGGAAATCACGAGCGCTTCCGCGAACCTGAGAGCCTCGTAAGAACGATGTTCTTTCAGAGCGAGATCCGCTTGGATCGATTCTTGTATTCTTTCCCAAGTCTTTCCATCCACGAGAGCTCCCGCCGCTTCGGTCGGGCCGTCGCTTCCGTCGGTCGCCAGAGAAAAAAGAAAAATTCCGGAAAGCCCTGCGATCCGTTTTGAAAAGGAAAGCGCGAGCTCTTGGTTTCTTCCTCCCTTGGACGATCCGTCGTGTGTGACCGTGGTTTCTCCTCCGCAAAGAATCAAAAGGGGTAATTTTAGAATTTTAGAATATTCTTTAGCGATATCTGCCAAAAAAATTCCGGCTTCCTTTGCCTCGCAGGACAGGGAAGAAGTCAAAAACAAGACCGGAATTCCTAAAATCTTTGCTTCTTTTTGTACGACTTCGAGGGCCAAGGATAGATTTCCGATACAAAAAACCGAATGATCGACCGGGTTTAATTTGGGAAGGGTCTCGTTTTCTTTTTTCTTTGTTTTCTCTAGGATGATTTTTTGAACTTTTTTATCCGGTGAAATATCGTATTGTTGGAATATTCTAAAAATAGAATTTTCTGAAATCTCGTTTGGAATCGTAGGACCGGACGCAACCTTGGAAAGATCGTCTCCGATCACGTCCGAAAGAATCAAGGTGACCGACTTGGAAGGATGAATTTTGGTTATAAGCCCGCCCCCTTTTAGAGAGGAAAGAAGGATTCGAATTTCGTTTATATCCTGGATCGGAGCGCCGCTCGACAAAAGTTTTTGGTTCCAGGAAATGAGATCTTCCAACTTCAGATCCCCCGAAGGAACTTCCGCGAGAGATGAACCTCCTCCGGATAAAAGAACAAGAACCGTGTCTTCCGGTTTTAAACGAGAGCAGAGTTCAAAGATTCTTCTTCCACCCAAAAGACTATTCGCGTCCGGGACCGGATGTCCCGCTTCTATGATTTCCAAAGGAGGAATCGGCTTTCCAGCGTGACCGTATTTGGTGAGAATGAGTCCGTTCTGAATTTGATTCTTGCAAACTTCGGCTGCGGCAACCGCCATCGGATAAGCCGCCTTTCCGATCGAAAACAAAACGATGTTTCCCGAAAGAGAAAGTTTACGAAGAGATCGGGTAACTGCGTCCCCAGGAAGAGAGGCTTGGATCGCCTTAGCTCCCAAATAAAGAAGAATGGATTCGGGAGAATTCAAATCGGGTCCGGTTGGTTTTGAAAAATCCAAATGGAACATGAGCTTATTTTATTTTGACAATCCGTTCTGTAAATCGAATGTAGGATCTCACACAACGTGGGTCTCTAAAAAAGAATCACTTACAAAAACAGGAGCTTTCATGTCTGAGATCAAAACCGCATCCGTCAAAAACGGGGAAAGAGAATATAAATATCTGAGCCTCGGAGAAGGAAAAAATTTGATCTTCTTTTTTCACGGATTCCCCGACGACGCGGGATCTATGAAAGACCTCATGCGCCTCTTTGCTGAGAGAGATTTTACTTGTATCGCTCCTTATATGAGAGGATATTCCTCCGGATCGAACGTTCCTTTTTCTCCCACCGTGAGTATCGCCGAGCTCGCGGGAGATCTCAAGTTTATCGTAGAATCCCTTAAAACAAAACACAAACCTCAAAATACGGTCGTAGTCGGTCACGATTGGGGCGCTATTGCGGCTTACGCGCTTGCAAATCTTTCTCCCGCTTCCCTGGATACGTTAGTCGCGCTTTCCGTGCCTCCGCTTCCGACCTACTTAAAGAATCTTTGGATCTATCCTTCTCAAATCGTAAGAAGTTGGTATATCCTATTCTTTCAACTTCGCGCGGGAATTCCGGAATCGGCTCTTTTGAAAAACGAACTCCTACGAAGACTCTGGGAAGACTGGAGTCCAGGATGGAAAATTCCCGAAGAAAGATTTAAGGAAGTATCGGAGAATCTAAAAGTTCCCGAAATTTTATCCACGGCCCTCGGTTACTACAGAGGCCTTTTGACCCCGAGTAATTTTTCTCTTTGGAATTCAAGTCGGGAGATCGTGTTTCAAAAAATCGGAGTTCCAACTCTCGTTCTCGCGGGGGAAAAGGACGAATGTATTTCACCTAACGTATTTCGCGGATTGGAATCCGAATTCTACTCTCGAGTATCGTTTAAAGTGGTAAACAACGCGGGTCATTTTCTGCCGCTTGAGGCTCCTGAGATTGTCGCTCAGGAAATATTAGCTTTTTTGAAATTGGATTCGAAGTAAGAAGATTCTAAAAAACCGCGCCCTAGATTTCTCTAGAGCGCGGGGAAATGTTGTGTCGTAAGTTGAAGCTATGTGACCTTTAGAAATCAGCCTTCGGCGGGCGTCTCCGACCAGCTGATTTTTGGATCGGAATCGTTTCCGCGAACGGAACGTTTGTCCGAGAGGGATTCAAAGTATTCTTCGTAATATGGGAAGTTGGTTCCCATGATTCTATCCCAAAAATTAAAGTAGAGACTGTAGTTTCCGTGAAACTTTTGGTGATGGAGATTATGATGAGTGGATGTATTGATCCATTTTAGAATCGGATGTTTCACCCAGCCCTTCGGTAAAAATTCATAACCCAAATGCCACCAGATATTCATCACCATCGCGTAGACGGTATGAAAGAGAAGCACGTGAAAGTGGATCGGAATAAAAAGAACGAAGAAGACGATGTAGATTCCTTCCAAAAACGCTTCGAGTATGTGAAAGTGATACGCCGCGAGCGGAGAAGGGTTTACGGATTGATGATGAACCGAATGCACGCGGGAATAAACCTTTTTATGATGCATCCATCTGTGAGCCCAGTAAAACCAAGTCTCGTGCCAGATCGTAATCATCACAAAGGAAAGAAATAGATAGAGATAACCGCCGTGCGAAGCATAATCTCCGAAGTAAACGTTATTGGGAATCAAACCCATCCGTGCACTCACGATGTTCGTAGTCGCGATGATCGTAAAAACAAAAAGTGTAACCGCGGATTGTCTGAATTCGTTTTTGATCTTATCGATTTTTGGATAAACCGATTGAATCCGAAAACGATGGAAACTTTCCTTTTTCCAAACATAGAGGATTAGAAAGGCAAGACCCGCGATCGGATAGTAGCGCAGGATATTCATCGTAAACTGAAAGAGTCCGATTTTTTGGACGCAGTCTATAACTAACTCACACTGGATTGGATTCATGAAAAGAATCTCCTTTTGTATGAAGTAAGTTTACTTTCTTTTTGGAATTCAATCGTCCGACTTGGTCGAAACGGTCGAAAAAAAACGACCTGACTTATCAATCAGGCCTTTGGATTCTCCTTTTTTTCTAAACTCCGTCGGACTGAGTCCTACTTCTTTTCGAAACGCGTCGTTAAAGGAAGATTTTGACTGAAATCCGACTTCGTAAGCGATCGAAAGAACCGTCTCTTTGGGAGAATGGAGTAAGAGGTGTTTTGCTTCCGCGATTCGATATCCGTTGATCAACTGAAAGAAATTTCTTTTAAGATGGAGGTTTAGATATTCGGAAAGTTGATGCGGAGAAATTCCCAGTTCTTCGGAAAGTCTGGAAAGACCGAGATTCTCCTCTTTGTAGATTTTTTTCTCTTCCAAAAGAAAATTGAGATTCTTTTCCAGAGAATCGAGATCCACGGAACGAAGCTGCGTGGTTTTGTATTTTCTCTCGTCTTCGACGATTCTTCTTACGGCGCTAAAAATTTCAGGATGACTCTGACGAACGATATAGATTCCGCAGAGCAGAATTCCGATGAGGATGGAAGAAATTTCCAAACGTACGACACCGTCCTGGCGAATACTCGTGGTAAGCCCCAAAAAAGAAGAGGCGGTCGCGGTTGAAAGAATAAAAAGAATCAGACGAACTTGCGGTTGAGAATAGATGGTAGTCCAACGGATTCGATGTAAAAGATTCCAAACGATATTGAAAAGATATCCGAAAAGTGTAATGGACATGGCGGCGATTCCGACCCGAATATCCCAAGCAAGTTTACCTTGTTGCGCCAGTTTCAAACATTCTAATTTTTCCTCGGACGAAGAAAGATAGAACGGACCTAAAATCAGAAATATTCCCAGACAAGGGATCCAATCCCAGGTCCGAATGATTGGAATCGTATCCTCTTCTTCCCAGAGCGCTGAAATATAAGAACGTAAAAGCGGACCAAAAAGAGCGGATACGGGAATGTGAATCGCGTAGAGATACGGAAAGTAACGAATCGTTTCGCTCACGAGAAGATACGCGTGGAATTCAAACAGAAAGACTGAAATGAAAAGCAAAAGAAGAATCCGGTTTCGACGGCCTTTGAGGGCGAGTGGGATTTCTCCCAGAACAAAGAGAAAGGACAAGGCGCAGCAAAAACCGATAAATCCGGAAAGGATCGTATGGATAGTCAGATTTCCAGGCAAAAAAGAGGACATAAAATTTATCTCAGAGTAATGGGAGCAATTCCAAGGGAAAGCAAAACCGGTCTTTTCAAGATATAAAAAGAAAAATCGGTCCGATACTCAAAAAGGAACGGATTTTGAGTTGCTTAGGATCTAAGAATTAAACTCCTTACAATTTGTTTAGGAGAAAATTTAAAAAATACTGAAAAGGTGAAAAAACCGCTAAATTCAGTTGTTTTTAATAGAAACGAAGAATGGAAGACGCGCAGCAAAGCCTAAAAGTTTGTTTTATTGTTGCGCCGCACCACGTCTAATAGGAACATACATATGGGACAAAATAATGTTCTTTTCTCCTTAGAAGGGAGGCGCGAAATGCTCGAAAAAATGATCGAAGACATCAAGGATTCTGTAAAAGAATCGGTGAAGTCGGTACGCATCCCCTTAGAAGTTCACAGTAAAACCGGAAATTATTCTGCGGAAATCGGCGGCTGGGAAGGAACTTCCATGAGCCTCAATCTGGGCCGATTCAACGGGGACGCAGTGGGGGAATCCGCAACCTTAGAGGTAAGAATTCCTTTTTGGAAGGATCCTATCTTAATCAACGGAACCATCACTGAAAAAAAGATCGTTCGTTCCAAATCTCAGGAAAGAATTACGGATAACGTGCTTCTTTTTGAATCGGACGCGATCAGCTTGGTCAAAAAATTCTTACCAAAACTTCCATTGGATTTAAGCGATTGGAAGATTCCGGAATTTCCAAAAAAAGCCGGGTAAGGCAAAACCGATTTTACAAAGGGATGCGAAGGCGTCCCTTTCTTGTTTTGGGGTTTGTCGCAAATCGTAAAATGTTTTCTTCGAAATCCGTAAATTCATTCAGAAATCGGTTTCTATTCTTGAGCCTTTTTTTTCTCATCTTTAGTTGTTCTTCCGGAAATCAAGAATCCTCAAAAGAAAATTCAAAGTTAGAACCCAAAGAAGATCCTTGTCTGGAAGACAGAAAGAAATTCTGTGAAAATCAGCCGAGCCGTCGGGGAATCACGCGGGAATGTCTGAGTCAAAACGCCTTTTCTCTTTCTCCGAACTGCAAAGCTTACTTATTACAAAAGGGAAAAATTCGTTAATCAGAATCCTATTCTTGAAAACGAATATTCTGAATTGTGAAATTTCGGAAAGTTTGGCGATCTTATTTATTGGGTCGTAGTTCCGACAACGACGCTTTGCCTAAATAATGCTTGCAATCGGACTTGAAGTCCGTTCAAGGTAGGATTTGCTAAAAGACCTATCTTTTGAAAGAACGAATATTGTTTTTTTTAAATGGACCTTAACTTTGGAATGAGTTTTAGTTCGCTGAATTTCGAATGATGTTTATCAAATCTTCTTCAACTTGTTTCGCGATTTGGGCGAGCTCCTTTGAATCCGAAAAAATTCCTAAAAGACCGGTAGGTTTGATCATCCCGATTTTTGTTTTCCCTTTTTCTGTGTAAACGGAAATCCTACAAGGGAGAACCAAGTTCATTTCCATGTCTTCACTTAAGACCTGGTTTGCTTTTTGAGGATTACATACCTCTAAAATCTGACATTCTTCCAAGAAGTCGATTCCCTTCTTTTTCATAGTCTCTTTCAAGTTGTGAATATGAAGGACTCCATATTTTTGATTTACGATCTCCGTTTCTAAATCCTGAACACACTTTTCTACCGTCTTTTTTGTTTCTACGATGTATTTCATAGGTTATATCCTTTTTTAGTTTATTAAAATTTTATTATTTTCTGAAATTGATCCTCTTCTTCGGACAAATTGTTTCGCTCCTTTTTTCCTTATAAGCTTTTTATTCCGAAATTTGCTATACCACTTCCCATTTGGATTCGATTGATTTTTTGACTCAATCGAGAATTCAATCCTTTTGTTGATAATTATCAAGTGCGATCTTTGGAGCGGACCGGAATTCTAATTTGACTTTCCTTTGTTTTTTATGCACTCTTAGGAGTCAGTCCTAAGTTCCTTTTCGTTTTCCTCATTCTTACGAATGGATTTTGGCGATTCGAATACATTTTTTTGAGACGAAACGAAAAGGCGTATAGACTTTTTTTTTGCGCTTTGCTTTGAAAATATATGAGGAGAATCTTATGAAAAAGATTTTAGTCTTGAGTTGTTTTATCATTTCGATGTTTGGAATTTCCGGACAAGGAAATGGAGGTGGAAATCCATCTTGGGGTAAAAAAGGAAGACCTTGTTATGATGATCGCGAAAAATTCTGCAAAGACGTAAATCGAAGGGGCGGAGCGATGAGGGATTGTCTTCGAAAAAACGAAGCTCAGCTTTCCCCCGAATGCAAAACTCACCTGGATCAGATGAAAGATCGTCCTCGAGGCCGCAGATAATTTTGTTTGAATTCGAGAAGCCGGGAAACCCCGGCTCTTTCAAATATTCTTCATTCCGAATATTCTCAAATTAAAAGTATCAATCGAGCGAGCGAGCGTCGGATTTTCTTTTAAAAGAGAAAATCGCTTTTAGAAAAGTCTTGGAACTTGCTTAAACCTCAGGATGTGGGAACTCCCGCAAGAACTGTGCATTCAGTTCGTCTGCCGGAAAGTTCATTCATCGCTAAAAGAGACAGAGTTTGTGGGAACTCCATCGTTTTTATTACGAGCTTACTGAGAGTTGCAAGCGCGTCCTTTTTGAGATTTTGGAAAGAATCGTCGATTCCCCGTAATTTTATCACAATCGGACTTAAAGTCCGATTGCAAGTTTTGTTTTGTCGGAACAATCGTTTCGATGGAAAAAAATGGACTTAAAGTTTCATCTCAAGAATCAAGGGAGCGTGATCGGAGAAAGGTTTGTCTCGGTAGATCGTCTGGCTCTTTACATTCTTTTTCAATTCTTCGGTAACAAAGAAGTAGTCGATTCTCCATCCCTTGTTTTTGGCCCGCGCGCCCGCGCGAAAGGTCCACCAGGAATATTCTTGTTTTTCGGGATAGAGAAAGCGAAACGTATCGATCCAACCCTGTTTTAAAAAGCCGGTCAGCCATTCTCTTTCTTCCGGAAGAAAGCCGCTGCTCTTTGCGTTTCCTTTTGGGTCGTGGATGTCCTGCGGAGTATGCGCGATGTTTACGTCTCCACAGATGATCAGATTGGGTTGTTTTTTTCTTCTTTTCGCAGCCTCTTTTTGAAAGAGGTCTAAGAATTTCATCTTCGCGGCTTGTCTTACGTCGCCGGTGGTTCCGGATGGAAAATAAAGATTCCAGAGTGCAAAATCAGGATATTCTAAATAGATACTTCTTCCTTCGGAATCAAAGAATGGATCTCCGAGGCCGATCGTGATTTTTTGCGGAGGTTTTTTATAAAGAATCGCGACTCCACTGTATCCTTTTTTTTCCGCGCTGTGAAAGACAGGAGTATAACCGCCTTCTTCCCAGAGAGAAGTAGGGACTTGTTCTTGCATCGCCTTGGTTTCTTGAAAACAAATAAAGTCGGGTTTGGATTCTCGGATATAATCGGAGAGTCCTTTTTCGAGAGAAGAGCGGATTCCGTTACAATTGAGTGAAATGAGTTTCATAGGCAAAAGATAAACTGCGCGAATTCTTTTTTGGGGCAATTGTTTTTTTGAGTAAATTTCAGATGCAGGAAGAGTTCTTTTCGAAATCCTGGTTTTCAGATGGCGATTCCAATTCTTCCAGTCAGTTTGAAAGATCGGGAAATCCTGGATCCGGTTCTGAAACGGGCCCGAGAGGACTTAGGTTCTACCTTGGCCTTGGTCCAACCGATTATCGAGGACATTCAAAGAAACGGGGATTCCGCTCTCAGAGAATACACTCGCAAGTTTGACGGAATCGTTCCGGATTCTTTTGTTTTGGATCTTTCCAAACTCCATCCTAAAATCGATTCCGCACTGGAAGCCGCTCTTCAAAAAGCCGCCGATAATATTCGAGCCTTTCATCAGATTCAAATTCCGGAAGATAAGGAAATTATTGTAAACGGAAATCGTCTCGGGATCCGTCATACCGCGGTCGAATCCGTTTCCGTCTACGCTCCCGGTGGAAAGGCATTGTATCCTTCCACCATTCTTATGGGAGTGATTCCGGCAAAACTCGCCGGAGTAAAAAATATTCAAATCGTAACACCTCCGCAAGGAGGAGAACTTCCCGATGGACTCATCGCCGCGGCGAAGATTGCCGGCGCGGATCGGATCGTTCTCGCGGGAGGCGCACAAGGAATCGCGGCCGTCTCCTATGGAACCGAAACGATCTCCGCTTCCGAGTTTGTCATCGGACCGGGAAGTAAGTTTGTCACCGCCGCCAAAGTTTATTTGAGCGGACTCGGCGTGATCGGAATCGACAGCCCAGCCGGACCGAGCGAGGTTCTTGTTATCGCTGACGATTCGGCAAATCCGATCTGGGTCGCAGCGGATCTTTTGTCGCAAGCGGAACACGGAGAAGATTCGGTCGCGATTCTTTGCACCGATTCTTTAAATCTTGCCAAAGAAGTGCAGAAAGAAGTGGACAAGGCTCTGATAGAACGTCCGAAACGCGGAGAGATGAAACGAAAATCCATCGAAGACAACGGAAGAATATTCGTATTTCCTAATTTAGAAGAATGTTTTGCGTTCTCGGATCTTTTCGCTCCGGAACATTTGGAAATTCAGACAAAAACTTATAAAGAAGATCTCAAAAAGGTGAGACACGCGGGTTCCGTCTTTTTGGGGAATTATTCCCCGGTGGCAATGGGGGATTATATCAGCGGAACCAATCATATTCTCCCGACCGCCGGAGCCGCGAGAATTTATTCCTCTCTCGGAGTTTCCACATTCTTAAAACGTGTTACCTGGCAGGAAGTTTCCAAAGAATCTTTGAAGGAACTCTATCCCCACGTAAAAACCCTCTCCGAGTTCGAAGGTTTGGACGAAGAGCACGGAACCTCGGTTAAAATCAGAACCTGAGAATATTCGAATTTTATGATACTCTGTAGAACTCCCGAAGAAGTAAACGCCCAGGTTAAAATCTGGAAAAGTGAAGGCAAAAAAGTTGGCTTTGTTCCTACTATGGGTTTTTTGCACGAAGGACATACGACCCTTTTTGAGGAATCCGTTTCCCGCGCCGACAAAACGATCGTCTCCATCTTTGTCAATCCGGCGCAGTTCAACGATCCGGAAGACTACGCGAAGTACCCGGTCAATACGGAGGGAGATCTCAAACTCTGCGAATCCAAAAACGTGGATCTTGTTTTTTTACCGGATAAGGAAGCGATGTATCCGGGCGGGATTCCCGATGTCGTCTTAAAAATTCCTCATCTCATGAACAATCTCTGCGCGACTTCGCGTCCGGGGCATTTTGAAGGAGTTCTTCTTGTGATCTCGAGACTCTTTCACTTCGTAGAACCGAATCTTGCTTTTTTTGGTAAAAAAGATTATCAGCAATATCTTCTCATCCGTGAATTCTGTAAAATGTTGGCGTTTCGTGTAGAAGTCGTCGGTTGTGAGACGATCCGTTCTGATAAAGGATTGGCCTTAAGCTCGCGTAACGCGCGTCTCAGTGAAACCGAAAAGGAGGAATCTCTTTTGGTATCGAGAGCGCTTCGTCTGGGAGAATCTCAGATTTTTTCCGGAGTAAAGGATCCGGTTCTGGTCCGGGAGATTATGAAGGACGTCCTTGATTCTTCCGCAAAAATAAAATTGGATTATTTAGAAGTTTTGAACGCGGATACTCTGGAGAATTTGGAACGTGTTACGGGTAACGTTCTTCTTGCGGTCGCAGTTTTTATAGGACCGGTTCGTCTGATCGACAATCTCACTCTGAGCGTGGACGAATGAAAGATCTTCTTGAAATCGTAGGAGACGAACTCTTTTCTTCTTTCGGAGCCGCGACTTCCAAAAAGAAAAACGGATCCTCAAAATCTACAGCTTCGTCAAAAGTCGCTTCTGCGACAAAAGGCAAAACTTCCGTGGACGAAACCGTTACCGGAAGTATCTATTCTGTCGTAAACGGAAGTCATTCTATATTAGCTTCTTCTTTATTTCAAAAATTGAATCGAACGATCGTTGTTGTTTCCGAAAACAATACGGCCGCGGAGTTTTTATACAGAGAATCTTTGAGTTTTCTTTCGAGCAGCGATCTCGTTTATCTGCCCGGACAGGAAGTCCTTCCTTACGAATATCTTCGTTATCCCGCGGAGATGAAACGAGAACGGATCAAGGCCATCGCTAGAATTTTGAGCGGAGAACCCGCGCTCATCTTTACGTCAGTCTCCGGTTTTTTAAAAACGCTTCCTCCCGTGACAACCATTCAAGGAAGAGCGATTACTTTAGAAAAAGGAAAGGAAATCGATCTCGAACTTCTTCTTATCGAGTTGATCGATCTCGGTTACAAACGCGCGGACGTCTGCGAAACCTTTGGTGAATTCAGTCTCAAAGGCGGAATCTTAGACATCTATTCTTCTTATTCTTCCGAGCCGGTTCGGATCGATCTTTTCGGCGAAGAGATCGAATCCATTCGAACCTTTGATTCCGATACTCAGAGATCGGTCGCCGATCTTAAAAAGGCGATCCTTCTTCCAGCGGACGAATATATTCTTTCGGAAGAACAAAAAAAAGAATATAAGAATCTTCTAAAGTCCTCGGATTCTTCATTACACCTTCCGGAAATTCCAGACGGCAACTACGGAATCTATTACGAAGAACTGATTCCTCTTGTTCGGGAGAATCACGGGATTCTTTCCTACTTTCCGGAACCTCCGATTCTCTTGGTTCCTTCTCCGAATTCCGTAAAGGAAAGAATGCTTCATCTCGAAAGAGAATATTCTTCTCTTTTTGAAAAACGTTCCAAAGAAATTCTTTGCGCCCCTCCGCAAAAACTCCTTTCTTTTGGAGAAGAACATCGGGTTCTTCAGGAGGGAATCGGTCTTTCTTTTATCGGTCTTCCTCCTCGAAATGAAAACGATACGGTTTCTTTTCTGAAGGAAGCGCCTACGTTCCGGGGAAAGATCCGTGAGGTTCGCGAAAAAATCGCAGAACTCAGAAACGAAGGCGGATGGAAGATCGTCCTCACTTCCTCTTTCGAGGCGCAGACAAAACGTCTTCAGAGTTTGTTTGAAAAAGAGGGAATCGTTTTGTTAAACGAAGAGGCGACGGAACCTGTTCCGTTCCATCTTGGTAAAACAAAAAAGGACGCGTTTTTAGTTCTTTCCGAACTCAGAAACGGATTTATCTACGAAGATCAGAAAATTCTAATATTATCCGAAAATGATATTTTCGGTCGAGAATACAAACGTAAGACCCGTTTTAAAAAACAAAACAGCAAAGCCCTTCAGAGTTTTATCGATCTCAAGGAAGGGGACTTCGTAGTTCATATCCACCACGGGGTCGGAAAATTCTTAAAGATAGAAAGAACCAACGCCGGCGGTAAAGAAAGAGACTTTCTAAAACTTGAATATAACGGAGGCGATTCTCTTTTTGTTCCCCTGGATCAGATTTCTCTCGTTCAGAGATATATCGGAGGAACCGAATCTCCTCGTTTAGACAGTCTCGGAAAAAGTACTTGGAAAAAGACAAAGGAACGGGTTCAGAAAGCGGTCGAAGAACTCGCCGAAGATCTGGTCCTGATGTATTCCAATCGTCTAAAACTTCAGGGTTACGCGTTTCCACCCGACACTGTCTATCAAGAAGAATTTGAGGCCGAGTTTGAATACGAAGAAACTCCCGATCAGATCGACGCGATCGAAGCCGTAAAAAAAGATTTGGAATCTCCCCGTCCCATGGATCGTCTCGTCTGCGGAGACGTCGGTTACGGTAAAACTGAAGTTGCGATCCGAGCGGCCTTTAAAGTTGCGATCGCTGGCCGTCAGATCATGATGCTCGCGCCGACTACGATTTTAGCATTACAACATTATAATACATTTAAGAATCGTTTTGAAAACTATCCGGTTCGTGTGGAACTAGTCTCTCGTTTTAAAAGTCCTTCCGAAATCCGCGCGATTCTGGAAGACTTTACAAACGGAAAAGTGGATATGGTCATCGGAACCCACGCGATTCTTTCTTCCAAATTAAAACCGAAAAATCTCGGACTTCTTATCATCGACGAAGAACAGAGATTCGGAGTCAATCACAAGGAAGCGATCAAAAAGTTTAAAAATCTCGTGGACGTTCTGACCCTCACCGCAACACCGATTCCAAGAACCCTTCACATGGCCCTGACCGGAATCAGAGAACTTTCGATCATCGCAACCCCGCCTAAGAACCGTCAGTCGGTCGAAACCTATGTTCTGGAAGAAGACGAGGACCTGATCGCAGAAGCGATTCGAAACGAAATCAAACGCGACGGCCAGGTGTTTTATCTTTATAACCGAGTGGAAACGATCGAACAAGAAACCAAATATTTGAACGGGATCGTTCCCGAAGTTTCGATCGGAGTTTTACACGGACAGATGACCGAGGACGAAATCGAGGAAACCCTTTTGGATTTTTACAATCGTAAGTATGACATTCTTGTAACGACTACGATCATAGAGTCCGGGATCGACATGCCGAACGTAAACACTCTCTTTGTCAAACGGGCCGATCTTTTCGGTCTTTCTCAGTTGTATCAGATTCGGGGAAGAGTGGGTCGAAGCGATAGAAAGGCCTACGCTTATATGCTTCTTCCAAAGGATCGGGTCGTTACGGAACAAGCCGAAAAACGTCTCAATACGATCTACGAATACCAAGAACTTGGTTCCGGATTTAAGGTTGCGATGCGGGATTTAGAAATTCGCGGAGCGGGGAATCTTCTCGGAAAGGAACAATCGGGAGATATTATGGAAGTAGGGTTTGATCTCTACGTTCATATGCTCGAAGAAGCGATCGCGAGAATCAAGGGAGAAGAAGTCGCCGTCGAAGTGAGAACCTCAGTTACTCTCAACACAAACTTCTTCATTCCGGAAACATACATCGCCGACACTCGACAAAAAATAGAATTCTATAAAAAGTTCGAAGGCGCGAGAGACCTCGAAGAAATCGACGAAGTTTATAACGAAATGATGGATCGTTTCGGAGAACCTCCGGAAGATGCAAAAACCTTTATCCTTTTGGAAAAGATCCGTACTCTCGCGTCCAATCTCGGATTCGAATCCGTCGCGGAGATGAAGGACGAGATCAAGTTGAAGTCCGGTTCTTATTTCAGAGGGGACAACGAAAAGATTATCAATTTGATTTCCGCGAAAACGGGTCTTACGATCAACCCGAGAGAACCCAACGTGCTGATTTTTCAGACTGGAAAAAAATCGGAAAAGGAAAAGTTGAACTACCTCATCTTTCTCCTTTCTGAAATGCTCCCTTCCAAAAAAGTATAGACGACCAAACCCCGAATCCTATCCTTTGCACAGGAACCCTAAGTCCGATGAAAAAAAACATTATTTTAATTTCTCTTATTCTTTTTCCCGCTTTTTTTGCGGGTTGCGGAGACAATTCCGAAGTGATCGAGACTCTTGACGGAAACAAGATCACAGTAAACAGCTTCGAAGACACATACAATGTCGCCATCGACGCGATGAGTCGGGTTCAAAATATCGAGAAGGAAAATCTTCTTGAGTTTATCTCGAAAGACATCGCCGAAGTTCCGGAGCAGATGAGAGCTCTGAACTACCAGTTTCAAAAAAAGAATTTTTACGATCAGTATAGAGATATGATGATCACCACGATCGCGGCTGAAAAAGAAGGTTTTACAAAACGCGACGATATCAAAAAGATTTTGAAATTCCAAGAAATGCAGATCGTTTCTCAGCTTTACGTTATGCACCTTGTGGAAAGTAAAATTAAGATTTCCGAAGAAGAAGCGATGGAAGAATGTCAAAAACTCCGCGCGAAAGAACCACAAGTAAGTTCTCTTCCGATCGATCGTTGTATTCTTTTTGCGAGAGCAAAACTCAAAAAAGACAAGTCTCAAGAAATTCTTCCAAAGGTTTTGGAAAGAATCAAAGAACAAGTTTCGATCAAACACAACGACAAGTTTGACCTCGACGCTTTCTTGAAGAGAAAGACGACCGCCGCCGCGACCGGAACCGAAAAGAAAGAAGAAACGACGACGGCTCCGAGCACAGAAGCTCCTAAAACGGAAGCCCCAAAAACCTCCGGACAGTAATTTCTCTTGAACCATTACCTGAACGCCTTTCTGAGAAGTATCATTGAGGCGATCACCGAATTCCTACCGGTGTCCTCTACGGGACACCTGTTTCTATTCAGTTCCTTTTTTCCATTTTCGGGAGAAAACTTCGGAATTGAGTTCGACGATCTTTTTGATATTTTCATTCAGAGCGGGGCCATTCTTTCGGTTCTCTTTTTATACCGAGAAAGATTTCGATCGCATATCATTTCTTCCGTTTCCTATTTAACTAAGAAGAATTCCGATCCACAAGGATTTCATTTTGTAATTCAGATCGTGATCGGCGCGCTTCCCATATTAGCCGCGGGATTTGTGGCGAAGAACTTTTTAGATACGATCAAAGCAAGACCGGACCTTCTGGATATTCTTGCGAGCGCTTGGATCTTCGGCGGAGTTCTGATCTTAATCGCAGAATGGTTCTTCCATAAAAAACAAGGAACTCACGAAAGAAAATCGGTAGAACTCAAAGACGCGATTCTCATCGGAATCTTTCAGTGTGTCGCGTTGATCCCGGGAATCTCCAGATCAGCGGCAACGATCATCACCGCTCGATTCTTAGGAAAGGATACGAAGAGTAGCGCTGAGTTTTCTTTCTTTCTCGCCGTGCCCGTTTTGTTGGCTGCCGGAATTTACAAACTCTACAAATACCGTTCGATTTTAAACGGAGATACGATTCCGGTTTTGGCATTTGGATTTTTAGTTTCCTTTCTTCTTTGCACACTCGTAATACGCTGGTTTTTACACTATCTTCAAAGGCATTCTTTCTCAGCCTTTGGTGTGTATAGAATTCTCTTGGGGGTCGGTGTTCTCGTTTTCACAAAAATTATTAGATGAAAATCTAATTCCCGAGAATAATCTGACACCGGTACCGGAATGCACCTCCGCTTTATCCTGATTCTATGTTTACTTCTGCTGGGAATTCCTATCTTTGGGCAGACGGAAGAACAGATGCTTCGTTTTATGACGGGCGGAGCGGCGGATCAAAGTCCGTCCTCTTCTCCAAACGACGATAAAAAACTAGCCATTCTCAGAGCCAAAAATCGGCTTTTAGGAAAGTCCATCGATACACTTCCGGACCGGGAAGTGGACGACCTTCTTCTTTCCCTCGGACTGACGAGAGAAGGATCTCTTTTTAGCAGAAGAAAACGTCTGAGAGCCGCGTTGGAAGAAGCGCTTCCCGTGGCCGCCGATCCTCTCGCGAGTTTACCTCAAACCAAAAAGGCTCTTCCTATCTCCATCGAAAACGCATCCGAAGGAGAACTCCTACAAGTGGATAAGAATAAGTCCGGGGTTCTTGTACTGAGAGGCCGTGTTCGACTGAAACTCAGATCGGGTTCCATCGAAGCGGAAACGATCACGGTCGATAGCGAAAGACAAGAAATCTACGCCGAAGGCGGGATCGTCTACAAGGACGGACGCGCCGTAATAGAAGGGGACAAGTTTATCTACGACTTCCGTTTAGAAAAAGGGGTGGTCTATAAAACAAAGGGAACCTTCGCACCCGCTCACTTTATCGGCGAGAAGTTGAAGAAGTTAGACGATAAACGTTATGCGCTCGAGATGGGTTACTTTACGATCTGTAACGCGGAAAAACCGCACTATTCTTTTAAAGTAAATCGACTCTATATCTACGACGATAAAACCGTGATGGCGACTAACGTGCGTTATCAGGTCGGCGGAACCACCGTTCTTTGGTTGCCCTTTCTTTACAATAGCAACTTGGGAAACGGATGGGTCACTCAGGCGGGTAAGAATAATACGCAAGGTCTGTTTATGCAGAACTCGTATCAGTGGTCCGTGATGCCAACGCTTGCGGTCGCCCCGATGGGTTATAAATTTCGAGCTGACTTTTATGAAAAGACGGGGCAGGCGTTTCAACTCGAGATGTGGAAACAAAGTCCTTATTTAAACTACTTGATCGATATCGGATACGCGAATCATAGAAACTACGCGATTTCCGGCGCTTACGAAGATCGATTTCATAATTTTGGAATCGGAACGACGGCAGTTACAAATCAAATCGATAAGGGAGCTTCGTTTCCTTACGACCCAAACAGTCCGTATCGAAACATCGGTCAGGACGTGGAACCCTGGTGGAAGGGAAGAATTCTCTTAAACTCAAAAACAAACAATACCGAAAAAGACGTTACCCGAAACATCAGTTTTCAATATGAAAATTATACCAACAGACTTTTTGATTACGAATACGGGAATCGTTACGAACCTTCAAACTCGCTTCAGTCCTTATATACCGCGAGAAACGTCCGTCAGGGTTATATTCGAAATACTTTAGAATGGAAGTTTGATTACACCGAAAACCGGGGAGATCTTTCGATCAACGTAGGGATGAAGAGAAATCTTTTGTATTATATCCTGAGTCCTACGGATAAGTCCGGTTACTTTCCTACGGTCGACGTTCTTCCCACTACTACGATTCGAAACTCTTCCGAGATCGGAAGGATTCCTTACTTCAACTCGGCAGTCTACTGGGACGCCTACTTAAACAATACGATCCTTCGTTACTATGGAGTTCCAACCCGCGAGAACCTGAGCGTTCCGACCTTCGACGGGAATTATCAGGATCCTTATGGAAATTATAAGGAGAATGTTCTAAGAACTCAATACTTCACACAAGGTGAAACGGGTCTTCGAACTACTTTGAATTTCGGAAGTTATATGACCTTTACTCCGAACGCATTTTTCGGGGCCAAAAAACAATCCGCGACGAGCAGAAACAACGCTGCGGTCACGGGTGTTACGGATAACGCGTTTACTTCTTTGGAGCGTTATCTCGCGAGAGAATCCTACGAATACGTAAGAACCGCTTCCAATTTGAGAATCGGGATCCCGCTGATTTTTTTCAACGCGACGTATCGTAAACTGGAAGCCTACAAACCGGAACTACAAGATCCGATTCTCGCGAAGACGAGACAACACGAATTGGAAATCTCTTTGGAAAGTTACGCGCTTGAGAATTTTGAAATTTCGATTCGAACCATACGAGACTTGAGATCCTTTTCTCCGGACTATCAGCCTCAACCTACAAACCAAGAACGCTGGTATTTTACGGTGGCCCGTTTTTCGGGTTACTTTGATTTCTTGGACGGCCTTCGTCCGAAACGAGCTTCCTTACTCGAAAAGAAAAGGAGCTTCTATTCCGGTTTGTTTATCAACAACGACTACGTGCATCATACTCCGAAAGCCCGTCCGCTTTCCAACAGTTTTACCGCTTCTTACAAGATGGGCGGTTTTACTCTTCCTTTTGTCCGTCTGATTCGGGAATTGGAATTGGGAGGAACCTGGTATCACGTTTACAACAGCCCGATACTTGACGGTTATAGAATATTCGTAAAAGCGAATGTGGATTTCACGAGACACTTAGGGATAGAGGCGGAATTGGATTCCAGGGTCAGTCAGCCTTGGAGATATACCAATCAGGTCGGAAACACATACGATACTTTCTTTTATGGAAACGATCCGACAACCTCTGCGTCGACTCTCAATTTAGAAAGAACCACTCTGCAAAGGGACTTGCTCGATGGAACCGGAGTCAACGGAAACGGGGCCAAACAGAATACGGCCCTCAACATCAATCGTTTTATGGGAACGATCAAATACAATCTTCATACTGCGAACTTCAGACTTGGGTACAGCATGGATCTTCGAGCGGTTCCCGGAGGGAGAACGGATGGACTTGTTTCTTTTTACGATCAGTCCGTATTCTTCTCGATATCGATCACGGACTTTTCTTTGGGCCAACAGGATTCTTCCGAGCTGACAAGAATTCGTCTGTTTAGATTTAGAAAACGTCCGTTCCAAACCGGCGATCGCGCGGGAATATCTTCGGAGAATCCTTAAGATGTTAAAAGAAAGAAGTCAGACATTCAAGTTGATCTTTACGATCTTGGATTTTGTGACCGCTCTTCTTGGAGGGGCGCTTGCGTTCGTGTTTCGTTTTTACGTCGTAGACGAAACCGGAATGGACAGACAATACGTGGACGTTGAGAGTTATGTTTTTCTTTTCGTTCTATTAGCTTTCTTTCAAGTGATTGTTTTTATCGCGATCGATCTCTATCATCCAAGACGCGGCCTTTCCTTTATCGATGAATTCTTAACCATCGGGGGAGGAGTTTTTCTCAATCTCGTTTTGGTTTTGGCGGTTCTCTTTTTCTTTCGAGGAGATCTTGGAAGCGAAAGATTCTCGAGATCCGTCATTCTTGCTTACACGGTTATCAACACGGTTACCACGAGTCTGATCCATTATATCGCGAGAATTCTTTTAAGAACTCTTCGCAAACGCGGTTACAACCTTCGAAGTGTCTTGGTCGTGGGAGTTTCGGAAACTTCGAAACGTTTTAACGACGCAGTCATCAAACACGGGATCTACGGTTATAAGATTTTAGGTTTTGTTCAAGCGAATACGGGAAAACCGGTTCGCAAAGATATGAAAGTGATCGGAAAAGTCGGAAAGATTTCGAAAATTCTCGAAACGGAAAGACCGGATCTTGTCGTCTATACGCTCGAACCTTCCGAGGGTGATTATCTAAAAGAAGTTTTGGATGCTTGTGATCACGAGGGAATTGATCTCAAGATCGTTCCGGGCTTTCAAGAGTTCATCAAAGCTCGCGGAAGAGTGGAAGAGATGGAAGGACTTCCCGTCATTTCCATACGAAACATTCCGATCCGACTGGGATATAATAAATTTATAAAGCGTCTTTTTGATCTAACGTTCTCCATTCTTTTTATCCTCTTTTTTTCACCCTTCTATCTTTTGATGGCCTTGTTTGTAAAACTTTCCTCGCCCGGCCCTGTTTTTTACTATCAGGAAAGAGTCGGCTTGGATAATAAAAAGTTCAGTATGATCAAGTTTAGAACCATGGTAGTCCAGGCCAAAACCCAATCCGAGACGACCTGGACGATTCAAAACGACCCGAGGGTAACTGGGATCGGAAAGATTCTTAGAAAACTTTCTCTGGATGAAACTCCTCAATTTTTCAACGTTCTTTTTGGAGATATGTCCGTTGTGGGCCCGAGACCGGAGCGTCCTCATTTTGTGGAAAAATTTAAGAACGATCACAGACATTATATGAGAAGACACGCGGTCAAGGCCGGAATCACGGGGCTTGCCCAGGTGAAAGGGCTCCGAGGAGATACTTCGATCGACGATCGAATCGCCGCGGACATCTATTATATCGAAAACTGGTCTCTCTGGCTCGACTTGAAGATTATTCTCTTGACTCCTTTTAAAGGAATCATGGACAAAAATGCCTACTAAAACACTCTGACTGCAAGGGAGAGAATCATGAACCTGAACGAAGATTCTTTGCAAAAAATCGCCGACCTCTCGCGTTTAAAAATCCGTCCCGAAGAAAAAGAATCTACTCTGAGAGATTTTAATAAGGTGTTGGAATACGTGGACCAAGTAAAGGGTCTGGACGTTTCTTCCATCGGAGACGACGAGATCTACTTTCAACACGAAAACGCGATTCGTCCGGATCTCTCCGGAAAACACCTCTCTCGAGAAGAAATCGAAAAGTTCGCGCCTTCCTTTCAAAACGGCTACTTCGTCGTTCCTAAGGTGATCGAGACATGAACGAAATATTAAAAAAATCTTATACAGAATTGAAGACGGCTCTGGGCGAAAGTAAGCTGAGCGCTACGGATCTCGCAAAGGCTTGTATCGAAAGAATCAAGGAAGTGGACGGTTCCGTAAAAGCGTTTTTGTCTTTGGACGAAAAGAAAATATTGGAAGCAGCCTCCGAGAGTGACGCGAGAAGAAAGGCCGGAAAACCTCTTTCGGAGTTTGACGGAATTCCGGTCGCAATCAAGGATAATATCTGTATCCAGGATTCGATCACTTCCTGTTCTTCTAAAATATTAGAAAATTATAAATCACCTTTTAACGCAACCGTTGTGGAAAGACTTCTCGAAAAAGGGTTTATCCTTTTTCCAAGAACGAACATGGATGAATTTGCGATGGGTTCTTCGACTGAGAATTCGGCGTTTCAGACGACTCGCAATCCGTTCGACTTAGAAAGAATTCCCGGAGGTTCGAGCGGCGGATCCGCCGCGGCAGTTGCCGCGTCTATGGTTCCTCTCGCACTTGGATCGGACACGGGAGGTTCGGTTAGACAACCGGCTTCTCTTTGTGGACTCTATGGACTCAAGCCCACTTACGGAAGCGTTTCACGTTATGGGCTCGTTGCCTACGCGTCCAGTCTGGATCAGATAGGACCTTTTTCAAAAGACGTACAGGGTTGTATCGATTTGTATTCTGTAATCTCGGGAAAAGATCAAAGGGATTCTACATCCGTCAATCGTCCCGGTTTTTCCGCGTCTTCCGTTAAGGAAGTGGATTTCAAAGGTCTGAAAGTCGGAGTCATCAAGATGACACCGGAGATCGATCCGGACGTTACGAAAGCTTACGAAACTCTTCTCGGTCAGTTGAAAGAAAAAGGCGCAACTCTGATAGAATTGGATTTTTCAAAATTCAGTCTCGCGATCCCGATCTATTATATCATCGCTACCGCGGAATGTTCTTCCAATCTTTCTCGGTTTGACGGAATCCGTTTTGGGGCGAGAAAGGATCCTACAGGAAAATTAGAGGATTTGTATGTGGATTCCAGAACGGAAGGATTCGGAGCTGAAGTAAAACGAAGAATTCTTTTAGGAACGTTTTCCCTTTCAGCGGGCTACTACGACGCATACTACGGAACCGCTCAAAAAGCGAGAGTTCTTATCAAAAAAGAATACGAATCTTTCTTTTCCAAAGTGGACTTCATTCTTCAGCCGACATCACCGACTACCGCGTTCAAGGTCGGAGAAAAGACTAAGGATCCGGTTCAGATGTATAAGGCGGATATTTGGACTACGAGCGTGAATCTAGCGGGACTTCCGGCGATCAGCGTTCCGATGGGAAAAAACGGAAAAGGTCTTCCGATCGGTTTACAGATCACCGCGCCTTCTTTTGAGGAAGGAAAGTTGTTCGGAGTTTCACAAGCCATTTCTAAATTAGAGGGTTTGAATATTCAATTTCCGGAAAAGATCGGATGAGTAATCTTACCGCGAGAGTGATTCCCTGCCTGGACATCAAGGATGGACGGGTGGTAAAGGGAGTAAACTTTGTAAATCTCGTAGACGCCGGAGATCCCGTGGAATCGGCCGCGATTTACGAAGAAAATCTTGCGGATGAACTTTGTTTTTTAGACATCACTGCCTCTTCGGATCGAAGAGAGATTCTTCTTCATCTCGTGGAAAGAATCGCCGAAAAAATTTTCATTCCATTTACTGTGGGCGGAGGAATCAGAACCGTCGCCGACGTAAGAGCCGTTTTGGAGAAGGGAGCCGATAAGGTTTCCATCAACACCGCCGCATTTCAAAATCCTGAACTTCTTAGAGAATCCTCCGAGATCTATGGCTCCCAGTGTATCGTCTGCGCGATCGATGTAAAATTCCAAAAGGAAAGAGATCGATACGAGATTTTTTTACACGGAGGAAGGACTGAAACCGGTAGGGAAGCTTTGGACTGGGCGCAGGAAGCAGCTGAAAAGGGTGCGGGCGAAATTCTTCTCACCTCCATGGATCGAGACGGAACGAGGAACGGATTCGATATCAATCTACTAAAAGCTTTTTCTTCCGCTCTTGAAATCCCGATCATCGCCTCCGGAGGCGCGGGAAACCCGGAACACATGGTGGAAGCGATTCTGAGAGGGAAAGCCGACGCGGTGCTTGCGGCTTCGATCTTTCACTTCGGTGAATATTCGATTCGAGAAACGAAGAGAGCGATGCAAGAGATGGGAATTTCGGTTCGACTGGACTGAAATTTTCGTTTTGAAATTTGTCGTAACTCCTACGGTTTCTCTGTAAAAAACGCGGTCCCCACCCTCATTGGGTGGAGGAGGCGGGTTGGCGGGAAAAAATCGTGCGAGTTTCCTCTATCACAAAATCTGCATGTAGTCAACTGCAAAACCTCGCCGACGTCCTTGTCGGAACTCCGACGATTTTTCTGTAAAAGACGCGGTCCCCGCCCTGGGTACAAACCGGAGACATGGGTAACAAAATAGACCGGGAACATAGGTAACACTAAAATGATGGCAAAGGAGGAAAAAGCCTTTGCCCTGGAAAGAGGTGTCACCCATGGACGAGAGAGTAAAATTCATAGCAGCGGTCTGCGATGGAAATATATCGATGACTTCGCTTTGCGAGACGTTTGGAATCAGCCGAAAGACAGGTTACAAATGGTTGGATCGGTATCGAAAGGAAGGCCCGAACGGTCTTTTGGAAAAGAGTAGAACCCCGCATTCGAACCCAAATCGAGTAGGATTTGCGGAGGAAAGAATGATCCTCGCTCTTCGAAAGAGACATCCGACTTGGGGTCCTAAGAAGTTACTGGTGATCTTAGAAGAGAGTAATCCTGAAATCATCTGGCCTTCGGCGAGCACGATCGGAAACATTCTCCAAAAAAGAGGATTTGTAAAACCCAGAAAGAGAAAACGAGGAGTGATTCCTCCTTCGGAACCGTTTCGAGGATATGATCATCCGAATGCGATCTGGTGTGCGGACTTCAAAGGAGATTTCAAGTTGAGGGACGGGATCCGTTGTTATCCTCTGACGATCCCCGACGGATTTAGTAGATTCTTACTTTGCTGCAAAGGGCTCTCAGGGACAAGAACTTACGAGACTAAGAGAGAATTCGAAAAATGCTTTCGAGAATACGGCCTTCCGAATGCGATCAGAACGGACAATGGAATTCCTTTTGCGGCCGGTTCAGGACTCTCTTTGCTCTCCACTTGGTGGATCAAGTTAGGAATCTTTCCGGAGAGGATTCGTCCAGGAAAACCTCAAGAGAACGGAAGACACGAGAGGATGCATAGAACTCTCAAAGCGGAAGCCGTTTACCCGATTCGTTCTTCTATGAGACAACAACAGAAGTCTTTCGATCGCTTTCGAGTTGAATACAACAGAGAACGACCTCATGAGGCTCTAGGTCAAAAGACCCCTTCTCAGATTTACAATTATTCTCAGAGATCTTTTCCGAATCGTCTTCCGGAGATTTCTTATCCGGATCATTTTGAAATTCGTAAGGTGGACGAAGGTTGTTTTTACTGGAAAAATCAGAGATACTTTATTACTAAGAGTTTGGCTGGGGAAAGAATCGGGTTCGAGCCCATCGAGGATGGTCTCTGGAAGATTTTCTTCAGCTTTGTAACAATCGGTTACTTCAACGAACACACGAAGAAAGTAACAAAGACTTTAAAAGTGTAACCCATGTCTCTGGTCTAAAGTGTTACCTATGTCCCAGGATGTACAAAATTTTGGGTGGAGGGGCAGGTGGCGGGAAAAAATCGTGCGAGTTTCCTCTATCACAAAATCTGCATGTAGTCAACTGCAAAACCTCGCCGACGTCCTTGTCGTAACTCCGACAAAAACTTCTTATAACGCGTTGATAATCGTCAACACTTCCGTAAAATACGTATTTCTTGCGGTGCTACTCACATGATTTCGAAAAGAAAGTTGAGCGTGGTCAAAATCTTTTGAGATCTGACGGGCGCCCGGAAGTTTTGTGGACATCTTTCCGCTCGTCGTAGTCACGATTCCATCGCTCTTATTTGCAAAACTCGGACTTCCATTGCTCAAAAAAGTACACCCAATCGTATAGATGGAATCCGATCCCGCGTGACCGTTACAAACGCTCATCGCACCGTAAAATGCGGTCACCCTCGCGTCTTTGGAAGAATCTGCGAGCAATCTCTCGAGATAGAGATTGTAAGCGCCGTCTATGTATTCGCTCGGAAGAGGAACAACATAGCTCGTTCCAAACGCGTTCGTATAAGCAAGATCCTTTCCTCCTTGGGTTCCCGTCATAAAGCCTATAAGATCGCCTAACGTTCCAAAACTTCCCTGATAGCTCGAGGAAGCAAATGGAGAACCTAGATAAGGAGTTCCGAGTGAAACGACAAAATCGATCACATCGTTGGTATTATTCTGATGGTATAAGGCAGATCGGCTCACGAGACCGCCCATGGAATGCGCAAGAAGAATCACTTTGTCATTCGCCGTAAAAACGGAATTTAACTTATCGATCAATCTCCTTCCGTTATTCTCCACATAATCGGAGGTCCTGTAAGTGAACGTATAGAGTTCGTAATTAGTCTGCACCCCGGAGAGATTTTGCGAATAGATCTCCAGAGCGTCGTCCCAGGTTCCTCTCAGGTTGGAAACCTTTGTAAATTTATCAGTAGGAGGATCGATATTCTTTTCCTTAAAGTCCCAACCGTGTATCAAAACGATTTTAGATTTTGCCTCTTTCAGTTCGGGGGTTGCGACTGCAAATTGATCCGCAGAAATCTGAGACTTCAAAAGAACGGGAGCCAAGGGAATGAATTTATAAAGTTCATGGTTGGTTTCGGCCCAAAAGACAAAGGTGAGAGAGCCCAAAATTTCCTCTGCTATACTTTTTTTCTTTTTTAGATTGAGTTTTTCCTTTAGCTTATCGATGGAAAGATCCGCGCAGGAAGAGAAGAGGCTGAGTATAATTAAGGAAAATGTAATTCTGAAAAAGAAAGGATAAGATTTCATTGTATCCCATGAAAACCTAAAAAAAAGAAAAATGCAAGAGTTAAATCCTGACAAATTTTTACAAAATAGAATTAGAAACTCCTAAAGAAGTTTTTTCTTCGGAAGTAGAAAGATCTAACGATCGTGAAAGGAGAGTTATTTGCGGTTTACGAGTCTGTCGAGGACGACGCCGGTTGCAACCGTAACGTTTAAGGAAGAAAGATTTCCGTGCATCGGAACTCTCAAAACAAAGTCCGATTTCTCCATCAAAATTCTTTTGACTCCCTCTCCTTCGTTTCCCATCAAGATCGCGAGTTCGTTCAAATCGGGGAGTTTGGACCAATCCTCGATTCCACGATCGCTTGTGGAAACGATCCAGTATCCGTTTTCCTTTAGTAGTTCGAGGGTGTTTGCGAGATTCTTAACCGTAAAGATTTTTAAAAAGGAAAGGGCGCCGGAGGAAACCTTCTCCACAACGGGAGTGATTCCCGCGGATTCTCTGTCAGGAAGAATGATGTTCTTGATTCCGAAACATTCGGCGGTTCTCAAGATATTTCCTAAATTGCCGGGATCTTGGATTCTATCTAAAATGAGAAAAGGCCCGGGTTTGGTAGGAAGAATGTTTTCTAAATCTTTTTGATCCAGAGTGGATTCTTTGCTCGAAACTTTTACCGCGACCATTCCCTGGTGATTTCTTCCAGGAACAAGAGCGTCTAACTTAGAAATGGAAACCTTGTGAACCTTAACGTATGAGGGAAGTTTTTTTAAGATCTTTTCTACGATCTCGGAACCGGGATTTTCTTTTACATACAACTCGGTGAAAGGAAAAGAATGTTCCTTTCCTTGATGAGCCTCCGTGAGTTCGATCAGAGTTCTCTTCCCAAAGATATATTCTTGCCTAGCTATTTTCTCCTCCAGCGGAGTCCGTCTTTTGTGTCTTCTATCAAAATGCCCTGAGCCAAGAGTTGATCTCGGATCGCGTCTGAGCGGGCGAAGTCCTTATTTTTTCTAGCGAGTTGTCTTTCTTCGATGAGAGAGTCGATCTCGGAATCGATCAGATCTTTTTCGGCAGAAAATTCGAGAACGTCAAAGAGCTGATTGTAATATGCGAAAAGTTGAATGAATTCTTTTCTTCTCTGAGAGGTGATTGGATTCTTTACGGAATCTAGTAGTGAATTGATGATCTTCAAAGATTCAAAAACTACCGCTAAGACTTTGGCGATATTGAGATCGTCGGCTAAGGATTCTTCCGTTTCCTTTTTCCATGTAAGAATCGAAGGATTTGTAAAAGTAAAATCGGATACGATCTCGTAATTCGGCTCTGCATCCAAAAGTCGATCCAAACAGTTTTGCATCTTACGAATGCTGTTCGCGGATTCTTCCAGACGATCCGTGGAAAAATTCAATTTGGAACGATAGTGGGTCGAGATCAAAAGAAAACGAATCGCCTTTGGATCGATTCCCTTTTGGACAAGATCGCGTAACGTGTAAAAGTTTCCCTTGCTCTTGGACATCTTTTGTCCGTCTACGAGAAGGTGTTCGGAATGAAGCCAAGTCCCTACGAACGTTTCTTCGGGAAAGGCTCCTTCGGATTGAGCGATCTCATTCTCATGATGAGGGAAGAGTAGGTCGACCCCGCCCGTATGAATGTCGACTCCGCTCTGATACACTTTTCGAATCATCGCGGAACATTCCAAATGCCATCCGGGACGTCCGGTTCCGATCTCGGTATTCCAAGACGCTTCGCCTTCGACCTTTGGACTTTTCCAAAGAACGAAATCTCTCACGTCTTCTTTTTCATATTCGTCCGTATCGTAACGGGTTCCGGTTTTCATCCCGGAAGTATCGATCTTGCTGAGTTTTCCGTAATTCTCAAATTTCTGAATCGAAAAGTAAAGACTCTCGTCCTTCTCATAAACAAGACCCTTGTTCTTAAGCTTTTGAATGATCTCGATCATTTCCGGAATCGATTCCGTAGCTTTCGGGTAATGTTCTAAGATTTCCGCGTGAACGGTTTTTAGGTCTTCGAAAAAAGCTTCCGTCCAGGGTTTTGTAAATTCTTGAATGCTCTTTTTTGCTGCGATCGAATCTCGGATGATCTTATCGTCGATGTCCGTGATATTCATCGTCATATCGACTCCGTATCCCAAAAGTTTGAGAGATCTTCGGAGGAAATCCACGAAAAGAAAGGCTCTTAGATTTCCGATATGTGCGTAGTTATAGACCGTGGGTCCGCAGGAATAAACCGTGACTCGCTTAGGATCTGCGGGTGAGAATTTTTCTTTTTTGCCCGTAAGGGAATTGTGAAAGTAAACTTCGATCATTCAGGAAAGAATATTTCCCTCACAAATTCTAAATTGGCGCCGTTTTGTTTTTCTCCCTTGAGACCGGCCTCGTTTCCTTCCGTAGGATAGACCTGCATTCTTTTGTCGCAGTTCATGTGATTAAAAAGTGCAAAGACCGATTTAGGATGAGAGATCTTGTCGTCGAGCCCGACGGAAACCAGAGTTGGAATTTTTATCTTTTTCGAAAAGTTAAGACTATCATAATATGCTAAACTTTTTTTCATCGCGGTTTTTTTGGTCTTGGAACTCGCGAGTTGAAGATTGATCTCTTTCATCCAGTTCTTTTCGAGTCTGAGTTGCGTATCGTCAATATTGCAAAAGTTCGGAGTTTCTAAGATGAGACCCTTGACACGATTTGTAAAAGCCGCTCCGAAAACCGCAAGAGAGGCTCCCAGGGATTTTCCGGAAAGAATGATCTTTTCTCCGTCGATCCCGTCGGTGAGTCTTAAGAATTCGATGGCACGGATCACATCCAAATACAAACCTTTCATGTAGAAAGAATCCTTTCCATCCAGGCCTTTGGTAAAATAACCCGGGGTCCAATCCGGATCGGCGACTTCGCCTTCTTTTAACTGAGGACGAACCAATTGGGTTCCGTGGCCTCTTAGATCGATGATGAGTTGGGCGACTCCGGTTTCCGTGAGTCCTTTGATGATTGCGGGTCTTTCGTGACCGTAGTCGTGAAAGTGAATGACTACAGGAAGATCTCCTCTCTTTCTCGGGATGACCAGAGTTCCCGTAATCGTAGCGTTCTGCCAGGATTGAAAGGAAATGTCATAGATCGTTTCCTTGATAATCGATCCTTTGAGAAGCGCCTTCGACTGTTTTTTAATAGGAAAATTCTTTAAATCGCGGATCGCCTCGGACCAAAATTCATCCAGGTCGGCAGGGCTATGAAGCTCCGGATAGGTTTGAAAGCATTCGTCAAAACTGATCGCCATCAGGAAACATCGTTTTCACTTTACCGGTGGTGTAAAGTGTTCTTTTGAGGAATAAAGAGTCTGTAAGAGTAATACGGCAATCGTCATCGGACCGACCCCGCCGGGTACGGGTGTATAATGAGAAGAATGGTCCTTTGCCTTGGAGATCTCGATATCTCCGACGTTTCCGGGATTGTAACCCGCGTCCAAAAGAACCGCTCCCTTTTTAATCCAATCGGCTTTGATAAATTCCGGCTTTCCTACCGCGCCTACAACGATGTCAGCTTGTTTTACGATCTCGGGAAGATTCTGAGTTTTAGAATGACAGAGTGTGACGGTTGCGTTCATTTCCGTAAGAAGCATCGCCATAGGTTTTCCGAGAATGGGAGAACGACCGACTACGACTGCGTTTTTACCGGAAGGATTGATTCCGTATTCTTGGAGAAGAAGGACCATTCCATAGGGTGTACAAGGAAGATAGGTTTCGACTCCCATGGAGAGTTTTCCAAAGGAAAGTGTGGTCACTCCGTCCACGTCTTTGCGAAGAGAAATCCGATCAAAGGCGGCTCTTTCGTCGATTTGAGGAGGAGAAGGATGTTGGAGAAGAATTCCATCCGTGTTCGGATCCGCGTTGAGTTTGTCGATGACTGCCAACAATTCTTCCGTTGTCGTGTTGTCTCCGAGACGAATCATCTCGGAACCCATTCCCACGGAATGACAGGCCTTGACTTTCATGGAAACATAGGTCTCGGACGCGGGGTTGTTTCCGACGAGGATCGTCACGAGTTTTGGAATTCTTAAATTCTTAGCCTTTCGTTCTTCAATTTCAGAACGAATCCCATCTCTGATCTTTTCAGAGAGTTTTTTTCCATCTAACAAAACCGGATTCATACTTCTCAGGATTTCGGGACTCCTTTCTCTGTCAGGTAAAAAATATCCTTTCCGGTGAAACCGAAAGGGTAAAATGAGTCCATGTCTGAAACTCAAGTCGTTAGCAATCATGAATTAGAAAAACACGTGGATGAGAAAGTCGCGATCCAGGGCTGGGTGCATGGAATCCGGGGGAGCAACGCAAGACAATTCCTCTCCTTAAGAAACAGCGGAAAGATCATACAAGTCCTCGCGGAAAAAGAAATCCTCGGAGAAGAATTATTTCAAACCGTAAAACATCTCCGTCAAGAAACGTCGGTCTCCGTGACTGGAAAGTTGGTTCGAAACGAAAAATCTCCGATCGGATTTGAACTCATCTTAGAATCCATAGAAGTCGTCGGAGAATCCGAGAACTATCCGATCACACCCAAGGAACACGGAATCGACTTTTTGATTTCTCAAAGACATCTCTGGTTGCGTTCTTCCAAACAACTCGCGATCCTTCGAGTGAGAGATAATCTATCGTTTGCGATTCGTAAATACTTTCATGAAAGAAATTTTTTACTCATCGATACACCGATTCTTACCGGGTCCGTGGGAGAAAGTGCGGGAACTCTTTTTTCGACCGAATATTTCGATTTAGGAAATGCGTATCTCGCGCAAACAGGACAACTCTATCTCGAGACCGCGATCTTTGCGCACAACAAGGTCTTTTGTTTTGGTCCGACCTTTCGCGCCGAGAAGAGTAAGACAAGAAGACATCTCACGGAGTTCTGGATGGTCGAAGCCGAGGTTGCGTTCACAGGTCACAAAGAGAATCTCAAACTCCAAGAAGATTTTGTAAAGACGATCATAAAGGAAACGGTTCAGAATTCTTTAGAAGATTTGAAAGTTCTGGATCGAGATCCGACTCCGTTGCTCGCATACTTGGAAAGAGAATTTCCTGTGATCGATTATACAAAGGCACTCGAAATTCTTCAGTCCAAAGGAGAAGACATCGTTTGGGGGGATGATATCAATTCCGAAAGAGAACAGATGTTGACTACGGAATACGGTGGTCCCGTTTTTATTCAGAAATATCCGAGAGAAGCCAAGGCGTTTTATATGAAAGTAAATCCGGAAGATCCAAAGACCGTTCTCAATGCCGATCTCATCGCGCCGGACGGAGTGGGAGAAATCATCGGAGGTTCGGAAAGAGAAGAGAACTATGAAAATATTGTTCATCGACTGAAAGAGGAAAATCTTCCGGTCGAATCTTACGATTGGTATCTGGATCTGAGAAAATACGGCTCGGTTCCGCATTCCGGCTTCGGTCTTGGTTCCGAGAGAATGATCGCCTGGATCTGCGGACTGCAACACGTGAGAGAATGTATTCCGTTTCCAAGGATGATGGAACGACTTTATCCCTGAAATGCGATCCGTAGAGAGCATTTCAGGTAGTTCATGCGATCCGTAGAGAGCATTTCAGGTAGTTCATGCGATCCGTAGAGAGCATTTCAGGTAGTTCATGCGATCCGTAGAGAGCATTTCAGGTAGTTCATGCGATCCGTAGAGAGCATTTCAGGTAGTTCATGCGATCCGTAGAGAGCATTTCAGGTAGTTCATGCGATCCGTAGAGAGCATTTCAGGTAGTTCATGCGATCCGTAGAGAGCATTTCAGGTAGTTCATGCGATCCGTAGAGAGCATTTCAGGTAGTTCATGCGATCCACGCGATGCACTTTTTTTTAAGCTGAATTCCCCGCGCCCAACCGATAAGGAAAATAGAGGTATCGTATGGGTCAGAATTTAGCAGTATCCGATTTCACGTCCATTGAGGAATCCGCTTGGGAACTATTCGAGACGGGTTCTTACGAAGAAGTGATCGCGATCGCGAAGAAAAATCCGAATCATGTCTTTTTAAATCATCTGAGTGGAATTGCTGAGTTCGAATCCGGCACCGAAACGGGGATCAATTATTTCTTAAAAGGATCTTCTGTTCTAAACCCGCTCGTTGACGCGTATCTCCTCAAAGAAAGTGGAAAACTAAGAGATGCGGCGAAGAAGTTTCATGAGTATTTTCGTTCTTCTTCGGTTCCGGTTTCTTATTCCATTTTAAGAACGGGAATTCTCGTGAGCGAAGACGCGGTCGACTTTAAGACCGTTTTAGATCTACTCGCGATCTACAAAGGAAGATTTACAAACGACTACTTTTGTAAAACCGAATTCTTTGCAAATTATCACTTAAGAAAATACAAGGAAGCCGTACAGGTTTTTGCGGAGAATGCAAAACGCCTCACAGAAGAAAGAGACGTGTTGGGTGCACTCGGCTTGGCTCTCGTTCATCTGGGAAATTTCGAGGAAGCAAAAACGATTCTTCAGAGAATTCCGGGATACGAAGAACTTCCTACCTTCGAAGAGAAGAAAAAAGAATTCTCTGAAAAAATCGCGAGTATACCCAAGATGGAAGCAAAGAGAAAGACGTTGTCTGTTTCCGAGCTGATCGATTTGGGTTTTGCTTATCTTTTCTCAGAGAATTTTAAGAAAGCTGAAGAAGTCTTTAGCGAACTCGTTGCCGCACAAGGATAAAGAATTTAAATAGAGGAATCTTTTTTGAAATATAAAAGATTCCTCTTTCTATTCTTCTTCCTCGTCGTCTGCGCGATTTGGTTTTTTAAGAATCGAGGTTTTGCGGACAAGGAAGAACGAATTTTCGTTCAAGAAGCACGAGTCAAGATTTCTTGGCCGGAAGACTGCGAAGCCGAAGTCACTGATAATGCTTCTTCCGATGAGAATCGTTTGAAAGGGGGCTGTGCGGTCGCTCTGGATTCTCTTTCGGAAAAACTTCCGAAAGATTGCGAATACGATAACTTCATGTTAGGCGAAAGTGGTCGCATCGATTTTTACAAATACTTCCAATTCTACCAAATTCCGATCCGATTTTATCCTCTTTCCAACGGAACTTTCTTAGGTGAACTTCTTTGCAATACCGGGGCTTACAATCGAAGTTTTGTTTATTTTATCTATGACGAGAGAACTCTTCCCGCAAAAACGAAAATCTTGAGTTTCGAAAGTTACGATGTCGATTCCGCCGCTAAAGAGACTCGTTTCAAAAGATTCGAAAGTCAAAGCCTGATTCGATTTTATAAAGAAGAAAGCGGTGAATTGATCGCATTCTGGAAACATCGAGGAATGGGGGATTGTGGAAGATTCTTCCGATATAAACTTTCGGAAAGAAATGAGACTCAATTGTTAGAGTTTCGAGCCAAGTTAGAATGCGACGGAAAACTCGCGTACTCCGCGGAAGAAATTCCGCTCCTCTGGCCTCGTTATGATCCGATTCCGAAATCAAAATTCGAACAGATTCGAGAAAAAATCGTTTTTTGGATCGACGATTTCTGAAACGAAGCTTGCGTTTACTGCAAGAAAAAATTCTCCAGAGAATTTGTCGGAACTCCTACAAGTCTTACCGTGAAAGTTGCGGGCCCCGCCCTGAACTTGGGTGGAGGGGAGTGGTGGCGGGAAAAAATCGGCAAATTTTCCTATATCACAAAAATTGCATCCTCGCAAGAAAAAATTCTCCAGAGGATTTGTCGGAACTCCTACAAGTCTTACCGTGAAAGTTGCGGGCCCCGCCCTGAACTTGGGTGGAGGGGAGTGGCGGCGGGAAAAAATCGGCAAATTTTCCTATATCACAAAAATTGCATCCTTGCAAGAAAAAATTCTCCAGAGAATTTGTCGGAACTCCTACAAAACCGAATTATTTATCCTTTAGAATAATCACTCTACAATTCTTCAGAGCGCTTTTGGTCTTATGAGAAGCCAACAACTTCCTTGCATCTTCGCTCGCGATCACCGGATTAACAGGGTAGTGTCCCGTGACGCCTAACGCAGTTACGAAGTAGGGTTTCATACCCGCGATCGGAGAACGAAAGGCTTCTTCGGGGGTTTTCATATAACTCACGTAACCGTTCTTCACTGCATTTTCTTTTGAAATGAAGTAAGGAGAATAAAGACTGTTTCCTTCTTCCGAAAGAATTTCCGGAAACAAGGCGGTTTCCATCTTGAGATGTCTTGCGTCCACGATCAGAGAAGTAAATTCCGCGGCCAGAGGAGTCGCAGGATATTCCGGAAAGGTTTCCGTTTCATACGAAAGAAAAACGTAATTTAGGATTCCCCTTTTTCCTTTGAACAAAATCGTCCCCTTTGCGATCGCCTGATTCTCCACAAAGTTTACAGTGCTCAAAATAGGTTCGATTTCGTAGATCTGATTGAAGATTTCTCGAAACATAGAATCTTCTTTGATCTTTTCTCTCAGGGTAAATTCGGAATCCAACTTTAGAGTATCGATCTTTCGAAAAAGATACTTCTTCAATTCTTCTTCCGCGGCGCTCGCTGCTTTTTTTCTCGCTTCGGTGAGATTTCGCGCCGTGTTCTCCGCGCCAAAATCGGGATCTTCCACCGAGTAGGTTAGTTTTGGAAGTTTGAATTTTAGAATTTTCTGAATTTCCCCTTTCTTCCAGTTGATCACCGTGTCCGTGAAATCCCGGGTCTCAAAAGAAAAAATAGTAAGGGTAGGAGTTAAAATCAAAAGAATGAGTAAGAATCGGATTTTAGAATTCATAGTTTCTGCGCAGTAATCAATAGAATCGGTCTTCTATTTATTTCGGCAGATTGGAGAATTCTCTTCTTAAATCTTCTTGGTTCTGTACGAGTTTCGCGGGAGGAAGCGACTTCAAAAGGTCTTTTCCATAGGTCTTTGTAAACACCCTCGGATCTAAAATGGAAACGATTCCAGTGTCCGTCCCCGATCGAATCAGACGTCCAAAGCCCTGTTTCAAGACCGTGCAAGCATAAGGAAGTTGCAACTCGGCAAACGGATTTCCGCCCGATTCTTTTAGCTTTTCGCTTTTTGTCTCGAGGACCGGGTCGTTCGGAACCTGAAAGGGAAGTTTGGCGATGATCACCGATTTGAGTTTGTCTCCTCGAATATCGATTCCCTGCCAAAACGTAGAAACACCGAATAAGACGCTGTTTGGAGTTTCGAGATACATCTGCTTTGCGCCGTCCGGACCCAGATCGGATTGAGAGAAAAGGGGAAGATCCGTATAAGGACGAATCGCTTCGTAGACGAGCTTCAGAGATTTGAAAGACGTAAAAAGAACGAATGTATTTCCTTGGGTCAATTCGATCAGCCAAAGAATCTGTTTTGCCAGATCCGCGTGATAACCGTCGGGGTCTCCCACCGGATCTCTGATTTCTTTCGGAACATAGAGAACCGCGTTCTTCTGATACGGAAAAGGAGAAGGGACGTTCATGTTCGCGGTCGGTAAGTCTCCGATCTTTTTCTTAAAATATTTAAAGTCGTTTCCGGCCGTCGAAAGTGTCGCCGAAGTAAATACGATGGACTGCATCTTTGGCGCGAATATCTCTTTGATGATCTTATCCGGACTCATAGGTTCCATGCAGATTTTATAATATATTTCTTTTGAATTTTGATCCGGAGGTTCGATCCAATAGACGAGTCCGGGATCGTCCAGTAGACGAAAGGATTCTAGACCAACCGCGATCTGTTCCATTCTTCCGGACAACATTTCCAAGACGAGTGAACTTTCCTTTTCCGTAATGTCTTCCGTGTCCTTTGACAACTTAGATAGATGTTTTTGAAGAATTTCAGTAATTTCGGAAAGTATGTTCGCGAAGGCTCCTCGATCCAGTCTGAGAGGTTTCTTAATTCTCTGAGGGCTGTAAAAATTTAAAGGAACTTCTCCGGAAAGAGAATTGAAAAAAACGGTCATGGATTCTCCGGCTTTCGAAACCAGGCCCTTAAGTTCGTTCGAACCGATTTCTCCGGCGACTCCGGTGTTTTTGGAAGGAAGCCAAATCTGTTGTAAGAGTTTTTGAATTTCCTGAGAACGGATTTCCTGGCGAAAGGAAGAGCCGATGATATCCGGAAAGTTATGCGCCTCGTCTAGAATGATTCTACTAAACTCGGGGAGAATGTTAAAATCACTCGCAATATGAGCCGCGAGAAGATGATGATTGACGATTAGAATATTACAACGTTTCCACTTTTCTCTTTCTAAAAAATAATAAGAATGCGAGAAGTTTGGGCAATTTCTTCCCAAACAGTTGTCGGCTTCTCTTGTAACCTTATTCCAAAAATCGTAAGAGGCGGTTCCCGTAAATTCCTGTTTTCTTCCCGACTCGGTGGATCTGATCCACTGATTGAAGGAATCCAGATGGGGAATCATCTCCGGACCGAAAGTTCCGTCGCGCATAACGTGATTCATCTTTCTTTTGCAGACGTAGTTCGAAGCTCCCATCGCGACTTCCGCTCTTAAGTCCACTCCGAGAATTCTCGAAACCATAGGAATGTCTTTTAACAAAAGCTGTTGTTGCAAAGACTTTGTTTCCGTGGAGATGATCACGGGTTCTTCTCTTTCCATAGAATTCAAAGCCGCGGGAATCAAATAAGCGAGGGATTTTCCCACGCCCGTTCCCGCTTCTGCGATCAGATGTTTTCCCGAAAAGAGAGCCTCTTCGATTCTTTGGGAGAGTTGGACCTGACCGGATCTGGGTTCGAAGTCGTCCCAGATCGTGGAAAGTTTTTCAAAATATTCGGACGTTCGGTTCAATGGTTTCTGGTTCTAAAAAGTTTATAAATACAAAACAGGGAAAGCCCCGTAACTAAAAGTAAGGAAAGGGACATGATCAGAGTTCCCTGTAGGTTTAGACCGGTCATTTGTGCAAAAAAAATCATTCCGCTTTCAATCTCCTTTCCTTAAAAGCTAAGGCGTAGTGGACGAGAAGGACGATCAAACTAAAGACGATCAAAATTCCAAAAAAGACCGAACGAGAAATGAGGGCTCCCATTCTCGCGATCTCCGCGGAAGTTCCTTTCGCGATTGCGCGAGCTACCATCGTGTCGACGCTCATCCTTTCAAAATAACTCGGAAGATTCTGAAAGAGAAACGCTACAAAGACGACGAGTAAGAATGCGGGAGTGATGTATTGAATCACAAACCAGAAGAATTTCGGAAGTTCCAGATGGGAACCTTCGTTCCCGTCTTCGAGACCTTTTTTAGCGCCGACCTTCCAACCGAATAAGAAAATCTGAATGCTCGCAAGAATAAAAATCAAAACCGTTCCGATCCAAAAATCGGCGAGTTCCAAGGCTTGGAAGTTCTGGTTGAAGTAGAGGATCGGAAAACAAAGGCTTCCGGTAAATACGAAAAGGATAATACTCGAAACCTGTCTTCTTAGGCCGAAGGATTCTTCTAAGAAAATGATTCCCGGTTGAAGCATCGTCACCGAAGAAGTGATGGCCGCGAGAAAGAGGACAAAAAACCAGATCGCTCCGAAAAACTGACCTCCCGGCATCATCGAAAAAACGGAAGGAAGCGCGATAAAGCCCATTCCGAAAGTTCCGAATTCGCTGATCGAACCGCCTAAGAAGAGATAGGCGACTGGAATTGTGATCATCCCTCCGATCGCGACTTCCACGAATTCGTTTAACGAAGCGGCTGAAAGAGAAGAAAGAACGACGTCGTTGTCCCGTTTGAGATAACTCGAAAAAACAAGAGCGATTCCAAAACCCGCGGAAAGGGTAAAAAAGATCTGACCTGCTGCGGCAATCCAAACTTCGGATCGAAGAAGCGCGGACCAATCCGGATTCCACATCCTTCCAAGACCTAAGTCGATGTTGTCTAACGTGAGAACGCGGACCAAAATGATCGCTGAAGAGACGAGCATCATAGGAACCGCTATTTTTGCAAAGGATTCTATTCCTTTTGAAATTCCACGATAGACAAGCGCGAAGTTTAGAACAAAACAAGTTAGGGTCGCGTAAAAGATTTTTCCGGAAATCGCGTCTCCGTTTTTTCTCGCACCCGTCAAATCTAGGAAATAACTTCCGGCGGCTTTGATGATTTCTGGTTGAGGAGTTTGACCGTTCGCGTTGAATCGAATCTGGCCGGTTAAAAATTCAAAAGAATAGGCGAGGCACCAAGCCTCAATAAAAACGTAATACACATAGATGAGAATGGGAACCGTAACTCCGATGGCGCCGACGATTCTTAAGGGAAAACCGGATAAAAAACTTTTGAAGAGGAAGGGCGCGCTGTGACCGGTCCGACCTCCCATTCTTCCCATGATCCATTCGGTGATACAAACCGGGATTCCGACCAGAATGAAACTGATGATATAAGGAACCATAAAGGCTCCTCCGCCGTTTGCGACCGCTTGTCCTGGAAAACGAATGAAGTTTCCGAGACCGATCGCGCCGCTCGCTACGGTAAGAATCAGTCCGGTTCTGGATTTCCAGCTTTCTTTTGGGGGTTCCTTGCTCATGCTCTGGTTCTTGCAAAACGTACGCCAAACCTCTCAGTGTCAAAAGAAAAGCTGAGAATCCTATAAAAAAGGAGACATAAGAATCTTGAAAGCCAGTTCCTTTCGGAGATTTCGAGGACGAGAATTGACAAATGTCAATATGGCAGAAAAAAATAGATTTCTTGCAAAGAATACAGTCTAAATTGGAAAGAAGTGTAGAAGACCTATGCAAACCTTAGCCCTAACCACAAGTTCTCTGAATTTTAAGATCCATCCGTCGGAAATACGACAAACCGCCGTGAAAAGTCGCGCGCCCCGCCCTGATCTTGGGTGGTGGGGTGTGGCGGCGGGAAAACTCGGGAAACTTTTCCATATCAAAGAATTCAACTTTTTGCAAGCTCAAAGTTTCTTTGTCGGAATTCCTACAAAAACCAAACGGGTCCATTTTTGCAAAGTCCACTTCTCGCTAAATAGATAAGGAATTTTAATACGGAGAATTCGATGAAATTAGATAAGCTAACAACAAAATTGAACGAGGCGCTGAGAGATGCGCAATCCTTGGCGGAGAATTCCGGAAATCCTGAGATCAGCGAGGAACATATTCTTCGAGAAGTTTTAAGCCAATCCGACGGACTGGCCCCGCTTCTGATTTCAAAGCTGGCGCTCAATCCGGCGTTGTTCTTAAAAAGGACCGAGGAGTTTGTTCAAAAACTTCCGAAGGTCGGCGGCTCCCAGGCGGACGTGGGATTTTCAAGATCCGCGGTCGCGCTCTTAAAAGCTGCGGACGATTTAAGAAAAGAACTCAAAGACGAATATCTATCGACGGATCATATTCTTCTCGGACTGATTAAGAATGGAACAGGACCTCTCAAAGAAGAATTTATCCGCTTAGGATTAGAATATTCTAAATTACTCAAAACAACTTTGGAAAATCGAAAAGGAAAAACCATCATGGACGATTCACCGGAAAGTAAAACGGACGCTCTAGCAAAGTATGCAAAAAATCTAAACGAGTTATCGAAACTGGGAAAACTCGATCCGGTCATTGGAAGAGACGAGGAAATCAGAAGAACGATCCAAGTTCTTTCAAGAAGAACCAAAAACAATCCGGTTCTGATCGGAGAACCCGGCGTCGGTAAGACCGCGATCGTGGAAGGTCTCGCCAACAAGATCGTTCAAGGAGAGGTTCCCGAAGGAATTCTTAACAAGACCATCTACGCCCTGGATTTAGGTTCTATGATCGCAGGCGCAAAATACCGCGGAGAATTCGAAGACCGTTTGAAAGCACTTTTGGACGAAGTAAAAGCAAGCGACGGAGAAGTGATTCTTTTTATCGACGAGATTCATACACTCGTGGGGGCCGGCGCGACCGAAGGAGCATTAGATGCTTCTAATATGTTAAAGCCGATGCTCGCAAGAGGGGAACTTCGTTGTATCGGTGCGACGACGCTCAAAGAATATCAGAAATACATTGAAAAGGACGCGGCTCTCGAAAGGAGATTCCAACCGGTGATGGTAAAGGAACCTTCGGTCGAAGAGACGGTCACCATCTTAAGAGGACTCAAAGGTCGTTACGAACTCCATCACGGGATTCGAATTACGGATTCCGCGTTGATAGCGGCGGCGACTCTTTCCAATCGTTATATCACGGATCGTTTTCTTCCGGACAAAGCCGTGGATCTGATCGACGAAGCTTCTTCTAAGATGAGAATCGAGATCGATTCTATGCCTGAAGAATTGGATCGCGCGAGCAAACGGATTCAATCCCTAAAGATCGAAAGAGAGGCTCTGAAAAAAGAACAGGATACTGCTTCCAAGGATCGACTGAAGAATTTAGAGAAGGAACTTTCGGAACAGGAACAGAACTTTCAGACCTTAAAGGCGAGATGGGATTTGGAAAAATCAAAAATCTCTCGTTTGAAACAGATCAAGGAAGATATCGAAAAATATAAGAACCTCGAAGCCGAAGCGGAAAGAAGAGGGGAGATCAACCGAGTCGCGGAGATTCGTTACGGTAAACTCGTGGATTTGCAAAAAGAATTCGAAGCGGCAAACGAAGAATTGAAAAAACAATCCGCCACTTCCAGACTTCTCAAAGAGGAAGTTTCCGACGAGGATATCGCGAACATAGTCTCTCGTTGGACCGGCATTCCCGTATCTAAAATGTTACAGGGAGAAAAGGCAAAACTTCTTTTGATGGAAGACGCTCTCAAGAAAAAAGTCATCGGTCAGGATCACGCGCTCAAACTCGTATCCGAAGCCGTTCAGAGATCACGCGCCGGAATCGCGGATCCAAATCGACCGATCGGAACCTTTTTGTTTCTCGGACCTACGGGAGTGGGAAAGACTGAAACCGCAAAGGCTCTCGCAGAATTCTTGTTCGACGATCCAAACGCGATGCACCGTATCGATATGAGTGAATACATGGAGGCTCATTCGGTCGCGAGGCTGATCGGAGCTCCTCCGGGTTACGTAGGTTATGACGAAGGCGGACAACTTACGGAAGCCGTAAGGAGACGACCTTACTCGCTCATTCTCTTTGATGAAATCGAAAAGGCGAATCCGGATGTGTTTAATATTTTCTTGCAGATCTTGGACGAAGGACGTCTTACCGACGGAAAGGGGCGTAACGTTGATTTTAAGAATACGGTGATTATTCTTACGTCCAACCTCGGATCGGATGTCCTAGGTTCAACGGAATACACTTCGGAAGAGAAGGAAAGACTCGTAGAACAGAGATTGAAAAAACAGTTCAAACCGGAATTTCTCAATCGGATCGACGAGGTGATTTTCTTTCATCCGATTACAGATTCGGTGATCCATAAGATCGCAGAGATCCAGTTGGAAATTATCAAACAAAAAGCTAAGGAAAACGGTCTCAACGTCGAATTTACGAAATCGTTGAAAGACCACGTCTCCAAAGCCGGTTTCGATCCGGAATACGGAGCTAGACCCCTAAAGAGACTCATTCAGAGAGAGGTCGGCAATGCGCTCAGCCGTTTCATTCTGGACGGAAAATTCTCCGAAGGACAAAAGGTAAGCGTGGATTACAAAGATTCGAAAATTACGATAATCTAAAGTAAAACATCGGACCTTAAATCGTTCTTCTTTCTCCAATTTCGGGAATGAGAGTCGGCTTAGGGTCCTCTTTTTTTAGAACCAAATTTCTCAAATCCTTGGGAGAATATCCCGTAAACCGAATACAAGCCCTATGAAACGGAGAATACGAATTGAATCCGCATTCCAGGCCGATATCGATGAGATTTTTATTCGTTTCTTCTAAAATTAAACGTTTTGCTTCTTCGATTCGATTCTGATTGATAAAATCCGTAAAGCTCGTGTTCCGATATTGGTTCAGATACAAAGACGCCTGATGGACTGAAATTCCCAAGTAAGCCGAAAGATCCGGAAGACGCAACTCTTCGTCCAAGAAACGTTTTTCGTCTAAGAAGGATTTTAACCGTTCCTCGATACGAGCGAGATCGTTTTCCTTTAGCAATCCCTTGTTTTCGGAAGGATCGTTCTTTTTTCGATTGGTTTTCTCTTGGATCAAAGCGATATTTTCCTTTCTTCTCTGCTGTCTTTGTTCGATAGAAAGGGAACTCATCGTCTTTTTATCCGTGATCACCGGCGCGTAGATTTCGAGTAAATGGAAGTAAACCAACAAAAGCCCGGGAATCACATTGGATATCAGATGATAACGAAGATCGTTTTTAAAAATAGCGATCACATCCAAAATCAAAGCAAAGCTCATAAAAAAGGCCATCACTGTAAGGTGATAGTAGATTCTGGGAAGTCTCCTAGTATGAATAGAAGTTGTGATTTCCACAAAAGTATACGACGTGATGACAATACTGGCTAAATTTCCGGCGATATTGAACGAGATTTCATCCCGAAAAATAAACGAAAGAATGAAATTGATCGCGAACGTAAACAGAAGATTGATTCCAGCGTCGTTGCTCCGAATTTCCAGACCGATCGATTTCCGCATCAGAGATCGACACATCAGACAAGAATAGATTATCAGTCCAAAGAAGAGCAGAGACCAGTCGTAATGACCGCCGGTTTGAGACTGCAGAAGATAAAAATCACTATCTCCGCCTATATAAAGAAATAGACTGATGCAGATGAAAGTAATCCCATAGAGTACGTTCATTCGATTCTTTTTGAAACGATATAACCTCAATAGGCCGATCGAAAATCCGAGGTAAATCCCTATCAGATGAAGGTGATTTATTATTTTATCAAAATCAAAAATCATAATTCTCCATAAAGCTATCTTTCAGATTGCGCTTGCTCCATATAGTTTTCAAAATTTCAAAATGCATTCGGTTCCGTTCAAACGATCCTTTGGCGATTTTGCTTTTATAAAATGAGATTTGAAGAATTTTGATTCCACAGTGAGTCTCACTTTTTCTTTTCTGTTCTTTAACAACTACTCTTAGAGGAACCTAATTTTGCAATTAACTTGCTATAAACTAGAAGCACTAATCTATAATTTAGCCTTTGATTTGATTACAATTATAAATCGGTAAATTTGCTTACTTGTAAATTTTTTGTCGTATTAAATGTTTTGAAGCAAAACTAACGGAAAGGCGTTACAATGCTTTTGACATATCCGTGTCTTCATCAGAGGAAATAAAAAATTTCAAACATGTAAGCCAATCATTTCTTTTTGCCGTTCAAAATTGGAATCTTTGAGGTGGAAACAAGAGCGAAGAAAAAACTCCCGATAACAATTTGCTTGCGAGTTTTTGAATATATAAATTTTGCTTTTTATAATCCAAGAAGAATTGAAGCGAAATTTGGTGTATCCTCTATTTCTTTTGGAGGCCAAACTATGAAGAAGGATCGAAGGGATTCTAAAATAAATAAATTCAAAGCGGATTGGATTGGCCTTCTTGTCTGTTTTTTCTTTCTTTCCTGTTTGAAAGACATGAATCAGAACGATTTTAAATTCTATTATCTGCCGACGTCTCTTTCTAATATTTCCAATCCTTTCGGGACTTCCAATTCCTCCCCGAGTGTAAGCAGTCTTTCTCTGGCCGGAGGAAAGAGTGTTTACAACGGAATTTATTACGCCTCCTCCTTGATTTCCGGCCAAACGGGGCTGAACTTGGTTTTGAATTTGGCTGACGTTCCCGCGGGTGCAAAATTGAAAATTTGTTTGAATGATCCTGGTTGCCTCAGCGCCAGTTCCTTGTATAGCGCGACCCTTGCCGCGGGCGCTACCAATCTGGACTTAAATCTTACAATTCCGGCTTCTTACCCGGTGAATGTAGGAGGGAATACTTTGGACGTTTCCTTGATCCAGGATTCCCAGATTTTGAGTCAAAAATCGGCTTCGTTGATTTACGATACGACCGCTCCGACTCTGAATTTCTCAGTTTCCGGCGGAACTTATACTTCGACTCAGAGCCTGAGCGTGACTTGTAGCGATTCGGTTTCCGGTTGTAAGGATTTGATCTACACGGTCGACGGAACCGATCCTTCTCTTTCTCTTCTTCTCGATTTTGATCCTTTGCAGATTGTTTTCGGCTCGGTTTTTCCGACTTCTTTGACGATCGGGAGCGGAACTACGACGGTGAAAGTGCTCGCCTCCGATCGGGCAGGGAATCTCATTGGGCCTTTGTCTGCGACTTATACGGTGAATATTCCTGTAACTCCTGCTCCGACTCTGACCCTCAATTCGATTCAAAACGGAACTACGAACGCGAGTAGCGCCACTTCGGTCAATTGGACCTCGGATGCTTCCGGGAATTATTATATCGTTCCGGCTTCTACGGATTGTATGAGCATTACGCCGGGTGTGACCATCGCCTCCGGGGTTCTCGCGACTCCGGGAACTCAGGATACTACGGTTCCCAACGGAGGTTTTTCGGAAGGATCGAATTTTTTTAAACTTTGTCTTCTGGATAGTTCCAATCAGGCGGGTAGTTTTAATTTTAACATTACACTGGATACGGCCGCGCCGACTCTCGTATCTACGTCGCCAAGTAATGCGGCCGTGGATACCGACGTTTTTAATCGAAACCTGCTTCTTACCTTCAGTGAAACGATGCAAGCAGGTACTACGATTGAATTGCACGTCTTAGTTACCTATGGTAGCGGTGGAAGTCTTACAACTGTCGAGTTGACACTTCCTGTCAGCGTCGTTGTCCAATGGATTTCCGGAACCGTTGTCAAGATCGACCTGGATTCGATTCTTCCGGAATTTACTTTGGTTAAAATCAAAATTCTTGCAGCGAATTTTAAAGACGTCGCCGGAAACTCTCTCGTTGGCGATGGGACCGGTTATTTCTACTTTACTTATACGACCGGAGGAATGGTCGCTCTGAGAAATATTATCGATACGAATCAACCGGGTTGTTATGACGCAAGCGGCGCGACGATTGCTTGCGGAGGAACGGGACAAGACGGAGCTTTTGCCGGAACACCTTCCTTACAATCTATTTCAGTTCCTTCCTTTCTGGGAGGTTTTGCAAACGATCCGGTTAGCATCGATTCTACGAGCGGTTTGAAATGGAGAAGTTGTGTGCAAGGGATGGAATGGAACGGAACCACGTGCGCAGGAACGGCGACCGAAGTAAACTGGTCGAATGCTTTATCTTCTTGCAACTCCTTAAACGAAAGAAATACAAATCAAGGTTATGCCGGGTTAAAGGGTTGGAGACTCGCGACGATGGACGATTTTCATTCTCTGATCACGTTTCCTTCGGCGACCTCGGGTTATACGTTTGTCGCTCCGGCGAGTTTTCCTAACTTTCCGAGCAACGCGTCGAATCAAAGATTTTGGAGTTCGACTACGATTCGCTCAAATACGATTAACGCTTACGTGATTCGAAATTTCGGCGCGAGAATCTTTACTTACAATAAGAATAATTCGAACGACGGATATTCCTACTACGCGTTTTGCGTAAATGGAAATCCATGAACGAGAGAGAGACGAATATGAGATCAAAACTATTTCTATTTTCCTTTTTTATATTCGGCGTGCTATCGTTGAGCGCTTATACTGGGCCTTTTACGAACGTCGGAGACGGAACGGTTGTGGATCAAAAGAGCGGGCTAGTTTGGCAGAGATGCGCGTCCGGCCTTGGAAGTGCGGCGGATTCCTACACGGATTGTAGTGTGGGAACGGCAAACGTCCTGTTCTGGGACGCAGCATTGAACTACTGTAATACCTTGAATTTAGGCGGAGTAGGGGGATGGCGACTTCCCAGTGTTAAGGAGCTCGTTTCTTTAGTGGATTATACAAGAACCTCTTCCCCATTTATAAATCAGACATTCTTTCCCAATTCTGCGGATTATTACTGGACTTCGACTACACATCCTTCCGGAAGTTATAAGAACACAGCGTATCAGGTGATATTTACAAGCGGAACCTATGATACATTCGATAAAGCAACTTCTTCGGTTCGAGTTCGTTGCGTTCGTTGATTGTATTTGTACACAAAAAAGGGAAGCGAACGCTTCCCTTTCTCTTTAGGAATTTAACCCTTTTTTAATATTCAACTTTTTGAAGGAAGAGTTCTTCTTTTTTCATTTTAAGCGCTTTCGAAGCAAGGTTTTTAAAATCTTCAGGCGGTTCCAAAAGGCCGAGTTCTACTTTAGAAAGGAACGGCGTGGATACCTTCAGTTTTTTTGCCATATCATATTGTTTGATTCCCAATTCTCTGCGTTTTGCCCAGAGTCGATTGGTGAGCCCTTCGGTAAATTCGGGATAAACATCCTCTACTACCTGCTCGTTAAACAATTTATCAAGAGTGGTTTTCAAATATTTTGCACAGGAAATTTTGAACTTTTCTGTAGGATCCTGGCTTCCTGTTTCGATTTTAGAAAGGTAGCTAGGAGATACTCCAAGCGCTCTTGCCATATCGTATTGTTTTATACCTCGTTTTTTACGAAGCATGTAGATGTGGTTTTTCATTCAATTCCCCTCTCAAAGAACCAACGTAATTTTATAAGACAAAAATTCAAGAAAAAATTTCCAACACTCTTGCCACGGATTTTCTGTAAGTATGTTAATTAAGCCAAAAGGATTATTGTAACTAACTATAATTTAGGACAAAATAATTGGGTCCTTTATGGAATCCGGAAATAATTTATTTCCAAAATCTAACTTCGGGGAAGATAAATGGAAAGTTCCAAAATTATGATTTAGGAGTTTTAGGGGAAGGAAGTCGGTTTTTTGAGTAGAAGCGGAAGGGATGTCTAAGAATTCGGAAAAATCCCGGCGTTTTTGCTCACCGGGATTGAAAACGTTTTTAGATTTGGCCGGCTTTCAGACTTTCCGACGAAATTTTGAATTCATTCTCCGATTTCAATTTGGAGAGATAGTCTTGGAAGACGGATTGTTTTTTGGATTCTACGAGTTCTTGTTTGATTCGATCTCTTACCTTTCCGAAATCTTCAGGAAGCCTTTCGTTCGGATTCGATGGAGAAGGTTTGGAATAAGCGTAGAGTTTTCCGGCTTCATAGGTATCTCTGATTTCTTTTTCCGTCACGTCGATATTTGCCTCCGTGGAACGATTGCGAATCAACATAAAAAGAACCGATCTTCCTAGCAGAGGAAGAGTTTTCTTAAATTCTTTTGTATCCTTCAGAGCTTGTACTTCTTTTGATTCAGCGGAGATTCGGATCGGAAGATAGATCTGAGTGTAAAAAGAAAGTTGGTCGTTCTTTTCTTCTTCCGGATTTGTTTTTCGTTTTTGAAGAATCGGAGCGATCTTATTAAATTCCACCAGAAGATCTTTGAATAAAAATTTATTTCCTGTTTTGTCTTCGAAAAGAACCGTTTCAGACTTTAATCCTTTGATAAATTCAGGAGTTAGGTCTACGATTTTTAGTCCGCTCTGAACACGAAGAGCGTCCATTTCCTTTTTCCAAGCTTCTTTGAGAAAACGGTTTCCGTAGTGTTCGGCGGTTTGATTCGCCTTTTCGTTGACTGCCAATTCGGAATAGAAAGCGGCTTCTCTTTTTTCCTCTTCCGTAATTCCTTCCTTGTTTACATATTTTGTAGCAAGGGACTTGAGTTTATCCAATTCGTTTTGGAAGAATTTATCGATTTTTTTCGGATAGATTTTTTCGATTCTTTCCACTCTGAGAATATAATAATTTCCTTGTGCTTCCTTGAGAATAAAAGTCCCTTTTTTATCGGAAGCTTCTTTCAAGATGGCGGTGAAAGGATCGTCTCCGCAGTTGATACAATGAGGCTCCAGTCTTCCTCCGACGGCCTTTCTCTGAACTTCGTTTGTATTCTTAGCGATGAATTCCGCGATGTCCTTATCGGATTTGATCGCTGAAATTTCCTGAAGAATGGAGTTGGCTTTCACCGCAGCGTCGGGCGCAGCTTTGATAAAAAGAATTCTTCCAAACGCTAACTCAAGCATTCCGGATGTCAGAAGTTTTTCGGAGAATTGTTTTCTGTAGTCGTTAAAAAGGATCTGAGGTTCTACGAATCCCATAATTCTTGAGTATTCGTCTTTTGTGACTACGTTCGAAGCGTTGTTTTGCACTTCGGCGATCTTTTGGATTCCGAGTTCTTCTACAATTTTAGCCTGAGTGGCGATCGACGCGTTATTTGCATCGGGTTCCACGCCGCGGAGTTTATAATAGGCTCTTAATTCTTCTCTTGTTACGGTTCCGTTTTTAAAAGAGGCGAGAACATCGGAGTCCCTGCTACAATTGAATGCAAACAGTACGATCAGGGTAAGGATAGTTAGAGATAGGGTCTTTTTTTTCATGAAGTTGTGTCTTGAATCTTAGTATTTGTGAATTGTTTTACGTGTTGGGGAGGATGGTCGATCCGGGATTTCCACCGAAATTTCCCGGGTCAGGTTCTTTTCTCGGGAGCTGTATAAATTCTTCATTTCAGCGGGTGATTTTCCGGAGTTCTTAACTAGGCCCGTTTTGCCGGGTTCTTCTTTTATCTTTAAAGAAAGAATCTCGTTCTTTCCGGCTTCTAAATTCGCCATTTCTTTTTGAATGGAGTCCTTAAGAATCCCGGAATAGTCTCGGTCTGAGGAAATTCTCTCCTGAATTTTTCCCAATTCAAGTATGTCTCGGTCTACTTCTTCAATCTTACGAAAAAGATGTGCTACCTTTACCTTCATACTTCAATCCCAGCGTTGATCTTTTTTGATTCTACGTCGGTTTGCAAGAATGAAAATATAAGAAAGTACGAAAAATTCAATATTCCTTGAGAAGGATGAACGAGTAAGATCGTAAGAATCAGAAAGAGGAAGAATCCGGTCTTTCTTCCCGATTCTCCGGAACGAAAGTAGAGAAACGCCAGAACAAAGCCGAGAATTCCTGCCTTGAGAATGTAGAAGAAGCCGAGTCCGTTCCAAAATTCGAAATCCCCTTGATACCAGATTCTAAATCCGGCGATGAGGAGAAGGGAAACCGGGAGAATTTGTTTGCGAAGAATTCGGGTCGGAATCGAGTCCCCATTGAGATCCGGGAATTCTACGATTCTTTTCCGTCTCCATTCTTCTTTGAGTGAGAGAATTCCTACGCAGTGGATGCAGACTAAGTCCAAGATGTCACCCGGCGTGGAACCGTCTAACCCGGAGATAGCGAGAAGGATAAGAGTGAGCACGGCTGGAAGTTCAAAATTCTGAGACCCGCTTGTGATTCCTTTTTTACGATAGAATAATACTGCAAATCCCAAGACGACCGCGCCCGGAGAAAGGAAAGAATAAGATCTCAAAATGAGAAATAGGATCGCTAAGAGGTGAAAAACCATTTGTCGTAGGGAAGAAATGCTTATAGACTGTCTTTCCGAGCCACTATGATCCTGAATGAAATCATCATTTCTACGGAAAAAATCGACAACGTTCAGGTTATGAAGCTCCAAGGTTCCATCAACTCATTTACTGAAAAAAAATTCAGAGATCAACTTTCTGATTCGATCCGGTCCGGGCCTGTAATTTTGGATTTGGAAGAGGTGAGTTTGATTTCTTCTCGAGGGATTCAATCTTTGAAAGAAATGAATCAGTTGAGTTTTACATCCCGGAATAAATTGGTTCTGATTCATCCGACCGATTCCGTTAAGAATGCGATCAAGATGGCGGCCCTGAACGGCCTCTTTTTAATTGCTCCCGATGAAGAGTCGGCCTTGAAAATGACGATGAAAAATAGGTAGGAAACAAGTGACAAATTCGGTTCGATTCAATTACGCACGTAAACTCTGGCATCTCCTTGGATTGATTGTTCCCGTCTGTTATTATCAGGATGTTTTTTCCGGAGCCTGGAGTCTTTTGAATGCCACCCGCGCCGTGATCTCGGTGACTCTTGTTGTTTGCCTCGCGATCATTCTTCTTCTCGAATATCTTCGATTTCGTTTTCCCGGTTTTCAGAAATTTTTTCTTTCGATTGCGGGGGTTTTGATGAAGGAAGAGGAAAAAACAAGACTCAACGGAACTCTTCCTTATTTTCTTTCTTGTACGTTTGTAGTTTTTCTTTTTCCTCCCGAGATTTCGATTCTTTCCATGCTCTTTCTCGTGATCGGAGATCCGACCGCGGCTTGGGTTGGAACGTTTTACGGAAGGAGAAGATTTTCCAACGGAAAATCGGTGGAAGGGATTGTGGCTTTTATCGTGGCGTGCACGATCGTCGGCTTTTTATTTATGTTTATTTCCGATACCTACGGAAAACAAAATTTTCTAAAGGCTGAAGGTTTCGTATTTTATAATAACTTTATATTCTTAATTCCTGCAATTTTGATTTCTGCCGTTACCGAACTCTACTGTGGAACGTATTGGAACGGGCTTATCGACGATAACCTTTTGATTCCAACGGTTTCGGCCGTGGTTTTGGGGTTAACCGCTTGGTTGGTGTTAGGAGTCGAACCTTCTACTATTTTTTTAAATCCGGCTGAATTGTTTTTGAAGGGTTGAAGCATTAGGAAGCTTTTGTCGGAACTCCGACAGGTTTTTTCCGTGAAAGTCGCGGGCCCCGCCCTGATCTTGGGTGGAGGGGTGAGGTGGCGGGGAAAAATCGGTGAGTTTGCATATATCAGAAAAACAGAATATTCGCAAGAAGAATTTCTTTTCCCCGCTTTTGTCGGAACTCCGACGGTTTTTTTCCGTGAAAGTCGCGGGCCCCGCCCTGATCTTGGGTGGAGGGGTGAGGTGGCGGGGAAAAATCGGTGAGTTTGCTTATATCAGAAAAACAGAATATTCGCAAGAAGAATTTCTCTCGGACGTTTTTGTCGGAACTCCGACAGGTTTTTTTCCGTGAAAGTCGCGGGCCCCGCCCTGATCTTGGGTGGAGGGGTGAGGTGGCGGGGAAAAATCAGTGAGTTTGCTTATATCAGAAAAACAGAATATTCGCAAGAAGAATTTCTTCTTTCCGTTTTTGTCGGAACTCCGACAGGTTTTTTCCGTGAAAGTCGCGGGCCCCACCCTGATCTTGGGTGGAGGGGTGAGGTGGCGGGGAAAAATCGGTGAGTTTGCATATATCAGAAAAACTGAATATCCGCAAGAAGAATTTCTTTTCCCCGTTTTTGTCGGAACTCCGACATCACCTTTACTTCTCCGGAGGTAAAACGGTAAAACTCAGATTGATCTTTGTTTTTTCTTCTCCTTCAAAAAGAGAAGAATTGAATTTGAATTCCACTTCCGCAGGAAAAATCGTATTCGTATAAGGAAAGGACCCCAATCGATTTTCTTTTTTAAGTTTGTCCTTGATCATTGATCCCAAATATTGAAAGGATCCGATCCAATCTTCTCCCATCTCAAAACCTTCCATTCTTTCTACGGTTCCGGAAAGATTCATCGTTGCGAAGTAAGAATCCTTGATCGCTTTTGCTTCGGAAGGAAGGAATTTGCGATTGAATCTAAGAATAAAACCGGGAGTTTCCCTCGCATGGAAGTAAAGATAATTCGCAAATTTTTCCCAGGTATCGGGCTTTTTGACGTTGGGAATCTCCACTTTGTAGTGATGATTTTTTTCAACGGGTTCCAGACATTCTCCGGCTCGGTTGAAATGATCGCAGAGAGTGATCGAAACGATTTCCAATTTCGAAGGTGCGCAATTTATAATCCAAATAGCGAATAAAAGAACGAGTAGTGAATTAGTTTTTTGTAATGTTTTGTACATAGGATTCTCTCAGACTTGTGAAAAAGTAAACCGCTTCCGGGGTTTTGAAAAAAGGAGGAGCCGTCTCTCTGCTCACCATCTTCTGCTTTTGATAGTTATAAACCGTTTCTGCATAGACTCCGTTGAAAAGATAAATTCTATGAAAATCGTCCCGAACGGATGCCATCACTACGGAATGGCTGCAAAGATAACCGGGAAAAATTCGAATCCCGCTGTCTTTTTCAAGAGCCGCATTCTGAATCGCCAGACATTCTTTCTGAATCGAAGGAAGTTCTTCTCTATGAATTCTTCTTTTAAAAGAAAGAATTTTCGTATGTCTTCCCGGGAATTGATTCCAGAGATCCGCCTCGGGATCCTTCCAAGTGGGCATCGGATTGCTTTCATACAACGTGGCTGAGAATTTTTTTTCAGTCCTCGCCTTGATCGAATAAAACATTTCCGCGTCTTCATAAGCGATTACGATGAAGAAGGAAGCTCCGGGTGGTCGGGTCAACTTTTCCTTTTCAAGAGGTTTCTTTTTGGGGGAATTCATTGTGCTTGGAAAATCAGCTTCCAGATTCTACTTTCGAATCGAAATAATCCAGAATAATTTTATTCAACCATCTCCCGTCCGGAATTTCCGGAGTAGGATCGGTTAAGAATCCAACGTGTCCCCCTTTGGGAGTGAGGATCGTCTGGATATGCGGCAAATTCTCCCATCCGATTTTCTCCCAATCAAAGGGAGGAACAACCGGATCATCCTCGGAATGAATTACAATTCCCGGATGACGAATCAAGGGAATATAGTGTTTACTAGAACAATCTTGGTAATAATCCAAAGCGCCTCGGTAGCCAAAAAAAGGAGCCGTTACAAGATCGTCGAAGTCAAAGAACGTCTTTGTTTCAAAAGCATTCTTCTCGAGTTCCGGAGGAAGTTGTATGATTTTACTTTTAATTTTTTTCCGGAATTCGGAAACGAAACGATCTCTATAAAATCTTCCTTCAGCGGAGTCGATAAACTCGCAACCTTTCAAAAGATCCAACGGGGGATTTGTGGAAGAAAAGGCTTCCACCTTATGATTGCGTCTTTCTCCTAAATACTTTAAAACCAAACTCGCAGAAAGGGAGAATCCGGAGAGAAAAATTCTGTGAGAAAGTTTTTCCCAAACAAAGTCGATCACGTCTTGAACGTCTTTCGTCTGACCGATGTTATACGTTCCCTTTGAAAATCCCTGGCCTCGTCCGCAGTTTCTTAGATTCATCCGAACACATCCGTAGCCCCTTTGCAGAGCATTCTGCGCGAGCGTTACAAGATAAGAACTGTCCGAAGTTCCTTCCATTCCGTGAATCATCACGATATAAGTTCTGTTCCATTTCGGAGCCGAAGAAGAATAATTTTGAAGAGGAGGGTTGTGTTCGAGCCAGACCGCGTCTCCGGATCCGTCTCCCAACTGGAGTAAAATGTCTTCTACGTAATACGTTGTTCTGAGATGATTCGGCGGAGGGAAGAACGTACTGTATACGGTCTGGAGGTGTTTGCCTTTGAGAAATCGTTTTGGTTTGAAGGGTTGCGAACTCATTTCAGGAAAGATCCTTACTTAGACCATTAGAGTTCTTGAAAGAATTCGTCCCAATCAGCGAGTTGTTCTTTGTTTACGTGAGGCGATTTTTTTAAGAATTTATGCATTCTTTTTAAAAAATCGATTCCTCTTTTTACGATTCCCGCGTCTTCCGGATGCATATCGGAAAGATAAAAGTTTACGAACTCGTCAAGTTCAAAGGAACCGATGTCTTTTAACAAAACCTCTTCCTTGGTTTCTTCTTCGTCTTCTCCTTCTAAAAAAAGAAGCGATGAAAATTCCAGGAAGAGTTCGTTTAATTTCTGATCTTCTTCCGCGTTTCTTCCCTTTTGGGGAGCGGCTAAAAATTCTTTTAAAAAATCTTCTAAAGAGATGGATTTGGACAAGAGAAAATCCAATCAGCTAAAGTCGATTGTTGTCGCGAGCTTATCTACGATTCCGTATTTGAGCGCTTCTTCAGCGTCCATATAATAGTCGCGATCCGTATCTTCTTCGAGTTTAGAAACGGGATGTCCGCAAGCGTCCGCGAGAATCTGATTCAATTTGGCTTTTGTTTTGAGAATTTCCTCCGCGTGGATTTTTAAATCCGTCGCGGGAGCTACGATTTGTCCGCCGATGCTTGGTTGGTGAATCATCACTTTTCCATTCGGCCAAATCGAACGTTCTCCTTTTTTTCCGGCCGCGAGAAGAACGGAACCCATAGAGGCGGCCATTCCCATACAAACCGTGTGAACCGGTGAAGTGATCATCTGAATCGTATCGAATACGGTCATTCCGGAAGTAACGACACCGCCGGGGCTATTGATAAAAAACGTGATTGGTTTTCCTGGATCTTTCATTTCCAAGAAGAGGAGTTTGCCGACCAAGTCCTTAGACGATTCGTCGGTTACCGGACCCCAGAGAAAAATCTTTCTGTGGTCGAGGAAATTTTTAGAAATTTTACTTCCTGTGAGTTCTTCGAATACTTCCTGGATTTTTTCTGTTTCTGGCATTCCTGAACCTTTCCTTTAGTTGTTGCTAAAGTCCAGTTTCTTCTTCCTCATTTTTATGAAAACTCCAATACAAGTAAAACTAGCAAAGATTGCGTAGAAAATCCGAATAAATTGTATCGGTGGAACCGGAAATTGTTTCCCGGGACGGAACGCATTGAGTCTGGACGCGAGAATGGGTTTTAACTCTCCAACGTTCTCTGTTTCTCTGAATTTTATAATCTGTGCATTTTCGCTCAAAAGATAGAATCTTCGGGCCTCTCTTTCGAGGGCCACTTGATCGTTTTTTAGAATCCTTTGTTTCTCTTCCAACTGTCTATTCTCATAGGAAAGTCTTTCCACGTCCAACTGGAGCGAAGCGAGGGATTCTTCGAGTTGGGAACGTACTACGATCCCGGATTCTCCCAGGACTACGAAGTAGAAGAGTCCTGAGAGAAAACAAGAGAACCAAAAGACTTTTGTCGAAAGAGAAGTCATAGATTAAAGATTATAAAAAGTCTCCCTACCTTTGTAAATCGCCGATTTTCCGAGTTCCTCTTCGATTCTAAGAAGCTCGTTGTATTTTGCAATTCGATCCGTTCTGGAAAGAGAACCCGTCTTGATCTGTCCCGCGTTAGTCGCAACTGCGATATGAGAGATCGTAACGTCTTCGGTTTCCCCGCTTCGGTGACTCACCACGTTCGTGTATTTGGCTTTTTTCGCCATTTCAATCGACGCGAGAGTTTCGGAAAGGGAACCGATCTGATTTACTTTGATCAGGATCGAGTTACCGACTCCGGAAGCGATTCCTTTGGAAAGTTTCTCAATGTTTGTAACAAAGAGATCGTCTCCTACAAGCTGAATTTTCTTTCCTAATTTTTCGGAAAGAAGTTTCCAGCCGTCCCAGTCGTTTTCGTCCAAACCGTCTTCGATCGTAATGATCGGATATTTGGAGACCAAATTCGCATAATAATCTACCAATTCGGAACTGGAGAACTCTTTATTATTTTCGGCACCGAGTACGTATTTCTTTTTGCTTTTGTCGTAAAACTCGGAAGAAGCCGCATCCAAACCTAATAAAACGTCTTTTTCCGGTTTATAACCGGCCTTTTCGATCGCCTGAAGAATGACTTCGATCGCTTCCACGTTGCTCGTGAGGTTCGGAGCAAAACCGCCTTCGTCACCCACGGCCGTGTTCAGATTCTTACTTTTGAGAACGCCTTTTAAGGAATGGAATACTTCGGCTCCCATTCGGAGTCCTTCCCGGAAACTTTTGGCTCCCACGGGAAGAATCATAAATTCTTGAAAGTCCACGTTGTTGTCCGCGTGAGCTCCTCCGTTGATGATGTTCATCATCGGAACCGGAAGTTCTCTCGCAAAGTTTCCTCCAATATAACGGTATAATGGAAGTTTGGAATAAGCCGCAGACGCCTTGGCAACGGCGAGTGACGTTCCGAGGATCGCGTTGGCTCCGAGTTTTCCTTTGTTTTTGGTTCCGTCCGCGTCGAGCATCAACTGATCGATTCTATTTTGATCGAGTGCGTCTTCGCCTTTGAGAACTTCCTGGATCTTTATGTTTACGTGTTCGACCGCTTTGAGAACTCCTTTTCCGAGATAGCGGTGTTTGTCGCCGTCTCTGAGTTCTACGGCCTCGTATTCTCCGGTCGAAGCGCCGGAAGGAACCGCGGCTCTACCAAAGGAGCCGTCTACTAAGGTAACATCCACTTCTACGGTCGGATTTCCGCGGGAGTCTATGATTTCCCGAGCGTGTATTTTTTGAATTTGAGAGTTATGAGACATTTTACTTCCTGAGATTCTCTATGTTTGTGCCCGTCAGAAATTGGAAGAGACCGCAAAAGCAAAACGAAACCCGATTTTGATTTCTCAAAAACTAAAATCGAAAGAATCGGTTTTTGTTTTGAATTGGAGCCTTCGTTTTCCAGCTTCCGAGTCAGAGTCAGGGTTATTAAACGGTCCATATCGAATAAATCAAGCGGGAAACGAAAAAATGGATTGCCCGCTTCTGTCTGATTTCTTATAGCTAAACCCCGAAAGGAAACGATTGGATCGCTCGAAATGAAATTCTCCGAAAAACACGTCTTAGGTTTTCACGCCGTCTTTACTATCCTTGCGGCTCTGATTCTTTTTAGTCCCGGAAGTCTTTCCACCGGCTGGAGAATGTTCTGCATCGTTCTCCTCTACAACGCCGGACTTCCTCTTTTTTCCAGCATCTGGACTCACGAACGCTGGATGGATCTCTGGTTCTTTCTTTTACCTTTGAGTTTTTTTCAAGTGTTCCCCGATTGGTTTTTATCCAAGGTGATCGGCTCTGTGGAATTTCCTGCGGATGGATTTCCAAAGATCGGAACCGTCTCCGGTTATATGGCGGGTCTTTGGGTGATCCCCTTGTTTCTTTCCACGTTTATCTCGATCCGTTATCGGAAACGAGTTTCCCAAGCCCCGGCGATCCAGAGTTACTTGATCGGAGGCTCGGTCGCGTTTTTGATCTTCTTAGGTTCGGAAGAATTTTCTTATCTCATTCCAGTCTGGTTTGCGAAGAATGTTTTTACGGTTGGACACGTCGCCGTTTACGTCCTGATTCCGGAATTCATTCTTGGAGCTTTTGCTGCGTATGCCTATCACGTTTCGGAATACGCTTCTTTACCGGAAAAAGTTCTCTGGGCTTTTTTGACGATGCTCGTTTATTTGGGTGCTCTTGCTTTCTTCTTTTTGTTAATCGAAGGAAGTTCTAAGATTCCGATTCCGATTTAAGAAGAATCGAAGACGTTTTCAAAAAATTCATTGCAAGAAGATTCTTTTGAAACGTGTGAGTTCCTACAAAAGAGGGTTTGATTCTAAGATTTTGTAGATTTCGAATCTTTCGTCCTTGAAAGAGCTCGTTTCTAAAACGTATGAGTTCCTACTTTTGTAAAAAGAAAAAATTCTCCATTCAAGAACTCCTTTTTATCCGACTTCAAAAAAAAGACCGAAAGGAACGCGAAGAAGCCTTTCAAATTCTATTGTCCGCGGCCTGAAAACGAGCCGTATTTTGCTTTTCAGGGGAGGCCTTTGCAGGAAATCATCGGAAGTGAGCCCCTCCCATGAATGTCCAACAGAAATTTATTCGTAACTTCTCCATCATAGCCCATATCGATCATGGGAAATCCACTCTGGCTGACAGACTTTTAGAGATTGGTCACGTTACAAATGACAGAACCAAAAAAGACCAGATCTTAGATTCCATGGATATCGAAAGAGAAAGGGGAATCACGATCAAAGCAAACAACGCTACCTTTGATTATCTCGCAGAAGACGGAAATACTTATACGATGAATCTCCTCGATACTCCGGGACACGTAGACTTTACCTATGAAGTTTCTCGTTCTCTCAAAGCCTGCGAAGGAGTTCTTTTGATCGTGGACGCAAGTCAGGGAGTGGAAGCTCAGACTCTCGCAAACCTCTATCTCGCAATGGAACAAGATCTTGCGATCGTTCCTGTCATGAACAAGATCGATCTTCCCGCGGCGGATGTGGAAAAAACCAAAGTTCAAATCGAAGAAAGTTTGGGTCTGGACGCGGACAAAGCGGTTGCGATATCAGCAAAGACAGGACTCAACGTAAAAGCGGTTCTGGAAGAAATCACAAGACAAATCCCGGCTCCTCAAGGGGATCCGGACGGACCTCTTAAAGCTCTGATCTACGATTCTTACTTTGATCCTTATATGGGAGTTGTCATCAAGATCCGAGTTTTTGACGGGAGAATTAAGAAAGGCGATCGTTTTCTCATCATGAGTACGGGAAAAGACTTTACCGTCAACGAAGTGGGGATCAATCGAATCACGATGACTCCTACCGAAAGTTTAGGCGCTGGAGAAGTCGGTTACCTCATTGCCGGGATCAAAAAAGTTTCCGATGCAAAGACGGGAGATACGATTACACTATTCTCCAATCCGACAAAAGAATCGATCCCTGGTTACAAAGAAGCAAAGCCGATGGTTTTCTCCGGACTTTATCCGATCAACGGAGAACAGTTCGACGAACTCGTAGACGCGATCGAAAAACTGAAACTGAATGACGCAGCCCTTGTATTTGAAAAAGAAAGTTCGATGGCACTCGGTTTCGGATTTCGCGTGGGATATCTTGGACTTCTTCACATGGAAATCGTTCAGGAACGTTTAGAGAGAGAATTCAATCTCGACCTGATTACAACGGCTCCTTCCGTAAAATATATCATTCGAAAAAAGAACGGAGAAGTGGAAGAGGTGGACAATCCTTCTCGTTTTCCGGATCCGATCGCGATGGAATCTACGGAAGAACCCTATGTCAAGGCTACGATCATAACCCCGAACGAATATGTCGGAAATATCATGGCTCTCGCCAACGACAAACGAGGAATTCAGTTGGATACGGTCTATCTAACTCAAGACAAGGTTCAGTTGACTTACGAACTTCCTCTTGCGGAACTTATATTCGAATTTTATGATAAACTCAAGTCTTTTACGAGAGGTTACGCCTCTTTGGACTATGAACCTTCCGGTTATAAGGTGTCTCAACTCGTAAAGATGGACATTCTCGTAAACGCCGAGCCCGTGGACGCGCTTTCGATGATCGTTCACAGAACAAAGGCTGAACAAAGAGGAAGGGAGATCATCGAAAAACTAAAAGACCTCATTCCTAGACATCAGTTTATGATTCCGATTCAAGCCGCCGTCGGTGGAAAAATTCTCGCGAGAGAAAGTATTTCCGCGCTCCGCAAAAACGTAACCGCGAAGTGTTACGGTGGGGATATTACTCGAAAGAAAAAACTCTTAGAGAAACAAAAAGAAGGTAAGAAGAGGATGAAACAAATCGGTAACGTGGAAATCCCTCAAGAAGCTTTCTTGGCTGTTTTGAAGACAAGCAATTAAGCTTTTCTAATTTACTCTCTCAAAAAAAGCTTGATTCCTTTTTTTATTTTTTAGAGAATCCCGCTATGGATCTCTCCACCCTTCCTGTATATTCTCTTCTTTTGTCGATGTTCGTTGGTTTTGGTACTCTTTTTGGTTTCCTTCGTCTCTTCTGGAAGGATATCAAAGTTGAATTTAAAGAACTTAGTACCGAGTTGAAATCCGAAATTCGGGAAGTTCGTTTGGAATCCAAAGCAGATAATCAAAGTTTAAGATCGGAATTCCTGAATTCTTATTCCGAATTAAAATCCAATATCTCTGAACTTCGTGTGGAAGTATCCGATCTTCGAGCCGAGGTAAAATCCGATATCTCTGAACTTCGTGTGGAAGTATCCGATCTTCGAGCCGAGGTAAAATCCGATATCTCTGAACTTCGAGCCGAAGTAAAATCCGATATCTCTGAACTTCGTAAAGAAGTGAAGAACGATATTCAAAGAATTGATAGAAACATTTTTTATCTTCGAAAGAGAATGGATGTGCTCGTCGACAGTTTAGCCTTACGCTTTCTCTCTTCTAATTTCTTTGGCGAACCCAAAAAACAAGTTTGATCTTTATCATTAAAATCTAAAATCCTTTCCTTTGTATTATTTTCAAAATCAGCTCAGCTTTCAATTTTCTTCGCCGCCGATTCAAAGGATCTGGAGAATGGGAAACGCTGAACTTTTTATTGCGCGGGATGATCGTCTTGCTTTGGGCGTGGGGACGAAGTTTCGTAAGTTTTTTGGAATTCATTCCACATTAGAAAAAAATAAAATCAAGAATGTGATTCTACAAGGTGAATTGCATAGTAACGCGTTGTCCGCTTTCGCGTTTCTCTTTCGAAATTTCGGGTATCGGATCGAAACGATTGCCTACGCGAGAAATCGAGAAAGGACAACCGCTAATTCCCTATTTGTAAAAAGGAATTCTCATTCTTTAGAGGTTTGTAATTCTCGAACGGAATGGAAGGAGAAGGTGGGTACGATCCACCCAAAAAAAGAAGGAATCTATTTAGTTCCGGAATACGGATTTTCATCGGAAGCTTCGAATTCTCTCGATATTCTTTGGGAGGGGATTTCCTTTTCGCAATTTGATTTTTTGGTCTTGGACATCGGTTCGGGGTTAACTTGGTTGTCAGCGAATCGATTTTTCCAAAATTCCATTCCGATCCTTGGAATCTCCGTAGGTCTTCCGAAGAGAAAGATGATTTCCTGGTTGGAAGAGAAGAAGGAATCTTTGGAACATACCGAATATAAGATTGCAGAGGAGCGGATTTTAGAGTTTCGAAACTTTCAAGGTTTTGGTTCCAAGGACATAAGCATTTTAGAATATTGTAAAAAATTCTACTCGGAATATCAAATTCCGGTCGAACCGATCTATTCGGGAAAATCTTTATTTGAAATTCAGAGAAGGTGCGAATCCGGAGAACTCAAGGGTAAGGTTTTGTATCTGCATCAGGGCGGTCTCTGGAATTTTTTGGATCTTTTTCTGCCTTCCAAAAGGAAAGCGGAATGAAGAAACGGATTTTGAAATTTTCAATGCCGATTCAAACGAATCATTGGAATTCGTCGTGATCCTTTTTTTGTGAAGAAGAAACCATACAATGTAAAAGGTTTGTTCTTTGAGTAGATTTTTTCCAGCCGGCATTCTTCTCATCAAGTCTTCGAATCGGCTGACCGTGATCGATTTTGTAGACGCATTTGGATATTCGATTTGTTCTATTTCCGGAGGGAGGATGGCTTCAAATTCCTTTCGTTCCAAATGGAAGTTGGAAAGGAGCTTGAGATAGGTCTCTATGATTTTTTTGTAGGATGTCATACGAGAAATCTCAAAAAGAGGTTTCATTTTGCAATCTCTTCCCGATTTAAACTCGAATCAAAATATAAATTCGTACTGTTTTCAGACGCTCTTCCTTAACTTCTTAAAACGAACTTTTACCATGGATTTCAAATGATTCTTTCTAAATGCATTTGATCCTATAAAGCTTTTCAAGAAAAAATGCCTGAAGCGGACTTTAAGTCCCTTCTAAAAGAAAATAGGGGAGAATTTTCTTCCTTTGAAATCAAACCCCTCAGAAACAATCCTTCAGGTTCGATTCTAAATTTTTGTGAAAGATTTTTTAAAAAATTTCTCTTTTCAACGAGTATTCGAAAATCGATTGGAATGAAAACCCACAAAAAAGCCGCCTGTATTAAGGGCGGCTTGGAATTCTTCTTTTGATAAGAAAAAAAGTTTAAGAAAGGATAAAATCCTTGTTCATCGTCCGGATAAAATCTCTCTTGATCGATTTTGGACAAACTGCCTCGCACTCGTATTGGTTTGTGCAGTTTCCAAAACCTTCTTTGTCCATCGCGTTGATCATCTTTTTCACACGTTCTTTTTGTTCCACTTTTCCTTGTGGTAAAAGACCGAGGTGAGTGATCTTCGCCGAAACAAAGAGCATCGCGCTTGCATTCTTACAAGAAGCGACACAAGCCCCGCAACCGATACAAGTCGCCGCATCCATCGCGATGTCAGCATCTACTTTAGGAATCGGTAATGCGTTTGCGTCCGGAGCTCCCCCTGTGTTGATACTCACAAATCCGCCGGACTGAATGATTCTATCAAATGCACTTCTGTCTACAATGAGATCTTTGAGAACAGGGAATGCCTTCGCTCTCCAAGGTTCCACGTAAACGGTATCTCCGTCTTTGAAGGAACGCATATGAAGCTGGCAAGTGGTCACGCCCTGGTGAGGACCGTGAGCTTGTCCGTTGATCATCAGGTTACAGGAACCGCAGATTCCTTCCCGACAGTCGTGTTCGAAAGCGATCGGTTCCTCTCCCTTTACGATGAGTTCTTCGTTGACAACGTCCAACATCTCCAAGAAAGACATGTTCGGGGAAACGTCTTTTGCGTCGTAGTCGACGATCTTTCCCTTTTCTTCTCCGCTCTTTTGTCTCCAGACTTTGAGTTTCAGATCCATTATTTATAACTCCTTGTTGCGAGGTGAACGTTTTCGAACTCCAGCTTTTCTCTGTGTTCGGTTGGTTTTTTTCCGACTCCGTTGAATTCCCAAGCAGTCGCGTGGCAGAACTTATCGTCGTTCCGTTTTGCTTCTCCTTCTTCTTGGTATTCTTCTCGGAAGTGACCACCGCAAGATTCTTCTCTTGTGAGTGCGTCGAGGCAGAGGAGTTCTCCGAATTCTAAGAAGTCGGCGACTCTTCCCGCTTTTTCAAGAGACTGATTGAGGTCGTTTCCACTTCCCGGAACGTTTACGTTTTGCCAGAATTCTTCACGGATCTGAGGAATTTTTGCGATCGCTTCTTTTAAACCCTTGTCGTTACGCGCCATTCCGCACTTGTCCCACATGAGTTTTCCGAGTTCTCTATGAAAAGAATCCACGGTTCTTTTTCCTTTGATCGAAAGAAATTTTTTCGTAGTTTCTTCCGCGTCGGAAAGAGCTTTTTTTGCTTCCGGGTGATCTTCTTTCGGATGAGAATTGAATCCCGCTCCCGCGAGATAATTTCCGATCGTATAAGGAAGAATAAAATATCCGTCAGCGAGTCCTTGCATCAGAGCGGAAGCTCCAAGACGGTTTGCTCCGTGATCCGAGAAGTTCGCTTCTCCGATTACAAAAAGCCCGGGAAGGTTACTCATAAGATTGTAGTCCACCCAGAGTCCGCCCATCGTATAGTGAACCGCAGGATAAATTCTCATCGGTTGTTTGTAAGGGTTCTCGCCGGTGATTTGTTCATACATCTGGAAAAGGTTTTCGTAACGATCTCGGATCTTCGGTTCTCCAAGTCTTTTGATCGAATCCGCGAAATCCAGATAAACACCTTGTCCGGATTCTCCCACTCCGAGTCCCGCGTCGCAGGCTTCTTTCGCAGCGCGAGACGCGATGTCTCTTGGAGAAAGGTTTCCGTAACTCGGATACTTTCTTTCTAAATAATAATCTCTTTCACCTTCAGGGATATCAGCAGGGTTTCTTTTATCGCCTTTGTTTTTTGGAACCCAGATTCTTCCGTCGTTTCGGAGAGACTCGGACATCAGAGTCAACTTGGACTGATGATCTCCGGAAACCGGAATACAAGTCGGGTGAATTTGCGTATAACACGGGTTAGCGAAGAATGCTCCCTTTTTGTGGGCCTTCCAAGTCGCAGTCACGTTACAACCTTTCGCGTTTGTGGAAAGAAAGAATACGTTTCCGTATCCGCCGCTTCCAAGAACAACCGCGTCCGCCATATGAGTGGAAAGTTTTCCTGTAACCAAGTCACGAACCACGATTCCTTTTGCGTGACCGTCTACGACGATCAGTTCTACCATTTCGGTTCTTGGATACATCTTCACGGCTCCGAGTCCGATCTGACGAGAAAGTGCGGAGTAAGCTCCTAAAAGAAGTTGTTGTCCGGTTTGACCTTTTGCGTAGAAGGTTCTGGAAACTTGAGCTCCACCGAAAGAACGGTTTGCCAAGTGACCGCCGTATTCTCTCGCAAAAGGAACACCTTGTGCTACACACTGGTCGATGATGTTTACGGAAACTTCTGCGAGACGATGCACGTTAGCTTCTCTTGCTCGGAAGTCTCCACCTTTTACGGTGTCGTAGAACAATCTGTGAACGGAGTCTCCGTCGTTTTGGTAGTTCTTCGCCGCGTTGATTCCACCCTGAGCTGCGATACTGTGAGCTCTACGAGGGCTGTCTTGGAAGCAAAAAGTTTTTACGTTGTAACCGAGTTCCGCGAGAGTCGCCGAAGCCGAAGCTCCCGCAAGACCGGAACCCACTACGATGATATTGAATTTTCTCTTATTAGCAGGGTTTACTAATTTGATATCGGCTTTGTGATTGGACCATTTTTGTTCAATGGAGCCGCTTGGAATTTTAGAATCTAAACTCATGAAAGTTTCTCCAAAAGATTACGGATGAACGTATCCCAGCAAAATCGAAAGCGGGATAGAAGTATTGCCGACGAAGATGAGCAGAGCAAATAGAATCGCTCCCGCTTTGATCTTTCCATTCAGCTCCGGAGTGGTAAGTCCGAGGGTTTGAAAAACACTCGCAACGCCGTGACTGATATGAGACGCGAGTAAGAACATCGCGAAGATGTAAGAACCCGCAACGATCGGATTTTGAAAACCGAGAATCACCATCGTGAAGACGTCGTGTCTTCCTTTAGAATCGGTCATCGCAAAATGATCCGGGTTGGTTACGCCTAACGTGAAGTGAAGAAGGTGATAGGTGATAAAGGAAAAAATCAAAAGGCCCGTAAGCGCCATGGTTCGAGAAGCGAGCGTCGCCTGAACCGTATTCTGTTTTGAGTAGGGAACGGGACGAGCCTTTTTGTTTTCAATTGAGAGCGTTATCGCGTAGTAAACGTGAATGATAAAGCTTACGATCAGAATGATTCTGGCTACCCAGAGAAGGGGGGCGATGTCCCTAAGCGATTGGCCATATGCGTTGATTTTTTCTTGTCCGAGGAAGATCTGAAGATTCCCCAGCATATGAACAACAACAAAGCCGAAATAAACAAGTCCGGTTACTGCCACGAGAGTTTTTCTCCCGATGGAAGACCGGAGATATCCAGCCTTTAAATCCATTTCATTTTCTCCTGTTTGATTGGTGGAAAGAATTCATCGAAAAATTTGTATGATTCGAAAAAGATGGGCCGAGGCTCAACTTCTCTTAAATTAGGGTAAAAAAGCGAGTTATGACGAAAAGCATTTTTATTTTGAAGGTGAAAAATTGATACTCGAATCGAAAGTAATTAAGATCCTTTCTCAATTAGGATTCGATTTACGAACATTCGCTCCTTCTTATTATTTGGTGCAATGCGTAACGAAAAGTGAACCGAAACAAACGGGGAAAAAACGATGAATTCATCCGATCCATTTCAAACTCTCTATCAGAAATCCATGCTAAAGGGAAGTGCGACTTCCGAATCTACGAAAGAATATTCTGAAAATTCTTTTCTTCATAAAAAATATAAGGCGGGGGAGAATTTTCTGAATCCGTATTTTTCCTTTCGTGGAAGAACTCTTTCCAGGATCGCCTTTGGATGTTATCGTGTCGGGCTCGAATCTCCCGATCACAAAAAGGCGCTCGAACTTTCCTTTCAAGAAGGATTTAACGTCGTCGATACTTCATCCAATTATGGAAACGGAGAAAGTGAAAGTCTCGTAGGTCGTGTGCTTGCCGCGAAGGTTGAAAGCGGAGAATTGAAACGGGAAAACGTTTTTATCATCACGAAATCCGGTTATATCCAGGGAAGAAATCTCCAGATCGTTTCCGAACTTGAAAAGAAGAATCAAGAATTTCCGGAGATCACATACTACCAGGAAGGATGTTATCACTGTATTCATCCCGCATTTTTGGAAGATCAGCTCGAACGTTCTTTAAAACGACTTGGTTTGGAATCGGTGGACGTATTTCTTCTTCACAACCCGGAATACTTTCTTATGGACAGAGAGAAGCATAACGTTTTAGAAACCAAGGCGAAAGAAGAATATTACAAAAGAATTAAGAACTCCTTTGTGTTTCTGGAACACAAAAGAAAGGAAGGGAAAATTCAATTCTATGGAATATCCTCCAATACTTTTCCCGAAAATCCAGAAAAATATACGGCGACTTCCTTACTAAAAGTTCTGGAACTTGCAAAAGAAGTACAAACGGAACTTGGTCTGAAAGAATCCGGTTTTGCGGTCGTTCAGTTTCCCGCCAATCTTTTAGAAAGCGGATTTTTAGAAAGGAAGTTCGATGGAAAGTCTTTGATCGATATTATAGAAGCAAATCAACTCCTGCCCTTAGTCAATCGACCTCTCAATGCGATCTCAAATCAAGGAAGTATCTTCCGTCTTTCTTACGATCCAAAAGAAAGTCAGGGAGAAGTATTAAAAAACATAAAAGAAAAACTGAATGTTGTCTATTCCTGGGAAGAAGAATTTTTGCAGATCCTTCCTCCGGGTTCTTACAAATATACGTTTCGAACGGTGACGGAACCTTACTTGGATCAGTTTCAAAACCAGGATCACCTCGCCCAATTTCTGGAAAGAACTGTGATTCCGATCATGCAACAGTTGATCGTTCAGATCGAGAAAATCGTGGGGACTGACAAACAAACCGAATACATAGAAAAACTCAACGACGCACTTCCTCTTTTGGAACGATACGTTCATTTTCATAATATACAAAATTCAAACTTACTGTATGAAAAAATCGTAACATTCTATCCTCAGTATAAGGGCTGGAATCTTTCCGGAACGGCGCTTCACTTACTGCATTCTTCTCTAAAAGAAGGAGTTGTGCTTTTGGGAATGAGAAAGGAGTCCTATGTAAAAGACGCAGAAGGTTCTTTTGCAGCTCCGTTATCTGCGATCCAGGAAAAGGACTGGAAACAGTTTGAAATTTGATCCCGAAATTGTTGCTCTTTTCGACGTGATCACCGCGACTTCGGATCCGGAAAAAACCGTCGACTTCGCTTATCAAAACGGCGAAAGGCTTTTTAGAGAAGGGAAATACTTTGAGGCTCACGAGGTTTTTGAATTTCAATGGAAAAAGGATTTCGGGCCTAGGAAAATTTTTTTGCAGGGAATCATACAACTCTCGGTTTCTCTTCATAAAATTTTTGTCAAACCCAACGGACGCGGTTCGCGAATGCAGGCTACAAAGGCGAAGGAAAAGTTGGAATCGATCCTACATTCTCCCTCTCTCAGCGAAGTTGGAAAACGGGAAACGTTAGACCTGCTTTCCTCCTTGGATAAACTTTTGGATCTCTATGACGGAGACGAACTTCTTCTTGAAAAAGTTTCTACTTTCAGCATTCCGACCATTCCGAAAGACTGGCGAGAATTATTTAAGGGGCATGCATGAGCGAAATCGAAAGCGGCTTTTTTCAATCAGGCGGTTACAATCTCTCTTATAAAATTCATAAAAACGGAAAAGACAATGCTCTTCTGTTATTTCATGGATTTCAAGACGCGTCAGACACCTTTCTCTATCAATTCCCATTCTTATCCCAACATTTCGATATATATCGTTTTGATTATAGAGGACACGGGGATTCCGACTGGCTTCGAGAAGGGAACTATCATTTTATCCAAACCCTCGTGGACGTAAAAACGTTTATCTCCACGTTTCTTCCCGAAAAATTTCATATCCTCGGACATTCCATGGGCGGCGGAATCGGAGCTCGTTTTGCCGGAATTTATCCCGAAAGAATCCAAAGTCTTGTTTGTCTGGAAGGATTTATGTCCATCCAAACCCCCGAATTTGAAAAAAAACGTCTGAAGGCCTGGCTCGATACGATTGAAAACAACGAAGTCGGAACGAAAGACCGAAAGAATAAAACCTTTTCAAGCATCGACGAAGTCGCGTCTCGACTCAAACCCGTCTATCCCAAATTGGATTCTTCTAAGATCCGAGATCTTTCGGAGTATCTAACAAAAAAAACGGAAAACGGCTATCAATGGAAAAACGATCCATTGTACAAACGTGGATTTCCTTTTGTTTTTTCTCCGTATCTGACGCGCCATCTCTGGGAATCGATTGATTCTCCAACCCTGATTATCTATGGAAAGGAAACCCATCTAATGCCTGAGAATCGGGAAGAGATTCTTTCCCACTTTAGACATCTGGAATATATAGAGATGGAAAACGCGGGTCACAATATGCATCACGACCAGCCGGACGTTTTAGAAAGATTGTTAAACGAATTCTACAAAAAGCACGGTTTGATTTCCAATTCGTAGATTCTTTGATTTGTATTTTGATTGAAGGGTTACAACAAAAGTTCCGATTTTATTTCCGTTATGGGGTCGTTTCCTAAAGAAGATTCTTTCCAAGGACCCGAAAAGATTCAAATTACGATTCGTTTAATTTTCAACGGAATTGTATCGTCGCTCTTCAGGTTGCTTTACCTTTGATCACGACCGTTTTTTAGAGCCAGAGCATTATCCTCGGGAGAATTCCAAAAAGTTATTGATATCAAACATCAAAATCGTATATGATTTCAAGAATTGAATTCTAACCAGTGAAATCATACGTTTTTTCCCTTTATAAAAAATGGAGATCCTTTTGAAAAAATTAATATACTCCCCATTTCTTCTCTTATTTCTTTTTTTCTTTTCTCAGTCTCTCTGGAGCGCCCAGACGATTCTCCTCAAAAACGGAACCGCGCTCAAAGGGGATGTGACGGGGCAAAACGAGAAGAACATCACGGTTCGCCTAACGGACGGATCGGTGAAGACGATCTCAAAGAAGACGATTTTAAAAGTGGTCTATCGGGACGTGAACGAAGAAGAGGCGAAACGGATTCGTCAAGAAGAGGAAAAAAAACTAAAAGAAGCCAAGTCGGCCGATGAAAAAAAACAAATCGAAGAGGAAGCGATTGTTGCCAAGCCCGATTTCAAGGTTCCTCATTCCGGAGATCGCAGTCGTTGGAGTCTTGTTTGGCGATCGGCTTTGTTGCCCGGTTGGGGGCACTACAAAGCGGAAAGAAAGAAAACCGCCTATGTTTACGGGGCTCTTTTTTGGACGGGGATCGTCGCGACTTATAGCTCCGCTCAAAAAGTGACCCAGACCAAGGCGGATTACGACCAGGCAAGTTTGAACGCGCAGATCCTCGGAGGAAGCAGTCCTCTTTTAGCGGGTCAGATTCTTACAAACGGGAAAAGAGATGATTATAAGAAAGCAATAGACGATTATCAAAAAATCTCAGCTGCGACTGCGATCCTTTATCTGATTCAGCTCGCTCACGTTTATTATACGGGAATTTCTTGGGAAGAGGAAGAGGTGGCTCTGACTCCGCAAGGTTCCATTCTTAAAAAGGGGCTTCAGATGGAATCGATGAGAGAATTCAACTCTTTGCAATCGAGTTCCAACTCAACCTTCGGCTGGAGAGCCGAAGCAAAATACAATTGGTTTTTTTAATAGGGTAAAATCATGAAACGATTCCTTTTGATTCTTTTAATTCTCATTCAATCTCAGTGTTATAAGTTCGAGGAGAACGCTCTGGATCCGAATGGAATTCTCGGGATTGTACGAAGTCTTTTGGGAGTGAATCTTTTCGGTTATACGAATTTTATGCAAAGTAAGTATCACGCTTTCAAAAAAGCTAATCTAGATACTTATATTTCTTATTCTCGCCGGACGTTTGACGGAACCGATGATCCGAGAAACCGCGTCGATTTGATCATCGCGAAAGAAAGTGCTACGGATATCATTCCTACAAATGTGCCGATGGTAGGAGATCAATACGCGAATATGATCGGTTTCGGATACATTCCGTCAAATACGAGTAACAAGTATTTTATCCTTTTCGAAGTTTTGAACCCGACGACCCCTCCGGACTATTACTACTGGGTTGGATCCGTTTTGCCGATTGCGGGGAATCGTCTAACTTTCATTAAGTTTTCTCCGGTAATCGCGGGGGAAAAGATAGTGGGAATGGGAAGTTATAACGTTGGCGCCGCGGAAAAAATCGTCTTTTGCGAACAACCGATTAGCGCGAGCACTACGACTTGTTACAACATGGATAGCGATTTTACGAATCGTGTTACGATCGCCGCTCCCATCAATACTCTTTGTTCTTTAGTCGTTAACAATGGAAGTGTGGGAAATTGTCTGGATACGATCACCGGCTCGAGTTATTCGTTCAATTCTACAAACGGAACCATTGCGACCTTTGGAGTATCACCGGTTACTCTTGTGTCGAACTATAAGGCTGCGCCCTACAATACGTTTTTAGGAAATTCAAACTTCTATATCGAACAGGACTTAACGATATCCCATTATACAGAGCATACGAACAATTCGGTTAGAATCACCTCGACTGTGGGTGATCTAACGTCCTTTGGATCCCTTGTTTCTCCCGGAAATTCCAATCAACAAGTGATTTCGACTTCGGGCATTGCGGATACGGACGTAGTATTTCTGGTTCGCGGAAACAACGGTTCTTATTTATCCTTAGTCGCGACTTCAAATCTGGGTCTTTATAAACATTTTCTTTTTAAGACTATGGACTTTGGAGTAAACTGGGTTCAGGTGGATCAAAGTACTTTCCCGCTTCCGAGTCCGGACTACGATACCGATCCGACTCCGAGTTTTACGGCCTCTCTCGGTCATTTTGTAACTATGGCGGGAGGAGAAAAACTTCATTTGTTTAGCAACAAGGAAGGTGATGCAATGCGTCGATACGTTTCTGCGGACAACGGAACTACTTGGACGTTGCAGGAAACGATTTCCCCCAGTGCCGAATAAAAAAATTCTGTCTCTTTAGAAAAAAAAGCTTGTACTTTCCTGCATGGCCTAGAACATCCTTTCAACAATTTTAAGGAAGTTTCCATGCAAGAACAAGCTGCAAAGTTTAAGAGCCAGTTAGAAAGATACATTAACTATCGCGGGATCGACATCGTCCTGCATCTGAAAGACGGGTCTCGCGTGGAATTGGATCGTAATCGTAAATTGGTCGGAGAACAGATCGTTTATTTTCCCACAAAAAATCTCACGAGCGCCGTCGAACTCGCGAGCATCAGCCGTGCAGAGTTTTTCGTAGCTTAGAATTTTAGAAAATTCAAAAATTCTAAAGTAACAAGAGAGCAGGAGGTTTAAAAATACCTCCTTCGCTTAATATCTTTGTTAAAAAGAACTCGCTTTTTAGTCTTCGAACTTTACGACCCAGATAGAAAGTAGCTCGGCTACCAAGTCACCGTCCTGATCGATCGACTTCGAGATCAAACGAACCGTGGAACGTTTTTGTTCCGTGATTTCGCTAAGAATCTTAATTTTTCCCGATGTTACGCTCTTTCGATATTTGATTTCGGCGGTTCCAGTCGCCATAAACTTACATTTTCTTCCGGAAGACTTAATCCAGGCGGCCATCGCCGCTCCGGCGGAACTATCCATCGCAGCAAAAAGTGCGGCCCCGTGAACGATTTTGACCGGATTGTGAAACGTTTCGTCTACTTCGATTTCATATTCACTCTTACCGGGACTTGCTTGCAGCGCTTTGTAACCAAGTTTCCGTGAGAATGTATCCTGACTCTGAAAATACTGTATGAATTCCGGAGAATTGACTTCCGGCATGGATTGAAAGGGATTCATCTTAGTTGATAACTTCTTTGGAAACCGAAGTTTTGTCAACGCTGACCGATGAATTCTTTCATTTTATAAACTTTTAATAATTTGAAATTCAAATTATCGCAATCCTTTTGAACGCAAGAAAATGAAAACTATCAGGTGTTAGGCGATATCGATTTTGATTATAGGATTTATTTTTTTCGCAATCTTGTCTCTTCTGATTTTGTTTTTATAAAAGAGCAGTGTAAGAGTTTACAACTTCTTTGACAGGATTTCTAAGAATGAATTGGAAGCCCAAGCGTCGAACGAATCTTTTTAGAATCGAGTGGAGCTTCGTTCTATTAATAAATTGATTAAAAAGAGAACGTTTCCCAATGAATTCTACCGTCGGTGCGAATGGAATAGCAAAATAGAATATTTGTTTCTTTGCATGTTCTTATGAGGAAATAAAAAAGGGATCGGAAGAAAGGATCGTAAACGCGCCTCTATAAAGAATTCAATCTGTAAGTTTTATTAAGAATGGGAAATTGGATTTTTAAACCAGAGGATTTTACCGAATAGCCTAAAGTCATTGTAGTGATTCTAAGATTCGAGATGCCGGGACAAACGATAAAAGAAAGATCGGTCATTGGAAAAATCGATTTGTAGGAGCTCTTACGGATAAGAAAGTTTGAAACCTGACATTCTCCAATCAGTGGTGGATTTTTTCCTTGGCTAAGAAGTTCAGCAGTGATTTCTAACGGAGCGGCCTTTACGATCGGGACTCTCGAAAAAAACGCGAGGAATACGTATGTTCCATATGAAATTCTTCAGAGAAAGAAACTTTCCCTGAAGTGGATAGGATTTTCTCTGTAGAACATTATACGCTCTTGATTCTTAAGATTAAGAAAGATCTCGAATCAGGTCTTCGATTTCTTGAACCTTATTAAAATCTCTTTCCGTATAGTTCATATAGAGATCGTATTCCGATCCGGAAATCTTTTCGCAACGAATGACCTTTACAGGAATCTGAATCGCTCCGGAAAGACTGATTGTTCCGAGTTTGAGTTCTAAAACCGTTCCCGGTTCAATTGGAGAATCGGTTCTATGAAGCAGACCTTTCAGAATATTCTCAGCCAGCCGAAGACTCTGATCGGCCAGTTCGCTCAGATATACGGTAATCGTGTTGGGAATTCTGTTATAGTGCATAGCACAATAGTAAGGAATCCCTCCAAATTAAAGCAAGTAAAATTCAAAAAATTCTTTCTTAGGGACTATGAATTTTATATTACATTTCCATTATATTTTCTTTCTGGCAAATTGCTTTTACGTAAGGCATTTTGTTCAGTAAAGAATCCGGGTTTTGATCGAAAAAGGGTGTTTTTCGATTTTTTCTTTCAGTTCGTCTCCGACGGATTTGTCTATTACCATGGAAAGATATCCGATCTCGGCGCTGGTACCTAAGTGTTGAGAACTGATATTGGCTCCGATTTCGGAAACCATGGAGTTGATATCTTTCAAAAACCCGGGTTGGTTTTTGTGAACGTTTAAAATTCTATATTGTCCGGAAGGAAGAGACGTGATTTCCAGATTCGGAAAATTTACGGAGAATGTCGTAGAACCGTTGTTTACAAATTTCACGAGCTTGCTTGCAACTTCGGAACCGATATTTCTTTGAGCTTCTTCCGTGCTTCCGCCGATATGAGGAGTTAAGATCACGTTAGGCAGGTTTTGCATCGGAGTTAGGAATGGATCGTTATTGGACTCGGGTTCTTCCGGGAAGACGTCGATTCCGGCTCCGGCGATATGTCCGGCCTTGATCGCTTCCGCGAGGGCTTCTAAATCCACAACCTTTCCTCGGGAAAGATTGATCATATAAGCGCCTTTCTTTGTTACTTCGATTTCTTTTTTTCCATAGAGATTTGTGGTCTCCGCCGTTTCCGGAACGTGGAAAGAGATAAAGTCCGAGTTTCTCAGAAGTTCTTGATAACTGTTGGCCGGCATCGCGTTTCCAAGAGGAAGAACCGTCTGAATATCATAGTAGATCACCTTCATTCCCATCGCTTCCGCGAGGACTGAAACCTGACTTCCGATATGTCCGTATCCTACGATTCCCAAGGTTTTACCTCGGACCTCGAAACAATTCTTAGAAATTTTGTTCCAGATTCCGGAATGAGTATTGCGAATATGATCGGGAATTCTTCTCGCGAGCATGATCACTTCGGAGATCACGAGTTCCGCCACGGACCTTGTGTTGGAATACGGGGCGTTGAAAACAGGGATCCCTTTTTTTTCCGCTCCGAGGAGATCGACCTGATTGGTCCCGATGCAAAAACAGCCGATCGTAAGAAGGCGTTTTGCTTTTTCGAGCACCGGCGCGGTCACGTTAGTTTTACTTCGAATTCCGAGGACGTGGATGTTTTCGATTTCGTTTAAGAGTTCCTTTTCCGTAAAGGCCCCGGGAAGGAGACGGACGTTAAAGCCGTCATTTTTGAACATATTGAAAGCGTCTTGATGGACGTTTTCGAGGAGGAGGACATTGATCTTATCTTTTGGAAATGAAATCATAAGTACCTACCAGGGTTTCAAGGGTGCGCTTCTCTGAAAATTGAATTTTTCCTCCACAAACCTAGGAAGCCTTTTTCGGGTTTTCCTCGATTGGAAGGGATTTTTTCGGGGTTTGTAGGATGTCTTACAACGAGCGGGAGTCTGGGATTCTTCTGGAATTTTCTTTCAAAACGTAGCTCCCTAAGAAAAACTGGGGAAAATTCCCTCGGGGGCCCCTTTGAAGATTCAAATCTCTTCTTTTATTTTCTGCGTCATATTGTTCACTGGTATTTCTTGTTCTTCTACGAGCGTTCTTCAGACCCCGGAGCCGGCGCTTGAACAGGTCCTTTTTCATTCGGAGCCTCTCTGTCCGGGTTTTCATCTTTTTTGTTCTCAAGGCGACACCAAATCGATGAACTTTCGGGGAGTTTTTAAGAATTCCAGCGGAGAGAAATCTCTTTTTTTAGATTATTATCTCAGTTCTTTCGAGGTCAGTTTTCCGATCGGAGTTTCTCTCAAGTTGGATGGGACTTGGTACAACTTACGCAAGGTCGGAACGGATTATTCGGATTCGATGCGGATTTCTTCTTTGATTCCTACGGAGCTCGTGGATCGAATTTTGAATGCGAAAGAAATTACATTTAGTTTTTCTTCCCGGGAAAAAACTACCAATCAGCTCTTTTCTTCCGGCGACGCTTCCCGCTTCCAAACGCTCCTAAAGAATATTCGGGAAAAAGTGGATACTCAGTCAAAATTGAATATTCTTAATCCTTAATGTTTTTTCGTTCGTTTTGTTCGATGCGGATTTGGATTCCGATTTCTGAATTTTTTCGGCAAAAATCGATCTGACAGAACAGAATTGAGAACGTCATTGCCTTCTTCTTTTCCAAAGGACTCAAATGACTTTCTCGGTCCGAGTTCTTGATAAGACAAACTCGTTTTGTGTAGGAACTCTTACTCTCTGACTAACTTTTTGACGCTGTCCAAGGTGGGAGAGAGCCAGTCTTCCAAGAGCGGATCTTGTCCAATGGCTTCTTTTTTAAACATAAGATCTTTATTGGACATTGCGATTTCCGAAACTTCGCTGATCTTTCTTGCGGTTTCAATCGCCTTCCAGTAGTGTTTCAGGGCTTCTGCCGTGTTTCCTTGTTTTTCATAAACCGCGCCGATATTGTTATAAGCAGCGACGAGGGTCTGGTAGACTTCTTGGTGATATGGATCATCCGGTTTTGGAAGTCCCATGTTCAGAAGTTTTTCTTCCATATCGTCTTGAACCTTCAGATAATTTCCAAGACTTGCTTTGTATTGACCCGTATAATAAAACGCGTTCGCTTTTCCCATGAGAAGGGTAGAATGATTGTATTCGTCTTCGTCTTCAAACCCGGACCATTCGTTTAGAGAAGCCGCAAAGTCGCCGCTCATATAATCCACCCAGCCCTTGAAGTAACGAAGTTCTCTTTGGATTCCCGCAGGAAGAGGGGTTCTCCATCTTCGAATGAGTGTGAATTCGTTTTCATCTGTTTGTACGGCTTCCGCTTTGGAGAATCCTTCCAGAGAATTTTTCAATTCCATGGATCTTGTCTTTGCAACCGAATCCATTGCGGTTCTTGCACGGAAAGGATAGATCTTTCTTCCAGGGAATTCAGTGATCTTATCTTTTTCATTGATTCCGGCGGCCGAGAGATATTGGATTCTCGCCTTGTCGAAATAGATTCTTCCTACGTTTCCTTGGATCAGCGTTTCGTCTTCTTCTCTGGCTCCATAACTTTGTTTGTAGTTTTCAAAACGATGGATCGCTTCGTTTAACAATTTGTCGGCTTCTCCGAAGTTTGCGAGACGGATCGCGTTCTCTGCAAGTTCGGTCGCGGCCAAGTAGTGAGCAGGATCGAGGGTTGCGGCTTTTTCAAAAAATCTTCTCGCTTGAATCGATTCTTTAATGGAAGCAAAGTATCTTCCCCTTTGATAGTATCCTTCCGCGTAGTCGGCTCCGTCTCTTTCTGTTCCCGTTACGGAATCTTCTTCGGTCTTGTGATAGATCAGATCTAAGATTTCAAGTGCGTTGTCGTTTACTTCCATTCCGGAAACCTGATCAACAGGATTGATATTATAACGAATTCTTAATTCTTTCTTATTCAAATCAGTGTAAAAGGAAGCGAGTTTGGAAAGAACATAGAGAGAAAGTTTTTTCTCTATGTCTAAATTGTTTTTGATCTGTCTGTGGTGATTGATCACGAACTGAGGATTTCCGTCTTCTTTCCACATTTCGATATAAGTGGAGAGTAGGCCGCCTTCGCCGACCGGGCTGGAAGGATCGATTTCCACGATCTTGTTGTAAAACGAAGCCGCCTTTCCAAATTCTCTTCGATTGTAATAAATTTTTGCGATTCCCGCCGTGGATTCTTCGTCGTAGGGTTCGTTTCCGTCCGTATAGACTTGTTTGTAAAAATTGATCGCGAGTTGGTCGTTTTTGTATCTTCCACCGCCTAACGACGATTCGGTGAAAGAAGGCATGATGGAAGAATGAAATCTTCCTAAATTCTTATAAGTAGCATTGTCGTGAATTTGTTTTTCCAAACGCATCACGATATAAGCGCCGGCTTTCTGAATTTTTCTTTGAATTCCGTCTTGTGCGAGAAGAATCATCCGATTCTCATTGCCGATCTTTCCGGCGATCGGAAGTTTTCCGTTGTCCCAGACTTGGCCTTTCGCTAAAGTGATGATCGGAACTTTTTCTCTTTTGTCCCAAGCGTTGGAAGCGGATTCTTCTCCGCCCGCGCCGAAGTCGGGACTGACCTTTCCAAAAAGTTTTTCAAAACCGCGATCGTATTCTTCCACTCGAGTGTATTCGACTCCGTAGAGATTCAAATATTTGAGATGGTTCGGAAGAATGTTTTCTCCTCTTGCAAAGGCTTCCTCCGCTTCGAAGAATTTCTTTTTGCGAACGTCGCTGTTTTTTGGATACGCGCCCGCTTCTCGGATAAGAGTCAGACCTTGTTCGTAATACTGAGCGGCTTGATTCGGAATGATAAAATTTCTATAGAGAAACGTTCCGCCTACAATGAGAAAAATTGCGGCCGCGATTCCGAAGACGGTTCTTCGAATCGCTTTTTTTTGTCTCTGCAAACCTTCTTTTGTATAAAGAGGGTCGGTGGAGATGATCGGAACCCCGTCTCGAGAGAAACCGCTTCCTCTCTGAGAAAGAGAAATCGTTTCTCCCAAAACTCCCGAAAGAAAGTCCGCGATCTCATCGGGAGAACTTTCGATCTTGATGAGTTCTAAGAGACCTTTTTGATCTCTCGGAGTAAGTCGATCCTGAACGATCGCGTCGATCACCGCACGGCGAAGAACCGGCGGGTAACGAAGAATTTCTTTTTGAATGATGGCGAGTTCTTCGTCTTTGAGTCCCTTATCGATTTCCTGTTTTTCTTCGCTCGCCAGTCCTTGGAGATCCGCTTCGAGTCCGAAAGAACTTCCGGAGTCATAGTCCTCGCTTCCGGAATCGCTATCCAGATCAGGACTAAACGAATCGAAAGAAGCGTCCGCTCCACCAGGGATGTCGGATAACGTGTCTTCTTCCGAGGAAGGCACAAAATCCGCAAAAGGATCTTCGGATGCGGTCGCCGAAGAAGTGAGATCGGAGAAGGGGTCTTGTCCCGGAGAACCTAAATCGCCGAAATCGGAGAATGGATCGGATTCCGCTGCGGACGGTCCCGCATCCGCGGGTTGGCTAAAGAAATCATCGTCTCCTCCGCTCTGCTCCGGAGAGGAGGACATAAAATCGTCAAAAGAATCTCCGCTTCCAGCGGGTTCCGGTGAGGACAGTCCAAAATCATCACCCGCGTCCGGAGTTTCTAAACCAGAGCCGCCGAGATCCGCAAAGGGATCGACTTCTTCAGTGCCCGATTCCGGTGTGGAAGTAAAAGAGTCCATTCCTGCAAAAGGATCCGCGTCGTCGGAAACGGGAGGAGCTCCAAAATCGCTTTCACCAAATGGATCCGCTTCCGAAGTATCACCACCCAACCCGGCAAATGGATCTGCTTCGGGGGTAGTCTCGCTAGTCATCTCATCGAGGTCGGCGAACGGATCGGCAGAATCTGGGCTTGTCGGAGTTTCCTCTTCTCCAAAGGAAAAATCGTCGCTCGAAGAAGGTGTCGTTTCCGGAGGAAGCCCTAAGTCGCCAAACGGATCCTCTTCGTCCGAACTTGCAGCCGGAGTCGGTTCGGAATCCATTCCAAAATCAGCAAATGGATCGGCTTCTCCCGAATCGGAAGAAGGAGCGACGTCAAAGTCGTCGTCTGTAGGAGGAGGAGGAGTTTGAGAAGGTTCTGATAAGAGTTCGTCTAAATCGATATCATCGTCTTCGATGATCTTGGATTTGGGTCTTTCCAGTGTAGGAGGTTCTACACCGTCTTCGTCGTCATCGTCAAAATTTTCGGAGTCGGAGGAAGGTGCTGGGGTTGTATCTTCTTCCTCGTCGTCGGAGGAAACTGGACTTCCGTAACCCATCTTTTCACGAAAGACGGAGAGCATAGGATTGAGCTCTTCCGAGATATCCGGATTCTTGGAAAGAGGTTGGAGAATAGAACGTATTTGTTCTAATTCTGCTTCCTTGAGTGGGGTAGAATTCGCCTCTGCCATGATATCCTGCTAAATACTATCGGAATCCTTCGAAATTCTCCAATGAAAAAACTCTTCCGGGCAAAGAGGAAAAAGGAAAGGTAACGATAAAAACGAGTTCGATTTTCTTTCCTCCTCTTTTTGGACGAAGAATTGGGTGCCTTCTTGAGATGAGAATCCCACCTTTATCGAATCCGATTTTGTTAGAGCTCCTACAAAGACACGTTCTTGTTCTCACAACGGAACTTTCGTTTCGGGAAGAATCGGGTTTCCACTCTCGAAAAGAGATCTTCTTTCGAGCTTCATTTCGGACTTATGTCCGATTCCATACTCCATTCTTCTCTTTGGAAGCGAATTTCCAGATTTGCCTTATGCTTTTCGCGAAACCGATCGAATCTTTATTCAGAATGAAATCATTTCCTAAGACAAAAATATTCCTCCTTGCTCTACTTCTTACTATTACCGTTGCGATCGGCGCCGATGACGCCGGAAATTGGATTGGCTCTTTTTCTTCCGAGGACTACGAAGACTTTTTAGAACCGGTGGAAAAAGAAAAGATCTACTATTACTGGCAGATGGAAAAACTAAAAAGGCCGGTGGCGCCGAGATATATCCGTTATATCGATTCTTCTCTTTCCTTGGAAACGGGAAGACTTCTCAATCGAGGTATTCTTTTTACCTTTGAAGGAATCGAAAACGAAGACGTTTCCGTTTGTGGAAACTTTTCTCTTTGGAGATGTCTTCCTCTCAAAAAGAACGATCACGGAATTTTTTACACAGTCTACGATCCAGAAAGCAAAGACACGATTCGAGAAGAACTCAAGGTCTTAGAATACAAATTCAGAGTGGACGGTCTTTTTACTCATGATCCGTCTAACCCCGATTCGACGGAAGACGGAGATGGCTCGTTGGTTTCGAGACTCATCGCGATCCCTTCCGGACCGGACAAACACGTGACCACGAGAATTTTAGAAGATTCTCCCTATGAAGAATTGGAATACAGAACCGTTGAGTTTAGAATCTACGCTCCCGAGGCTGAGATGATTACTCTTGTAGGAGATTTCAATCATTGGGATCCGGAGCAGGATATTCTCAAAAAAGAAAGGGACGGGGTCTTTACTCTGATCAAGAAGATGAAATCCGGAAATTATCTCTACAACTTTGTTCGGGACGGAAAGATGATTTTGGATACGTTTAACCAGAACACTCGTCTCAGAGTCGACACAGGAGAAATTTCTTCGTATCTGATCGTTCCGGAACGATCCTACGCTCTGGAAGCAAAATGATTTCTTTTTTTCATTGACCTATTTCGCGATCCATAGAGAGCGAAATGCGCCAAAGATGCAGAGCGTAATCTTTGATTGTTCCAATATGATTTCTTTTTTTCATTGACCTCGTCTTTTCCCGGGCTTTTTTCTACTCATGGAAAAAATCCGGCTGGGTGTATATGCGTTTGGAATCATCGTCGTTGGGATTCTCGTTTTTACACTGTCAAAGAGCTGGTTCATTTTAGATCGAGGCGTGGAATTGGTGGAACCGGGTTCCACCAAAGAAGAACCTTTGACTCCCGCCGATCGGAGCCCCGATCTCTTAAATCATTCGGTTGTACTTTGGGATCGTTTTTTATTCTATCCATTTGAACTTTCCAGAGAAACCGTTGCCGGTCACAGAAAGACCCTCAACCACGCGCGCAATCTTACGGTGATCGATTTAGAATCTGGAAAACCCCGTAAACTCTTCAATCGAAACGTTTATATTTGGGATTATTTTACCGGAACTGACAAAGAAAAAGAAGTCGGAGCCGGAGAAACAACGGAAGAATCGGAATTGGATTCCGTTCTCGCTTCGGGAATCACGACCGGAAAAAATTTGATTTTGATCGGGATGACGGAAGATACAAATAAAGACGGCTTCTTAAATCAGAGAGACCGTAAGCAGGTCTTTGTCTACAATCCGAATGGTGCGACTCTCGTAGGAGTTCTTCCTCGAAAATATTCTTTGCAAAAAATTCTTCCTTCTTCCGGTAAAGAAAGATTGGTGATGATTGTTTCCTTGGAAGAAGAAAAAGAAGAACCTAAAAAGAAGAAATCCTCAACCGTTAAACTTCCGGAAACTACATTCTATATTTATGATATTCGAAATGGAAGAGGGACTCTCGTAGAGAATCCCTGATCTATCGTTTCTCGCAAGATTGCAAAATGCAATCCATTGAGCCCTGCCTAATAAAATTTACGAGTTTACCCGGCTAACATCGAAGATGCGAGTCGAGGTTTTATTCTTCCCTGGATTCCAGCCAACGTTCTGCGTCGAGGGCCGCCATACAACCGGAACCAGCCGCAGAGACCGCTTGACGATAGACTTTGTCTTGAACGTCACCTGCAGCAAAGACGCCTTCGATGCTCGTCTTAGTAGTTCCCGGAACGGTTTTGATATAACCGCTTTCGTCGAGATCTAAGATCCCTTCAAAGATGTCCGTATTCGGTTTGTGTCCGATTGCGTAAAAAAGACCACCGACCGCGAGTTCTTTTTTTTGTCCATTCACGGTATCTTGCAAAGTAAGAGACGTTAGATTCTTACCATCACCTTTGGCTTCTTCCACTTGAGAATTCCAGAGGATTTCGATCTTCGGGTGCGTGGTCGCTCTTTTTTGCATGATCTTAGAAGCGCGTAAAGAATCTCTTCTGTGAACCAGATAAACCTTGGAAGCAAACTTGGTTAGATGCGAAGCTTCTTCCACCGCAGAATCTCCGCCGCCGACAACGACGAGTTCCTTGTTTCTATAAATCGGAAGGGCGCCGTCGCAGACGGCGCACGCAGAAATTCCTCTCTGCCAATAGGTGTCTTCTCCGTTCACGTGCATTCTTTTTGCGGTCGCGCCCGTTGCGATGATCACGGCTTCCGCTTCGATCAGTTCGTCGTCGGACCAAAGTTTGAAAGGTCGGGAAGAGAAATCCACTTTCGTGATCGTCTGCGTAAAAATTTTCGTTCCGTATTTAACGGATTGTTCTCGAAAGAGCTCAGTCAACTTTGTCCCGTCGATTCCTTCCGGAAAACCCGGAAAGTTTTCCACTTCGGTCGTTGTCGTAAGTTGTCCTCCGGCCGCGATTCCCCCGGCCATAAAACCTTCGTACATAACGGGGTTTAGATTTGCTCTTGCGGCGTAGATTGCTGCTGTGTGACCTGCGGGTCCGGATCCAATGATGACGATTTTGTGGGCCATGATTTCCTCGAATTAGAATGATTCTAAACTTGATCTTTTTTTAGACTCCCATGTTGTAAAGTAGGTCCTCTTTTTGACAGAGAATTTTCTGTATTTTTCAACCAAGGAAGAAGATTCGAACTTCGCGAAGGAGGTGAAAAAGGGAGAATTCGCTTGCCAGTGAACCCTTATATTCCAACCTTTCCTCTATCCATGAAAGGATCCTTCTCCTTGGCAGGACGCGTGCTTGCCTTCTTCGTCATCATCTTTTTAGGAACCGAGATTCTTCTCAATGTTCTCCAAGCTCCTTCTCTTCAGTATTATCGAGATCAAAAGGTCTTACACCGATACAATCCGATTTATTACGTGGATCTTGCTCCGAACAAAGACATTTACATCCGTCACTTTGCGGGGAAATGGGAGGGAAGGTTTCGAACCAATTCTCTGGGAATGAGAGGTTTAGAAGAACCGGACCCGGAAAAATCAAAGCTCGCTTGTCTTGGAGACAGTCTTGTGATGGGTTTTGGAGTCGGAGACGAGGATACGTTTTGCAATCAATTGAATGGAATCGAACTAAGAGGCGGCCCAAGACAATCGATGAATTTGGCGGTAGATGCCTACGGTTCTTTGGGCGCGGTTCGAAGATTGAAGGACATGGCACCGAAGTTAAAGAATCTCAAAGAGGTTCTTTTCTTTGTTTCCGCAAACGACTTTACGATTCCGGAAGAACTTCGAGCGAAAGGAATGCTTTCCGACGACGAAGTGGATGAGATCCGAGATAAGGATCCGTCTTTCAATAGAAACTTTCAGATTCAGTTCGAACTTTCCCGTGCTTCCTACACCTTACAGGCGTTAAAACTCGCGCTTGAACAGCTCAAGGTTCAATACGCATTTACTTCCTTTAAGTTAAGGACGGAATGGAATTCCACAGGACTTTCTTCGGAATCAACTCCGGATCAAACTCCGGTCCGTTACATGAAGTATTCTTTTTTTCGAACTTCGCCAAAAGAAAACTGCGCTCCCGATTCTTCTTTAGAAACATTAGAAAAGAAGAATGTAGTAGTTGTAGTTCCTACGCCGGGAACGATGTCGCAGGAAGAATACAAAAAACAATTTTGTCCCGAAGCGATCCCGGATTATTTTTCCTGTCAGGACGGGGAACCTGCTCTAAATTCTTTAGAACCACTTCCTAAGATTACACAAAGAGCCTATGATGAAATGATTGAATATACCCGCTCTCAGGGAATTCGTTTGATCGTAGTTTTGATGCCGATACAGGTGGAAGAGATTTTTTGTAGAAATCAAGGGAAGTATCATCCTCTGGAAAACTACGCGCTTCGCGCGGCCGGTTATTTCGAAAAAAGAGGAGTTCCCACACTCAAACTTCGGAGAGAAACTTCCGAGATGTGCGGAGAAGTGATCGATACTCCGAGAGGAAAAAAATTCTCCGGGATCCGCGATTATTTTATTCCGGAAGACGGGCATCTAACCGTTCCGGGGAACAACTGGGCGAAAAGAGCGGTTGTAAAACAACTCAAGGAATTAGAAAAGAATGCTCTTTAACTCGGTTCAATATCTCATTTTTGCTCCCGTAGTCATTCTTGTATATTTTTGGCTTCCCGCTAGATTTCAGAGATTTTGGCTTTTGGTCGCGAGTTTGTATTTTTACGCGATCTTTAAGATTCCATTCATTCTACTTTTAATATATTCGATTGTTTTAACATACTTTGCCGTAAAGGGAATGGAATCTACAACTTCCAAGTTTTGGAAACTTACCTATTTGAACGTCGCGGTTTGGGGAAACCTGCTCTTATTGTATATGTTCAAATACATGGATTTCTCTTTGCACGCTTGGAACGTATTTACGAACTCCGCGCCTTGCGATCCGATGTATGTTTCTCTTACGGGGGCGATGCTTCCGATGGGAATTTCATTTTTTACTCTGCAAGCGATTTCTTATGCGGTGGACGTCTATCGCGGAACGGTTCCACAAGCGAGAAGTCTTTTTCAGTTCGCGCTCTTTCTTTCCTTTTTTCCTCAGCTTGTGGCTGGTCCGATCATTCGCGCTCAGGATATGCTCCATCAGTTTTTGGAGAATTATACTTATAGAAAGGAAAATCTTCTTCCGGGTGTGCGTCAACTTGCCTGGGGACTTTTTAAAAAAACCTTTGTGGCCGATCCGATTTCTTTGACGGTCGATCCCGTTTTTACAAATCCAGGAGCTTACGATTCACTTTCTTTATTGATCACTTCTTTCCTGTTTTCCTTTCAGATCTATTGTGACTTCTCCGGCTATTCGGATGTCGCGATCGGAACCGGAAGAATTATGGGTTATAGAATTCCGGAAAACTTTACGAGACCCTTTCTTTCTCAGACAGTAACCGAGTTTTGGAGGAGATGGCATATATCCTTTTCTTCTTGGCTTCGCGATTATATTTACATTTCTCTCGGCGGAAATCGAGTGAGTGTTCTTCGTGCGTATTTCAATGTATTTATCACGACGTTTGTGAGCGGACTCTGGCACGGAGCCGATTGGAATTTTATTATTTGGGGAGCTTGTCACGCAAGCGTGATGGTCTTTGAAAGATTTATCTTTTCTTTTTCGATTCTCAAACGAGGTTGGGATAAGATTCCGGAATGGATCAAGTATGCGTATCCGTTCTTTATCTTTTCCTTTTCTATGTTTTTCTTTCGGGCAAAACCTTCACCTGAATACGGATATGAGACTAGTTTGGATCTTGCCTTTGCGATCGTGAAGCGGAGTTTCTCTTTTGAGAGCGGCCAGAGTTTGAGAATCCCGGTTGCGGTTTTACTGGCGGTTCTGGTTTTGTTTGGCTCGGACTATCTACAAGAGAAGAGACAGGCTTGGATGGAAAAAATCCAAGACGAACCTTGGGTCGTCTATCCTCTTTCGGGGATGATGGTGTTGGTCGGGTTTATTCTTTATAGCGTTACGGTGAGCCAACCTTTCCTTTACTTTCAATTCTAACCCGATCTCGTTTCTTTCAAAAGAAATCGAGATGAATAGGCGTAAGATTCCCTCCTTGTGTTTAAGGATGAATCGGATCTAAGATAATATTCAATTTTTTTTATATGAATTTAGGAAGGAAACCAGTCTCGATAATCTAAAACATAAAAATAGTCTTCGGGAACGCATTTGAGTATGCGTGAAATTTTATTTTTGAGAAGATCGAGGTGGAGGATATAACTGTAATTCTCGTGAAATGTAGGACCTCCCTCATTCATCGTTCTCACAATAGAATCCCCAACTTCGGCCCGATCCAACCACAGCAGATAATTAAAAAGAAAACAACGGGATACTCCATGGGCTTGTGCAAGAGCTCCTAGCAAAGCCCAGCTCCCAGTGCCTATCCGGACATTCCTTCTTTTCATCTTTTTCAAACCGCAGGCATTCTGATACAACGTATTACCTGCATTCTTACCCAGCCTTGGGCTGGCGGTTAAGAATTTCGCATAACGTCTTAAAAGATAAGGTATTCTTTTGGGAAGGTTTCGTCCCTCTTTTTCGGAATAAAGTAACAAAGTCGATTCCGGTATCAACAGAGTGACGACGTTCGTTTGATTTTCTTGAAGAGTCGATTGGATAGGAGGTCCGGAATGGATCAATAATACGCCCATACCTAAAACGGTTCCAGGGCAGATTTCAGAAACATCAGTTTCTAATAAAAAAATCCAAAAAACTTTCTTATTTGATTCTTTCTAAGATCCGCTTTGCGATCAACTCAGCGGCTACCGCGTTCGGATGACCGTCGTTTTTGAGATAGAAGTCCGTTTTCTTCTCGTTGTAAGATCTTAAAAAATCGGGCCTTGTGTCCAAAACGGGAATCCCTTCTTCTTTCGCGATCCTACCGATCTGATCTAAAAGCGGCGTAGATGGAAGAGGAGTCAGAGAATGTGTTCCATTCGGATAAAGTAAAACGGTGAGAAGAATTTTTTCCTTCTTACAGGCCTCGAAAAACTTTCGCATCTCTTTGAAGGAAGGATGATCGTCCGAATAATCGGAAAGCGTTTCGGGAATAACCTCGGGACCAAGAGCGCGTAACTTCTCCAGTCTTCGATTCTCGCTCTGAATCTTAGAATAATTGTAGAGTGCGCTGTATCTGGATAAAAAAACCGAACCTCGAAATAACATTCTTCCGGAAAAGGAATTTCGAAGATAGAATTCTCTGTGAACGTCCTGTAAATCGGAAGGGTGATAGATCCAGAACGCGGCCTTCGGAGGATGACAACCTTTTTCCAAGGAAGAATCCTCGCAGCCGAGAGTTCTCTCCATTCTTCTTTGGATTCCTCCGGTGCCGAGAGAATCAACTCCCAGATTTCTCACCTGGATTCCTTTTTCTTTCAGAGCGCCTTGCAATTTCCAAGCGATTGTATCTTCATCGTTTTGTCCAAAGCCGTAAGCAATCGAATCACCCATCAACCAGACTTCGGGTTTGGATCCAGGGATGATTTTTTCTTCCGAGACGATTCTTTCCGCGTCCGAGTTTACACGAACACGAAACGTAAAACCCGCCGGATGGGGAAGAATCGTATCCGAATTCCTACAGAGAAGAATTTCGGGAATCTCCCTTTCTTCGATACAATGCACCTGTTTGTCCCTGAGTCTATAGACGAGACCGGACGGAGGAAACATTCTCATGAGAACTTCACCTAACAATACACAGACGATCAGAAGAATAACTATTTTAAGATACGGAAATGATTTCATGGAGAGGGAATCGTATAAACTGAAACTTCACATTTTAAAAACATTCTTCTCGCGGGTGGAAGAAGGGCCGGAATTCCGCTGTTTCGAAGTCGGTTGAACTCCGAGAGATTTTTTTTTCGATCCAAAAGGCAATCTTTTAAAAATATTGCATAAGCTTCCATGTCCCTATCTTTTGCTTTTGAGAATTTTTCCAGGATTCCCTTCACCTTATCCTTATCTTTTTCTTGTAAATGGATTTCTAAGAGATAGAGTAATAGGGAAGAATCTCCCGGTAGAACGGCCTCGGCTTTTTCCAGATAAAATGCCGCCGAATTGAGAGCAAGGCCGCTGTCCGCGAGAATCATTCCCAGAGTGCGATTTGCCTCAAGATGACTCGGATTTTTTTTTAGAACGAGTTCGTAGAGGCGCATCGCCTCGGCCGTATTTCCCTTAGAAAGGGAATCTCTTGCGTCCCAGATCATATCCTCGCTGGAAGAGCAGAAAAGAAAAGAGAAGAGGAAAAAAGAGAATGAAACGTATCGGATATTTAGTCTCATAAATACAGAAGTTTTTACTCTCACGTTTAGAAAAAAAGAATCTTTAGACCGGTTTTGTCCGGGGTTTCGTTTAGAATTTTCCAATAAACCCTTAAGGCAACATAAAAAAGTTTAATTCTCCTGAGAGGAAACGTCCGAAGGATTTAGTACTTGTTAAACATTTCAGACGGGACTAAAAACAGTGACATCTTCACATAACAACCTACTTCAAAATTTCCAGGAATATCTCTCCGTAGAAAAAGGATTAAGCGACAACTCGATCTACTCCTATGGTTACGATTTGAATAAGTTTAAGAACTTTCTGGAAAAGGAACACATCGATTTCCTTGAAGTTCAGGCGAATGACATCATGCGGTTTTTAAACGAGGAAAAGGATCGTAAGATCAGCTCCAAAACGATTGCAAGAGAAGTGGTCGCGATTCGACAGTTTTACAAGTTCCTAAAGGACGAAAAAAAACTCGATACCAACCCGACTGAAAAAATTGAAACTCCCGAAGTAATGCGCAGCATTCCTGATTATCTGACTCAGGAAGAAATCGACGAACTCTTTGATACCATCCGAGAAGACAATCTCTACGAACTTCGAGACAAGTGCATTTTTGAATTACTCTATTCTTCCGGACTTCGAATTTCGGAAGCCTGCAATCTAAAACTCACGGATATGGATCTCGAAGGAATGACCCTCACGGTGGAAGGGAAGGGCGGTCGCCAAAGACTGGTTCCTTTCGGCGAAAAGTCCTTGGACATCCTGAATCGTTATCTAAAACAAAGCCGACCTTTTATATTAAAAGCCAGAAACTGCGAATACCTTTTTGTTTCTAAAAAAGGTTCTTATATCAATCGCAAATCAGTCTGGAGACTTCTCAATCACTATATCAAACGTACGACTATTGCAAAAAAGGTGACTCCTCATACGCTGAGACACTCCTTTGCGACTCACCTTTTGGAAAATCACGCGGATCTCAAATCCGTTCAGGAACTTTTGGGTCACATCGATATTTCGACCACTCAGATTTATACGCACATGGCGAATAAGACCCTGAAAGAAGTTCATAAAAAATTTCACCCGAGAGGATAAAAGTCGAGGTTCCGGTTTTTAGAAATCGGAACCGATTCTTCTTTCCGTTGAAATCAAATCGAAATGGACTCAGGCAAAAAGAAAGAATATGAGAATCTGTTTCGAATGCAGATTCCTTCTCATCCACGTTATCTTTCGATCATCCGAAGTTTAGTTTATAATTTAGCTTTTGAGAATGGGTTTACGGCGAGCGATTCCGCGGACTTAAAACTCGCGGTAGGGGAATGCCTACTCAATGTCATCAAACATTCCTACGGCGGAAAAAAAAATCTCCCTATCTTTTTAGAAATCAATCTTTACGACAATCGAATGGAAATTCGAATTCGTGACTTTGGAAGTCAGAAAAATCTTTCCGAAATCAGAGGTTATGAACCCAATGATTATAGGGAGGAAGGAATCGGTCTTTATCTCGTAAAAAAACTTACGGATCATTTTTACTTGGACCAATCTCTGCCAGAGGGAAACCGACTGATTCTTACAAAACTAAAATGAACCTATCTCGTTTGAGAACTTTTCTTATCCTCGTATCGATTCCTCTGATCCTCTGGACTTGCAGAAAAGGTCCGTCCATTTCCAAGGAAGAAGTCCAAAAGCTCAGTAAGGACTACTTCACACGTCTTTGTACTAAAACTGCGGAATGCGCGAGTCGTTATCTCGAAACTCTGCCCGCTTCCGAAAAGACTTCGGAGAATTCAGCTTACTCCGTGGATCAGTGTATGGAAGAACAAAAAGACCAGAACATTCTTCCGGACGAATACGAGAAGGTGACCGATAAGCAGATCGCTAAGGTAAAGATATGTATGGAAGATCTTCTCAAGGTCCCCTGTGAGGAAATGGAAGGAGGAGGGATTCCTTCTTGTCAGGAACTCTTTCAGTCCTCTAAAGACGAATAACGCGTTCTTTCCGAAAAAGAAATTTCCAGTCTTCTCTTTCATTCTGAATAGATTCGAAATTGGAACGCTATCATCTAGAAGTTGCTAAAGAAGAATCAGAAGCTATATTATAATAGAGAAATTTGATTTGTTGGAATCAGTCTTTGCATCTTTTGAATTCTTCTTGCAAACGAGTTTTCTTTTGTTTTCATTCGGAAAATGGAAATCAAAGAAATCACCACAAACATCATCCGAACCTTAGAATCTGCATGGAATCGTGCAAACGGCGAAGAGTTTGGAAAACCATTCGCAAAAAATTCCGACTATGTGGACATTCGTGGCGATTTACATTATTCCGATGCGGCGGTTGCCAACGGACATCAGGCAATCTTCGATACGATCTATAAAGACAGTAAAATTAAATTGGAATTGCTCCAAGCCAATCAAATCGACTTGAATACGATTTTGGTTCACGCTAAGGCGAGCTTAGATTGTCCCAGCGGCCCCTTGGTAGGGAAAACCGATTCGACCATTTCTATGATACTCACAAACTCCGATGAAAATTGGTCGATCCGTGCTTTTCATAATACGTTGAAACCTTTGGTCCGATAAACGTAGGAAGGTTGATCTTTCTTGTTTGAAGCTTTTTTACCGTTCAGGAAAGTATAACATTCTTGAGGTGAGATTTTAATTCTAATCATTCACAAAGAATACAGTCTTTCGAATATTCTAAAAATAGAATTTACGAATCAGATTGCCTTTTTGACTTTGAACTCCCTCAAGATCCAAAGCGGAAGCGTCAAAAGAATCAAAGCCATTAAAATATACAGGTCGTATGCTTCCAGAATTCCACTCGCTTTTAACGTCTTTGGAAGCAGAAAAAATAAAAAGAAAATCCAAAGATACAAAAAGTAGATTCGTTTTAATAGTATGAATTTACGATTTTCTTTTCGCAAAAGAAAAGTTTCCAACCACGGTCCGAGAAAGATAATCCCATAGGTGATCATTCCCAGGATCAGACGGGAAAACACGGGCGTTTTTCCGGAAACAGAAAGATACGCGAAAACGAACATCAAGTGGATTCCATGAACGATCGCAAATGCACAGAAAGGCCTTTTGGAAAGAATTCTCCGTAAGACCTTTTCGTTTGCAAAAGCCATCCAGAATAAAAACGTCAAAAGAGAATACCTTCCCGAGAAACGAGCAAGAATTTGAAATCCTTCCGCGGTGAAACCGTGGAGAAAAAAAGAAACAAAAGCGATCCCCGCTTCGATCAGACAAATCAGAATTGCAACTTGGATTAGGCTCATAGATTCAGTTTTTCAAGTTTCTCATTTTTTGAGATCGATCTAAATGGATGATAGAATAGGGAACTTGCATTTTGTATTATATTCCTTTCTTTTCAAGTTTTGGAAACAAGTTATCTCCAGTGTTTGTCTTCGGCGCCGATATAAATCGCATCCGGTCTTAAAATTCTTTCCTTTTTTTGTTCCAGACAATGTGCCATCCATCCCGAAGCTCTTCCGATCGCAAAAACGGGAGTGAAAAGATCCGTTGGAAGATCGAGGCCGTGTAGTAAAAGCGCGGTATAAAATTCCACGTTTGTATGCAGAGTTCGATCGGGTTTGTATTCTTTTAATAAACGAAGTGCAGTTTTTTCGACATACATCGCCAAAGAATAAAAGTTTATCAATTCCGGAAGTTCGTAGAGTTCTTTTGATGCGGAGGCTAAGACGTCCGCTCTTGGATCCCGCACCTTATAGATACGATGACCAAAGCCCATCAGCCTTTCTCCCTTTTCCATTTTATGTCTGAGGTATTCTTCGGCTGCGGTGGGGGTTCCAATTTCAAAGACCATATCTAAGGCAGGTCCCGGAGCACCTCCGTGAAGCGGTCCTTTTAGAGCTCCGATCGCGCCGGTCGCAGCGGAAATCATATCCGACTGAGTGGAAGCGATCACTCTTGCCGTAAACGTGGACGCATTGAGTCCGTGATCGGCTACGGTGTTCCAGTATGTATTGAGAGCCTTTATCTTTTTAGGATTCGGAGTAATTCCTAGCATAGAAAGAAAGTTGGCTGCAAGACTTAGCTCCGGATTGGGAAGAATCGGATTCAATCCTTTTTTGAGACGATATACCCAGGCGACGATTAAGGGTAAGGTAGCAACGACCGCATAACTTTCCTCTTCACTCGAAGTGAAGGGTTTTCCTAAGGATAAAGACGCGGCTCCGATTCGGAGACATTCTATGATGGATGCGTTTTCGGAAACGGCACTTTCTAAGATGTTTCTCTGAACATGAGAAAATCTTCTCGCGTTAATAAGATCGTCTATGATCCTTTTTTTTTGTTCGGCGTTTGGAAGTTTGTCTTCTAAGAGAAGAAAAAACGTTTCTTCAAAATCGATTTTTTCCGCGAATTCCTCTATGGGATATCCCGCGATTACGAGTTTACCGTGGATTCCGTCCACCTTGGAAATTCGAGTCTTTACGGCGGGAATTCCTTCCAGGCCGGGGCTGTATTTACTTTCTTCGAAAAGATCCATTGTATTCATATTGAATTCCTTACGACCTTGAGTTTACAGGATTGACAAAAATTAATCAATATTGATTTCATAGTCAATGTATGAAACCTTCCTCAAAAAAATCGTTTTTATCAGCGTTTGAGGCGGCCCAGGAATTGGGTGTGGAAGTCGAAACGATCTACGCCTATGTCAGTCGCGGAATCCTTCATTCAGAATCGAGCGGTTCAAAGGATCGTAGCAAACGGTATAGAAGAGAAGAGATCGATCGTATTTTACTTCAAAGAGAGGAAAAACAAAATCCGGGAAAAACCGCGAGGGCGGCTTTGAGTTTTGGTCAACCGGTCCTCGAGTCTTCGATCAGTTTGATCGAAGAAAACGCGATATATTACCGTGGTCGGAATGCTACCGATCTATCAGAAAATTCTAATTTTGAATCCGTCGCCAAGATTCTCTGGGACTCCGAGAATTCTTTTTCGTTTGAAGAGGAATGGCCGACCTTGGACAAGGATTCTCTCCAAATTCTTCCGGTAATTTCCAACCGCCCTTTGATCGATCTTTGTAGAATCCTATTGGGTGTCGCCGAATATGAGGACACGAGAGCGCTCCTAAAAACTCCGGAAGCCTTGAGTAAAACCGGAACGAAAATTATACGTTTGTTGTCTCTTTTTGCATCGAAGTCCAAACGAGGAGCAGGCACTATTGCGGAGACTCTTTGGTTTTCTTGGAAAGAGATTTCTTTTGGAAAAAAGAATTCTCATTTTATTTCCGATTCTAAAAAGAATCGAATCCTTTCGAACGAGGACAAAAAAGCGATTCGTTTGATCGATGCTTCCCTTATTCTTTCAGCCGATCACGAACTCAACGCATCTTCGTTTACGACACGTTGTGTAGCATCGACCGACGCAAGTCTCTATCAGGCTGTGATCGCGGGGCTCGCGGCTCTTTCCGGAAATCGACACGGGCTTCTGACCGAAAAAGCGATCGAGCTGATTGAGAGCGCGAGCCTCCGAAAAAAGGAAGAAAGATCGTTTCTTACGGAACGTTTGAGAAGGGGAGAAAAAATTCCTGGATTTGGGCACCCGTTTTATCAAAACGGAGATCCAAGAGGAAAAAAATTGCTCGAAATGACGGAGAGGCTTTTTCCAAAAAACAAAGAATTCTTATTTGCAAAAAATCTAATACAAGAAGCGATTCATCTTTTAGGGGACTATCCCACGATTGATATGGGACTCGCGGCGGTAAGTTATACGTTACGTTTGCCGAAAGGAGCGGGACTTGCGTTGTTCGCCATCGGAAGGTGCGCAGGCTGGATTGCTCACGCGATGGAACAGTATCAGACTGATCAGTTGATCCGACCGAGGGCGCGTTATGTGGGATTGATTCCCCAAAAATAAATTCAGGGATCTTCTTGGAGAATTCCAAGACGTTTTGGTCTTACCTTTGTGATCTGAGGATTTCCGTCGTTTCCAAGAAATACAAAGGAGGGGCCCGGAATTTCTTTGAGACGAACCTTGAAATTTTTTCCCTTTCCAGGGTAGATGTCCACACCCGGAAATATTTCCTGTTCCACCTCGACGTAAGAATCCTTGTCGGGTTCAAAACCCATAATCATGGATTGTTCTTGGCCGAGTAAGTTATTTAGAATTCCTGAATATTTCAGTTTGATCGCAGTGAGTTTGGGAAGACTTTCCTTTTCTTCCGCAGTGAGTTGTCTTCTCTGAGAATCTTCGTTGAGTTTTACAAGACTCAGTTCCACTTTTTTAAGAATCTCCTGATTCTTCTGAACTTCGGAGCGTAGTTTTTCCAAATCTTCCAAAAGTTCGGGACGGATCCCGACGGATACTGAAGTTTTAGTTTCCGCGATGGCGCCTAACTTGGTACAGATGACCGCTTTTCCGGCGACGCAGGTTCCTCCGATCAATTCTCCTCTTCCACCTCGAATAACTACGGATTCTCCTGCGACGAGTTCGGAGTGCATGGAAGCCTCTTCGATAAAGATCGTATTTTTAGAAATGAGTTTTCCTTGTTCCACGAAGCGAGTGTAGATATCGGCTCCGGATTCTATCAAACCACCGTTTCTTCCCATAAAACCGCCAGACAAAACGATGTCCCCGGCTGCCTTGAGAAAAACCTTGCCTACCGATTTTTTTACGATGATGGAACCTTCGGTTTCCAGCGTAAATCCGTCTGCGATCGAACCTTCCACGATGATCGTTCCGGGGAAGCTCACGTTTCCGGTGGAAAAATCTACGTTCTCTAAATGACAGACCTCGTCTACGCGGATCGTTCCTTGTCGATCAAGGATCGGTCTTCCGCTGATGAGCGAATGAACTGTGGTTTCATCCAATGAGAGTCTAACGTTTGCTCCGAGTTTCCAATCCGCTTCTTTTCCGGGTTCGTAAGGAAGAATTTCTCCAAAGACATTCTTGCCTTCCTTTCCGGGAGTCGGTGATATTTTTTCGGCGAGCTTCTGATCCTTGGCTACGCTTTGGATAATTTGAATATTTTTAAAATCGACTCTTCCAAACTCGTCTTCTTCGAGATGAGGAATCGCCGGATGTATGAAAAGAATTCTGAGATCTCCATTCTTACCCGGGATTGGAGCCGAGCCTTCCGCGATCTGTATTTTTTTTCCGTATTCGGGTTCCGCGGAAAGACGATCGATGGTTTCTTGCAAAACACCGTAAGAAATTCCTCTCAGATGAATGGATTCTTGGATCTGCTCGGAGCTCAAAAGTTTTCCGCCGTATTTCGGAGGATGAAAGGTGATGAAAGCTTTCATCTTATCTTCTGAGATATCGATCTCAATTCGGGAACTTTCCGGTTTTCCGGGCCATTTTCCGATGAGATGAGGAAGTCCGTCGGATTTGAGGACTAGGTCTTTGATGATGGTATGAGAGATTTCCGAAATCCGAAAGAGTTCGATTCTTCTTAGAATCTCTTTAGAATCGAGGGATTTCCCTTTTTTCCCCGCCGGAAAGACGGAGAGATAGGCGAGTCCGTCTTCATTTTCAATTTTGAAGAATGCGTTTTCGTTTTCTTCCAGATCCTTTAAGAGAAAATCCGTGAAATTCTTGAGAGAGTCGCTCATCCGGGGTTTCAGTATAGAAATCATCTTCCTTTTTACAATCGAAATCTCCCGGAAAAACTTGAATGTTTGGAAAGAAATTTCTTCTAATGATGATGAGAATGATCCTCTTTCGGAGAAGAATGTTCTTCCATCGAGTGAGAATTCGGAGAATGTTCGTGTTCGGAGTGCGAATGTCCGAGTCTAAAGAAAATCATCGAAATTCCGACAAAGACGATGACGATCCCTCCGTAACGAATGATACTCTGCGGAAGATTAACGAGCAGGTTTCGAAAACCGACTCCGAACAAAAAAAGAGCGGGAAACGTTCCTAAGAAAAAAATCGACATCACAAGCCAACCTGAGCTCGCGCTTCCGGTCGCCAATGCAAGACTAAACGCCGGATACAAAACCGCACAAGGCAAAAGCCCGGTTACCATTCCGAAAGCCATCGAAGTCGTGGGAAGGTTCTTTCCTTGTTTTAGAGAAGCGAGTAACGGTCCCGCAAATCGATTTAGAATTTTCTGATAGAAGCCGGATCGTTCCGGAGTTCCGTTTTGAATCAGACTGAGCCCGAATCCGATGATAAAGATTCCGGAGATCACGGCGGCAAATTCCTGTAGAGAGATCAACTTTCCGGCGAGGTTTAAACCAGAGCCTAAAATTCCAAAGATGGCGCCTAACGTAGAATAGGAGATCCATCTTCCCAGATTGTAAAAAAGATTAGTTTTGTATTTTTGATCCCGGTTGGCGAGGTTTAGAGTTCCCGCAAAAGGACCGCACATTCCGAGACAGTGTAACGAACTCGTGATTCCATGGATAAAGGCGATGGAGAGTGTGGTTAAAAACAATTCATTCTGCATGTTTGTGTTCTCCCTCTTTCAAAACCGGTTTTTTTTCATCGTCGTCGTCAAATAACATTCTGTATTTCGGACCTTCGATGTCTTCATACTGACCGGATTTTAAGGACCAGAAGAATACTACCAAGGCCCCGAGTGCGATGAGCATAGCGAGTGGAATCGTAAGATAGAGTGCGTTCATAATTTGGTTCTCCACTGTAACGAGATCGAATTCAAAACTACGGAAAGGGAGCTCAAGGTCATAAAACCGGCGCAGATAACCGGAAGCATAAAGCCGAAAGCGGCCAGGGGCAACATGATCGAATTGTAAATTAATGAAATTAGAATATTCTGAAATACGATATTTCTTGTTTTTTTGGAAATTTTCACGGCCGAAATGATCGAATCCAATTGATTGCTGATCAGAACCAGATCGGATTTATCGATGGAAAGATCCGAGGCGATTCCCATGGAAATTCCGAGATTGGCCGCAGCCAAACACGCGGAATCGTTGATTCCGTCTCCTACCATGACGACGGTTTTTCCTTCGTTTTGAGCTTTTTGAATCACCTTAAGTTTTTCTTCGGGCTTGAGTTCGAAAAGAGGATGATCGATTCCCACGGCGGTCGCCAAGGATTCTACTTTGGATTTGGAATCTCCTGAAAGAATTCCGAGATAACCAAAAGTATGTTTTAATCTTTCGACCGTACTTTTTGTTTCCGGACGAACCGAATCTTCCAATACAAAACTCGCGAGAAGATTTCCTTCTTTGCCCAGATAAATCTTACCGTCTTGTTTGAGATATCCTTGCGATACGAAATGAAGATTTCCGATTCGATACGAAACGTTTTCTCCGATCAGTCTGCCTTCCATTCCGGATCCTGGGATTTCTAAAATTTCCTTCCAAGTGTATTGGATCGGTTCTTGATTTTGGTTTTTTAATTTTTTTCCGATCTCTTTTTTTAAACTTTCCGCGAGTGGATGTGTGGAACCGGATTCCAAAGAAAGGATGAGGGAATAGATTCGAAGTCTTTCGTCCTGACTTAAAAAACGTTCTTCTTGGATGGAAAGTTTTCCCGTTGTCAAAGTTCCAGTCTTATCAAAATAGATCTGGTCCGCTCGGCTCAGGATTTCCAAAGAATCCGGATTTTTTACGAGGATTCCTTTCGAACTGTGGAGTAAGTTGCTCACCACGTAAGCCGCTGGAACGGCGAGCCCGAGCGCGCAAGGACACGCGACGATCAGGACGCTGATCGTATTGAGCACCGCGGCTTCCCAGTTTTGAAAATAGAATCCGTATATGCAAAAAGTTGCAACTGCGATTCCTAAAACGATCTGTATAAAATAAGTTGAAAATCGATCCGTGGTTCTTTGGATTCCGGGTTTTGCCTGAAGCGAGGATTCGATGAGCGCTGAGATTCTTGAAAGCGTGCTTTCCTTTGCGGTCGTAGTCGCGAGGAGCTCCGCGTTTGTACTAAGACACAAAGAACCCGAAAGGATCATATCTCCGATTTTATGCGTGACCGGCTTGGATTCTCCCGTTAAAAAGGATTCGTCAAAGTAGGCGGTAGCGGATTGTAGAATACCGTCCACGGGAACTCTGTTTCCGTTTTTAAGAAGAATTCTTTCCTCCACTTGAATCGCGCTCGGTGCAATCTGAGTTTCGACGGAGTTGCGTAGGACCGTATATTCTTGAGGAAGGGTGGACAAAAGTTCTCCGACCTTTCTTCCCGCTTTCAAACGGATCGCGGATTCTAAAAACTTTCCGATCAGAATAAAGAAATAAATCGTACAGACGGAATCAAAATAGACTTCTCCATGATCGGTTAACGTCACGTAGATGCTGTAGAAATAGGCGAGAGAAACCCCGGAAAAAAGAAGAGTGTCCATCGTAAGCATTCTTCTTTTGATCGATTCCTTCGCGCCTTTGAAAAAAGGATAACCCGAGTAGAGATAAACCGGCGTCGCGAATATCCAAGAAACGTAATGGAAGAGTCGTTTGAATTCGATTTCGATTCCCGAAAAATAACCCGCATACAATCCGATGCTAAAGAGCATAATGTTGCCCCAAGAAAAACCGGCGAGGGCCATGCGGTAAAATAAATCTTTAGAAAATCGAGAAACTCCTGTTTCCGCCTTGAGAGGAGAATAAAGAGAAGGTTCGTAGCCTATGCTCGTGATAACCGAAAATATCTCATTGAGGTCGACTAAACTTCGATCGTAAACGAGTTTCATTCTTCCGGTCGCAAAATTGATTCTGGCTTCGAGAATTCCTTTGTGATCGCCGAGAACCTTTTCGTTTAACCAGACACAGGCGGAACAGTGAATTTTTCCGATGGTAATGAACGTTTCGCAGATGCCTTCTTTTTTTTGTATTACATATTCTTGATATATGGATTCGGTTTCCAAGTTTTCTCGGTTTTTTCTTTCGGTATTTACGGATTCGAGTTTTTCAGAACCTCTCAGAGTATAAAACTGAGTGAGACCGTTGTTTACCAAAAGGGTCGCGAGGCTTCTGCATCCGCTGCAACAAAACGATTCCGTACGGCCACCCAGTTCTCCTCGGATCAGCTCTTTTTCCGTACGGATCGGAGTATTGCAATGATAGCAGTTTGTAACTTGAAACAACGTTTCCATAAGTTCTATTGAATTTTTACTTCCACGGTTTTTTGAAGAATTCTTCCTTCGGTCTCACCTTGAAGACTGAGAATCCAAAGTCCTTCTTCCGGAATGTCGATCGATCCTTGGTAGTTTCCCTTGTTCTTTGGATCTTCGATCATACTCAGAGATCGATTCCACTCATCCGTCGCGGATCTTTCGATCAAAATCTGAAGTTTGGCTCCGGTGATCGGCGCTCCGGATTTTCGGAATTGAATCGAAACTAAGTTTTTTCCTTTTTTTAAGTCCGGAGAAGACGTAAAAAGTTTACTCTCGTACGAATATCCTTCGGCGATCATCTTTCTTTGTTCGAGGATCGACTTTTCGTAATTCAATCCTTTTTCATAATATCCTTTTTCGATCGGTCCGGTATATCCTTCGCTTGCGTATCGTATCGTGACTACGGTCGCGGCGATCAAGGCAACAAATGCGACCCCGATCCAAACAAAGGCGAGTTTCATACTTTTGTGTAATGCCATTTTAGTTTTCCTGATTTTGACCTTATTTGATCGGGATTCGAAAGGGAATCGTCTTTTGTAACTGAAAGTTCGGATTTTTTAAATCGGTGATTCTTAGAGAAATTTGATGTGTCGGTTTAGACTGGTCTTGTGGAAGAGCCACCGTTTCTAAGATGATTCTAAAATCCTGTGAATCGTTTCCTAAAACTTGAATCGCAGGCTTTTCCGTTCCGCCTAACAATATATGTACGGGAGAGCTGAGGGTGCTGTTTGCGATTTCAACTTTGAGTTCCCGCTCTTCAAACGTTAGATTCAAGAGATGTCCGTTGTAAAAATTTCTTACCAAACCTCCGGGAACTTCCATCGGTTGGATGATTCGATCCGGAAGTATGTTTGCGTAGAGAGGAACCCGATTGTAAAGGAGCGTTCCCGCCGCCGCCAACACACAAAGTAGGAGAGTTCCATAGACCAAACTTCTTGGACGGATCCAATTTACCTTGGCGCCGGGTTGATTCGCCTGGGTTTCGGACATGTATCCGATAAGAGTTTTTTTCCCTTCTTTTCCCATGGTTTTTGTACAAGCATCCACACATTTTCCGCAAGCAATACAACCGACGTTGGTGCCTTCACGGATATCGATTCCAGTCGGACAGACCACCAAACAAAGATTACACGCCGTGCAATCTCCTTCCTGAACTCCTGCTTTTCGTCTGGGTTCTCCGCGTTTTAGATCGTAAGTTACATTTACGGAATGTGCATCCATCATGACCGTTTGGAATCTCGCATAAGGACATGCGTATTTGCAAAACTGTTCTCTAACAAAAGCCATGTCCAGATACAAGGTAGCCGTGAAGAATGCGGTGAAGTAGGTCCATACCGGCGGACTTGACAGAAACGCGGAAGATCGGACTTCGCTTAACATTTCGTACGGATCCGCGAAATACGAAACCCAGGCGAGTGCACCGAGAACGCTCACGAGAATCCAGAGAAAGTGTACAAGGATTTTTCCGAAAGTAGGTGCGTCTTTTTTTCCGTATTTGGAACCGAGGATCGTTCTTCCGATCCAGTCAAAGACATCGGTGAAAACGGTCTGTGGACAAGCCCATCCGCACCAGACTCTTCCGATCAGAGTCGTAAAGAAAAATAAGGAAAGTCCCATTCCGATCAGGAAAAGGTGAAGGTAGTATCCTTCTTGCGGAGTAAAAATATTTCCAAGAAGATAAAACTTTCGGTTTGGAATGTCGAGTCGGATGAAGGGATGTTCTCCCCAACGAAGCCAGGGAAGAAGAAAATAAATGGGAAGTAAGATCGCCTCTACTATGTATCTCGCCGAACGAATCTTACCAGTAATGTGCCTGGAGATGACCACAAAAGTCCTCCTTAGTGGTCTCTGGAAAGAATGAGAAACAAAACACGATTTGCATTCTACATTCTCTCCGGAGTTAATACAATCCAAAACTTGGATGACATTCTTTGCAAAGAGTCATCCAAGAATTTCATAAATTACTTCGACGCCTTTAAGCTTGCGTTCTGAGTCGCAAGCCAAGCCATCACCTGATATACTTTTTCGGAACCGAGAGAATTCTCATGCGGAGGCATAGGTCCTCTTCCCAGTTTTGTTTTGTCTACGGCGATCCCTTTCATGATCGTCGCATAGACTTCCGAATCCAAGGATCCGTGAATCCATTCCGCATCGATTAGATTCGGACCAACCAAACCTTGTCCGGTCGGACCGTGGCAAGCCGCGCAAACCGTTTTGAAAGTTTTTTCACCTTCTGCGATCGCTTCGGCATTACCGCGAAGAGGATTGCTACCATCGTTAGTCGCCACCGCGACCGCTTTCGGATACTTCGCTTCGTATTCTTTCACCTCGTTTTCGTAGGCGACGTCTTGTTCCCAACTTGAGAATTTGTGAAAGTAAATCGAATATCCGACTGCGACGACGATGCAGATCACGAAGATCCATTTCCACCATTCCGGCATCGGATTGTCCGATTGTTTGATACCGTCGAAATCTTTATTTGAATCGTGCGTCATGGATCAGTCCTCCTCCAGCATTCTATACTTTGGATCTTCCATTTGTACCTTGCGTTTCTTGTTGTAAACGTATGCGGTGATGAGACCGATCGCTAAAACAAGAACTGGTAGTCTTGCAAACTTGTAGATTTGAATCAGTTCCAGTTCCATAATTGCCTCACTGAATCGACTTGGACAACTCGGCTGTGTCCTTGCCTAATTTAAGAAGATAAGCGATGAGCGCGTCTCCTTCGGTTTTACCTTCCAATTCTTTAGCAGCAGAAAGATAATCCGCGTCCGTATAAGGAACTCCCACTTTGGAAAGACCTTTCATGTGGTTCACGATTTCTTCCGCGTTGACCTTAGCTCCTTCTTCGAATAACCAAGGATAAGCGGGCATAACGGAACCCGGAGAAGTATCTCTTGGATTGATCAAGTGAGTCTTATGCCAAGCGTAAGAAGGTTGAATCTGAGATTCGTGAGCCAGATCGGGTCCGGTTCTTTTGGATCCCCAGAGAAACGGATGGTCGTAGACGAATTCTCCAGCCTTGGAATAACCGTCTCTTCCGTAAGACTTAGAAGGATCAAAACGATCCACTTCCCATTTAAAAGGACGAATCATCTGCGTATGACAGTTGTTACATCCTTCTTTCTGATAGATGTCTCTTCCTGCGAGTTCCAGAGCGGAGAACGGTTTTACTCCTTGAATCGGAACCGCGGTTCTGGAAATGAAAAAGGGAGGAATCAACTCGAAGATACCGCCGATCAAAACCGCGATCGTAGTATAAACCGTAAACTTAACTCCTTGTTTTTCCCACTGATCGGTGAAACCAGAGAACCAATCCAGAAGTATGTCGAATAATTTCATACGTTTCCTCCTTGTTCTTTCACTCTCAGGTCCACTTCTTGAAAGCCGGAACCGGATGTTTGAATCGTTTTGATCACGTTATAGATCATAACAAAAACTCCGCTCAAGTAGAGAGCGCCGGCCACACCTCTTGCGAAGCGGAAAGGTTTGAGAACCTCGGTGATTTGTACCCAGTTCGGATACTGAAGAAATCCTTTAGAATCCACGGCTCTCCACATAGAACCTTCCGTGATTCCGGAAACCCACATCGAAACGATATAAAGAAGAATCCCGAGAGTCGCCAACCAGAAGTGAGTGTTCGCGAGTTTTTCGGAATAGAGGTTCGTATCCCACATTCTTGGAACGAGATAGTAGATGGCCGCGAAAGACATCATTCCCACCCAACCTAGGGTTCCGGAGTGAACGTGACCGACGATCCAGTCCGTGTTGTGACCGAGAGCGCTGATGGAACGAATCGAAAGAAGCGGCCCTTCGAAAGTCGACATACCGTAGAAGGTAATCCCGACGAGCATCATTTTAAGAAGAGCGTCCGTTTTGATTTTTTCTTTGGCTTGGGTTAAGGTAAGAAAACCGTTGAGCATTCCTCCCCAAGAGGGCATCCACAACATGATCGAAAACGCCATCCCTGTCGTTTGAAGCCATTCCGGAAGCGGAGTGTTTAACAAATGGTGAGGACCCGCCCAGATATAGATGAAGATCAAAGACCAGAAGTGAATGATAGACAATCTATGGCTGTAGATGGGTTGTTTGATATGTTTTGGAAAGTAGTAATACATCAAACCTAAGAATGGTGTAGTTAAAACAAACGCTACCGCGTTGTGTCCATACCACCACTGAATGTTCGCATCGTAAACACCGGAGAAGATCGAGTAAGACTTGGTAAGTCCTACGGGAACGGAAAGGTTGTTCACGATAAAAAGAATCGGAACCGTTACGAATGAAGCGATGTAAAACCAGATCGCCGCGTAGAGTTGTTTTTCCTCTCTTGTAAAGATTGTTGCGAAGAAGTTCACGATAAAGATCACGAACCAGACAACGATCAAAAGATCCAGAGGCCATTCCAGCTCTGCGTATTCCTTAGATTGATTGAGTCCTAAAGGAAGAGTGATCGCGGCGAGGATGATTGTCAGATTGTATAAAACAAAATGAATCTTTGCCAGAGAGTCGCTCCAGATTCTGACTCTACAGAGTCTTTGGATCAGGTGATACGCGGTTGCAAAGATGATGCTCAATGCAAATCCGAAGATGGCTGCGTTTGTGTGCAAGGGTCTGATTCTACCAAAACTGAAATACTGCGTGAAATTCAGTTCCGGATAAACCATTTGAAATGCGGCGAGGACACCCACTGACATGGATGCGACTCCCCAAACCATAGCCGATATGATGAACCCTTTTACGATTGAATCGTTGTATTTGGCGTTCGTTTGGCTCATGAGATTTTGTCTCCTGATTCGATTATTCCTTCGGTCTAAACTCTCAAAGTCAAAAGATTATATACTATTTTAGAAAAATAGAATATTCTTTTTAATTTAGAGATTTATAATTTTACCTTATATGAAAACCGACTTGGAAAGAAAAGAAATCCCAGCGGGGTTTCCCTGATCTAAGGCATGATAATTGTCAAGCTTTGAAGATCCGCTTGGAGTTGAGGGAAAAAGGGATCGGAGGATTCTGGTTATTCCAATGAGAAAAGGTTTTGAGATTCTTTCTCAGAATCCATCAGGAATGGGTTTTTGTTTCTAAGTTTGAAATTCCTCGAAGGGCTTCTAAATTTAAGAATCGAATTCTATTTTTATGAATCTCGATCCAATCCCGATTTTTGAAATCGGAAAGAGCTCGCACTAAAGTTTCAGTAGTAGTTCCTACCATAGAAGCCATAATTTCCCTCGTAAGATTCAATTCGATCTCGGGTTCGTTTCCCGACGCGGCTTGAAAGGAAATGAGAAGTTCCGCGAGTTTACTGTGAACCTGTTTGGTTCCCAGCGCGACGGTCTGATCTTCCAATTCTTTCCATTCAATCGCCATTTGTTTTAGAATTTCCAACTGAAGTTTCGAATCATTCTTCATCAAATCTTCCAAGACGTCCTTTTGAATATAACAAGCCTCCACGGATTCCAAGGCCTCGGCGTTTTGAGAAAAGTTACTACCGGTTAAAAGATCTCGAAATCCGACCCATTCTCCGGATCTTCGAATGGAAAACGTCTGTTCTTTGCCCGAGGAAGAATTTCTGTAGATCCGGACGCATCCGGATTTGATAAAATAAAAACCTTCCGCTTTATCACCTGAGTGGATTACGAATTCGCCTTTGCGGAAAATTCTAAATTCCTTGGTAGAATTGATCTTATCTAAGGAATCCATAGAAACACATTTCAAAACGGATTTGTGTCGGTTGGAGCAGAAATAACAATCAGGGGCGAGAGGATTCTCGTTCACGAAACCCAGGTTCTCCATGTTTTTCGAGATCGTAAATGCATTTTGTTCTCTAAGCGATGAGACGGTAAAAAAACGAGGATCAAAAAAACCGTTCGAGATTTTTCTCTTTCTTTGTAGAATTGGGAAATCGACCGAAACTAAAAACAATGGATCTCAATTTTAAAGATAAGCTCCAATCCGGGATGTCTTCCATAGACAGTCTTTCCCGAAATCTACCTCCTCAGGTACAGAAGACCCTTTTGTACACGGGAATTTCCCTGGCCGTTTTGGGTGTTTCTTTAGCGATACTCGTCGGAGTTCAGCGCGGAAAAGAAGGCGCAGCCTTTGAGGATCAGGCAAAAGAATTGGATCGTAAGGCCCTATTTTTAGAAGATTTAGAACGAAATTACAATCGAAAACGAAAGTCCATTCGTTACAGCGATCCGGATTTATCGGGAACGGGAGAATCCTCCCATCTCGAGATCGATCGATACGAAAGAGAGAAACCAAAGAGCGGACTTTTACCCGAATCGAATTCTCCGGAAGGAAAGGATCCTTTGAGAGAAGGAAGAAGGGAAGGTGGTGGAACTCCGAAACTTCCTACAGAATCCGATTCTCTTCCGACGAATGATCGAGAGAGAACTCCCGATTCGAATCGAAAACTGGAAGATCCTGGAACGGTGACTCCTGATCGCGGAACCGGAAATTCTTCTAATTCCGAAAGACCGAGTTTGATACGTCCTCCTAAAAACAATTCCAAAGGATCTCCGGAACTCAGATGAAATGGATTCGTTCTTTGATCCTTTCCGGATTCTTATTTGGAATTTCATTTTCTATTTTTGCGGATATGCCCCTTCCTTTTCCGGAAGAATCGGAAAGTTCTTTTTTGGAACCCGATGCTGCCGCGGAAAAAAATGCAGATTCTAAAAAAACGCAACCGGAAGAATCTAAAACTCTAATTCCTGGAAAATCGGATATTGCAGAAACCGGAGCCGAATCAAAGGCGACTAACGTATCCACCCCATCTCCGGAAAACGAAACCTCGCAAGTTTCTTCTAAAGATTCTATGGAAGAATCGCCTGCGATTCCCGAAAAGACAACACTTCCGAATTCTTCCAAGACAAGTTTGAAAAAGAAGAAGGATAAAAAAAAGGAAGATCCTTCCGAGAGCGGTTATAAAAAGGGAGTGCTCCGTCTGAGAGAAAATCAGAGAAACAACGCCAAGACCGAATTCAACCAAGCGAGCGGACAGGGAAAAACGGCTAACGCTTCTAAATTGGAAGACGCAAGACTCACAGCGGAAAGCGCGAATGACGCGAGTTCCATTACGGAACAGATCGATTCCGAAGACGAGAAATGGAAAGCAGTTTTTGAAGTGGCTCGCGCTTTGAGAGGGAACGGTAAAATTCCGGAGGCCGAATCTCAGTATCTAAAAATCATTACGGAAGCTCCCGAAAACTTTCAGTCGATTTCTCTTCTTTCTCTGGGGGAAATGCTTTCTTCTACGGATCGAAAGGATTCTGCGAGAAGATATCTTCTGCAGCTTGTAAAACTTTTGCAGAAAAAACCGGAACTGGATTCTCAAAAACAAAATCTGGAAAAGGCAGTAACTCTCATCGCGAGAATCTACGGAGATCAAGGAAAATACGAGGAGGCGGAGGATTGGGCGAAAGCGTATCTCACTCGAATGAATCCGGAAGCCTCTGAAGATTCTCCTTTTGTAAAAGAACTTCGTAGAATTCTAAAACGCAGATACTACTGAATTTTGAAAGATTCTTCGTTTTGAAGAAGAGAGGGAAATCGGAACGTTTTTGAAATTCAAAAGGGGACTCAAAAGATCCTCGGATTCAGAATCGACATTTCTCAATAGGAATTTTTGTAAGAGTTCCCACATTTGAGACTTTCTACTTGCAAAATATTTATTTTCTGATAAGGCAATATCGCCGGGAATCTTCCACCACCCGCCCCGCCACCCAAAGTCAGGGTGGGGCTTTCGTTTTTTTACGGAGGTTTGTCGTTGTTACGACAGATGATTTTTCTTAAGATTCAAACAACTTGTGAGTAAGGTGTTTCTTATCTCTTCAGGAGCACAAATGCAACGCACTCTATGAGAAAATTCTTATGTTAAAGAAACGTTTACGTCCAGCTTTCCGAACTTGGAAAAAAGACTGATTCCAAGGGAAGGTTTTTTAGGAATTTTTAGGGTTTCGTTTTTGGAATCGATGATATTGGGTGCAGTGATTTCGATAGATTGACCCGAGGTCGCGAAAATATTCATCGCATTCCCTGTAGTCATGTTTGCGATTTCTCCTAAGATATCCTTGTATTCGTTCTTGATATCTTGGTCGCTCATTCCGGGCATCAGAACTCCCGCGATCTTGTAAGCCGCGTCGTAGTTCAAGCCGTAGACAACTTCTCCGTTAAAAGTTCCGATCACGCCTATGACGATCGAAAGTTCTAGGTTGGTTTCAGGGCTGTCTTTGATTCCGATCTTTCCTCGGATAAGGTCCGTCTTTAGGACATCTCTAAAAACGATGGTCGCTGCTTCGAGAAAGGGATTTACCAGTTCAGCCCGGATTTGCATTATTCTTCTGCCTTTTGACCGATCCTTCGTTCAATCGGGTATTTTTCCTGTAGGGCCTGGCTGATTTCCATCACAAACCCGTTCATCAGGTTTGGATTGTCTCTCAAATCGGGGCCCTGCGAAGTATTGATTTTAGACGAATTGATTTCCATGGAAGCAAATTCGACGAATACATTTTTTTCGGAATCCCTGTAGGGACCTCCGACTTTTTTAGCTCCAAAAGCGACCGTTGTCAAATCTTTCAGAAATTGAGTGTTATTTCCCAAACGAATCGTCTGATTTCCGGACTTTAGTTCCCAGAGGTTGAGAAGGGTCTGGTCCTTAAAGTCTTGAATCGGAGTTCCGAGAAGACTTGCGATCTTTTGCAATCCATCCGGCTCTTCCTGAAGGGTTTTTAGTTTTGCCTTCCATTCGTCTTGAGATTTGGATCTGTTTTCCAAAAGGATCTTACTCTTCAGGAAATTTTTTCTTTCCTCAAAGCTGACTTCCTTTCCGTCCTTATTCTTTGGAAGTTTCCCGTCTTTTTTCTCGTTTTCGTATTTGGCTCTCAGGAGTTCATCCGAAATCGGAGCTTCCTTTTCCGCGAGTTTTGTGAGTTGATCGTCGGTATAGGAGAGAATTCTCAATTGAACTCGGGCAGAAGTGGATTCTTTCTGAACGTTGACTTCCCCGTCCGTTTTCTTTAGATCGGAGTTGAGAAGTGAATCGTAGAGAACGCTCGCATTCTTACGATCGATTCTGTACTGCATCGGAGCCGAATTTAGAATTTGTTTATAGATGGCTTCGGGTTTACGAACGTCTTCGTCGGAATAACCGGCTCCGTTCATGGATTCTCTATAAATTCTTCTGGCTTCATCCGAAAGTTCTTCTCGGATTCCGGTTTCCGAAACGGAGAATCCGGTCGCGTCTGCGATCTGTTTGGTGACTACCAAACTCCGGATCGTCTGAAACGCACAGGATTGAAGCGTGGAAGGATCTTCCGCCAGGGAAGGAGCGATACTTCTGTATTGAAAAAAGCAGTCCCTTCTCGCGGCCTGAAAGTAGTCCATTGGTATGGAATAGTCTCCGATTTTACCGGCGTTCAGGCTGGAACGGCCCGAGATCACATCGAAAAAGCTCTTTTCGGCGTCTCCCGGAAGAAAGGTGATGATCAAACCACTCACAAGAAAGAAAAGAAAGATAGCGACAACGCCGCGGATGATTTTGTCTTTAAGAGAAACGTTTTCTAATTCCATGTTTGTATCTGTAAACTGAAAGGGTTTGTGAAGGAATATTTCTGTAAAGGAGAAAAGTGAGAAAAACGCTTCAGAAACCCGCTCAATCGACAGATACATAAAATGATGCTCTTTATCGCAATTGCACTCATTCTCGTGGGACTTCTTTGTTTTATCTACGTCTCTCTGAACCCTCACGGTTCCGGGCAAGACCGTCCCACGTCCAAGTCGAGTTCTGCTCGCTCTGGAAATTCTGAAATCGATCACCTCATTTCAAGGCCGAACTCAAAAAGAGCGGGTGAAATTCTTGCTTCCAACAAAAGGGCGTCTCAGACCGAGAATGTCGAAAAGCAGAGACATCTTGAAAATCTCTTCGTTGAAGGAAGAAAGATTCCAAAGCAGAGTCCGATATCTTATTCTTCTTCCGAATCTCAATTGGAAAACCTTCCAAGCGACGAGGAAGAATTTATTTCCCAAGAAACCTCTCCTTCCGGTATTCAGGTTTTGGAAGAATCTCCTAAGTATTCTTTTATAAAAGAAAACAAAGAGGAAGAAGTGAGAGAGATTCGTTTTGAGATCGACGGTATTTTGTATCTAGATCAGAACCGGGAACTTCCGTTTGAAAAACTCGCCGATAAAAAGGAAGATTTGACTCCGGATCTCTTGAGAGGTCTGAAAAGAATCGGACCCGGAAAGTTAAACGAAAGCAAGGAATCTCTTTCCTTCGAAGCATTGAACAGCAGTTATCGTTATTCTTTTTCCGAGATTGAAAAGATTTTATTTTTTGACGAGGGGATCGTTTTGATTCCTTCCAAATCCAATTATCCGATTCCCGTTTTTTTTACGAAGGAAACAAGTCATCTCAAATCGTATCTCGAAAGTTCTTCTAAGACGTTTCCTTCTTAAAGAAAATTTTTTTTGGGGTGCTGGAGAATTGTAGTAATTACGACAATTCTTTCGTGAAAATTTGGCGCGCCCCACCCTGATTGGGTGGAGGAGGCGGGCTCGTGGGAAAAAGGCGGCGAACTCTTCTCTATCAGAAAATTCTACTTTTCGCAAGTAGAATTTGGATCCTCGATTCTTTGTAGGAACTCACACAAATGCTGGCCAACAAAAAAGAAATCGTTTCACCTCTATGGATCTCAACGACCTTCTACGTGAAGTAGGCGAGTTGTCTTTACGATGATTCTTACGAGAACATAGAATGCAAGGCCGCCTCCGAAAAGAATGATCTGCGGAAGACGAATCGCTTCAAGAAGATTGCTCACGGGCTCGTTAAAATAAACCGCTACCAAATCAAAAACGCTGAAGATAACAAGAATTCCGAAGAGACTCGGATATTCTCTTTTGATCACGTTTCGGATTGAAAAGGAAAGCGCGGGCTTTTTGTAGCCGGTAAATCTTGGAAGAAAAGCAGGAACCGTATTTGCCCAAGAAAGATACGCTTCTCCGAATTTTTTTCTCAAGAATTGTTCTTCCGCAAACATAATTCTTTCGTAATATACCCAGAAGAAAAGAATGAAAACGGACGCGATCAGAAAGTTCTTAAGAAAAAGAACAGCTCCCAAATACAAAAGAAAGTTACCGAGATAGAGAGGATGGCGTATCAGAGAATAAATTCCTTCTTGATTTACGAGGTCTGCGACTTGTTCTTTCGTATTTCTTCCGGATGTTCTCGCGGGAGCGTAACCGATGACAAAACTACGAACAAAAAGACCGAGAAGACTGATCCCCAAACAGATCGCTTGGTAGTAGAGATGATAAGTATAAGAATTTCCAGGGAACTGATAAAAAGGCAAAAGTCCAAGGCAGAGAATCAAAATGATTCCGGGGATGTAGGATCTCCAACGAAATAGAAAATTCCCCTGAGATTCAAATTCTTCGATCAAAGCCATGCTTTCGTCCTAATTTTAGATTTCTTGTGAAATGAAATTGGAAGCCTCTAGTCTGTCAATAGAGAATCCAACCCTCGTCCGGGGAAGCGATTAGAAAGAATCGGGAAAGGAATCCTTCCAATCAAATCTTTCTTGAAAACGTTCCAAAAATTCAGGATCGAGAACATACAAAATAGAATCGTTCCCGCTTCTAAAGACCGGCTCTTTTTGAGAAGTCTTTCCGATCCATTCTATCTCATAGATAGAATCCGAATTTTTCCCGGAACGAATTGTCATCTTGAGTTTTTCTTTCGAGGAAAGAGGGGAGATCGTTTCGTAAAAAGGTCTTTTAAGAATCCTCTCAGCTTTTGTTTTTAAAAAACGTTCCACCCAAGTTCCACAATCCTCTCCCCAACAATGACCCCGGTCGACATTCGAAATTTTCCAGAGCCCGGACGCGTCCTTTTGGATTTCAATTTTCGGAGAAGTTTTGGAAAAAAAATCTATTAGAATAGTATGAATTTCTGATGTTTCGATTCCTTGTGGGATCAGCGAGTTTGAAAAGAAAAAAGTCTCGTTCCCACGTCCTACGAGCGCATTGAGGTTTTCTTCCACGAACCAGATCTGTGAGCTTTCAGGTTCTCGAACGAAGGCCCCGGTTTCCTGTTTCCCCGAAACTCCGATTTCAAGCTTTCTGATTTCGCCCGATTCGGTCTGGATTTCGAGTTTCCATTCCTCTCCGTTTAAACCGAAGTCGGGGTTTGACGAATGGGAAACGATTTTTGAAAATTTCCTGAGTTTCAAAAGAGCACCTAACAGCGATTCTATCTTTTGGACGTCGGGTCTTGCGATTCCGTCTCGAACTTGAACGTCCCATTCTCCGTTCTTTTTTTCCAAAAGAATTTCGTGTCCCTTTCTTCCGATCTGAATTCTTTCTACCTCGGAGCGTTTATAAGGAAAAAATGGTTCCGCGTTTTGGTAATTTTTTTGAAAGAGGGAAAGCGGGTCGGAAATCAAAAAGGTTAGGGTTCCCAGAAGGACGTTCACCAAAAACAAAAAAAGCGCCTTTTCTTTTTTTAAAAATCCAAGAACGGAAATACACCGATCGGAGAAAGAAATCATTATGTTTATTCTTCTCCTTGAAAAGAATTTCGATGTCTGATTCTTGAAAACGTGTAAAGACCCAGAAAAAAAGGAATTCCCAAAAGATTTAAAAAACTCAAAAAGAATTTTTCCTTTTCCGAAAACGGATTCAACTTGAGAACCGCGGATTTTTTGCTTCGGATCTGAATGAGATCCGTGTCTCCCGAAGAGATGTCTAAGGCGTTTAATAAAAATGGAATATTCGATTCTTGATAAATGTCTCTTGTTTCCGGAAATACCAACAGATCGGAAACGATATAAGGAGAACCGATCACGAGAATTCTAGAAGTTTTATCTCTTTGTGTTTGCGAAAGAAAGGGAGCCGTTTGATTTGTGCTCGGAGCTTTTGTATATCGAGAACGAAAACTTCCTTCCAAAAGCGCACCCAAGATCTGTTTTTTTCCGGAAGGTTGGGGCGCTGTCGCGAAGATTTGTTTTTCACCCAGGGCTACGATATCGGAACGAACTTCGGATTCTTCTCCCGCAAAGAGGATGGGTTTCATCTTTACATCGGGTTGTCTTGTCGGATCCAGACTCAGACTCGAAGCCCAGGGAAGGAGTAGGTTCTGCAAAGGTGACGTGAAAGGATTCTCTTCGCTTAACAATTCTCCGTTTTTTCCGGCGACGATCCAAGCGGGATATGGAAATCTTCCAATCACTCCGGGTTCTATCTCCATCAGAGGTCCGGTCGAAAGTGAATGTTCTAGATCCAGTACGATGTCCGTGTTTATTCGAAAACCGTAAGATTCAAAGATAGAATTTAATTCTTCTATTTCTTCCGTTGGTCTCGCAATGCCGGCGCTAGTCGGAGACATCCCGATTCCTTCTTCCCGGTTCGGAGCTTCCATCCGAAAGTCCATGGACTTTGCAAAAAGAATCAGGCTTCCTCCTCGCATTAGGAATTGATCCAGTTGATACGCGCCTTTTTCGGAAAGGACTCCCGAGCCGATCCAAAGAAGGGTTCGGATTTCTTGCGGGAGTTCCTCTTCGTTTAATAAAATTTCCGCAACTGGACCGTATTCTTCTTTGAGAACCTGATGAACCAAAACTCCCACGCTGTCTTTTCCGCTCGCAGGACCCGGAGGATCCGTAGATAAAACTCCGGGAAGGTTAAGAATCGCGATGCCGGATTCTCCCGGTTTACGAATCATCTTTCGAAGTGTAGTCAAGATCTGGTATTCGATCTGTTCGGCGAAATACGCAACCGGAATCGTTTCCTTGAGAGCTCCGAGTGAAAGTATGATTCCCATAAAAGCTTGTTTGATCTGAGAGGAATCTCTTTCATTCTTTTCCAAAATCTGTGGAGCGATCCCCGATTCGATCGCTTTTTTACGATCTTCTTCGTTTGAGTCCGGATCATGAAATCTTAATATTACATCGGAGCCGCCAAGGCCGCTCAGTTCGATTAACAATTCTTTAGTGAGATCCAGAGACGTTTTGTATTCTCCCGGAACCTTGGAAGAGTAATACGCGTCTATAAAAAGAGTAGAATTCAAATTTTTGAATATAGATTTCGTACTTTCCGAAATTTCAAAACGTCCAGAGACCGAAAGATCCTTTCTGCAAGCGAAGTGTCCGATGATTCCGTTTGTAAAAAGAAAGATCAAAAAAATCTGCGAAAATAAAAACCAAGAACTGGAATTTAGTTTTAAAAAAAAGTTTCGAATCTTTGAGATCATCGTTTTGACCTCAATATAAGAAGATTTGCATATAAGGCCGTGAACGAAAAACTCAGATAAAAGAAAATTTCTCTCCCATCTAAAATTCCCATCCGAAAGGTTTCAAAGTGTTTGGACAAAGAAAGAAAGGAAACAATTCGACTGAGTTCGGGGCCTAAGAACGGAAGAAAGGGTCTGTAACCCATAAGAAAAAAAAGTAAACATACGATCAGAGCGGAAAGATAAGAACTGATCTGATCCTTTGTCAAAGAAGAGATAAAACTTCCCAGAGCCAGATTGGCCCCTCCCAAAAGAAAAATTCCGAGATAACCCGCGAAGGTAGTTCCTAAATCCAGATCCCCTAAGTAGAGAATCGTCGTCGGAATCGGAAGCGTAAATAAAAGAACAAAACCTAAAAAACACCAGGCCCCTAAAAATTTTCCGAGAACCAATTCAAATTCTCGAAAGGGAAGCGTGAAAAGAATTTCCAAAGTTCCGGAACGTTCCTCTTCGGACCAAAGACGCATCGAAAGCGCGGGAATAAAAATCACATACAAAATCGGAACCCAAAGAAAGTAGGCTTCCATACTCGCCGACTTGAGATCCCAAAACGAACTGTCCCCGAATCCAAAGAAAAAAAGAAACGAAGTCATAAACAAAAAGAACCCGGCGAAAATCGTTCCGATCGGAGAATTGAGATACACGGAAAATTCTTTCCAAAAGACTGTTTTTAAGTTCTGAACGGATTCGAGGATGGAATCGGAAAGATTCATTCTTTTGATTTTCCTGTGAGAGATTCAAAAACGGATTCCAATGAATTTTTTTCCGGGATGAGAGAACGGATTCGAAACGGAGCCTTTTTTAGAATTCCAAAGACGTCCTCCGTTTGAAATTTTGCGGATAAAATCCGAAATTCTTGAAAGCCGTCTTCCTTTTTTCCCGTGTTCTGTATTTCATAAGAATCGTTCGTAAATAGTTTTTTTATTTCTTCGATCGAGGTTTCGGCTAAAACGAGGCAGCCTTCCCCTTTTGAAATCGAGGAAACCGAGGCGTCAGCGATCAGTTTTCCGTTGGATAAGACCAGTATGTGATCGCAGATCTCTTCCACTTCCTGCAATATATGCGAGGAAAAAAGAATCGTTTTATTCTTTCCTAATGTACGAATCAACGTTTTTAGTTCTCCGATTTGGAGAGGATCCAGACCGTCGCTCGGCTCGTCTAAGATGATATATTCAGGATCTTGAATGATCGATCCCGCGAGTGAAACCCTCTGTTTAAAACCCTTGGATAAAAGTGAAATCGGTCGATAGAGAACTTCTTTTAGATTTAGAAGTTCAACGGCCGCGTGGATTTTATCCTTTAGGAAATTCTTATGAATTCCCTTGGCGGCTGCTAAAAAGGAAAGATATTCAAAAACCGTAAGATCAAAATAGATCGGAGACGATTCGGGGAGATATCCGATTTTTTTTTGGATTTCAATTTTGTTTTCTAAAAAGTCAAGTCCGTCAAAACGAATCGATCCGGAAGAAGGGGCGAGATAACCCGTAAGAAGTCGAAGTGTTGTCGTCTTACCGGCTCCGTTCGGGCCTAAAAGACCCGTGATTCTTCCCTTTGGAATTTCAAAGCTGAGATCGGAAACTGCGATTTTTCCGGGATACGTGCGAGTGAGTTGACTTACGGAAATAGTTCCCATTGGGATAATCACAGGACTGCGGAACTGAGGACGAGCGGCAATCGTTTTTCAAAAACTCTAAAGACCTAATTTACCATCCACCTTGAATTTTTTCAAAACTTCTAGTAAATCCGGGCTTAAGTTTTTGATCTTCATCTTAACTCCGAAATTATCCATTAGGTTTTTCAAAGTCAGTAGTTTTGCGATTCCGCTGGAGGTGATTTTTTTAACGCTTTCCACTTGGAATTCCACGTCTGAGATCGCTCCTCCGGAAGCCTTTCTGGATACCTCGTCAAAAATTTTATCATAACCGTCGATTACCGTAGTATCGATGATCACCTTTCCTGATTTTCCTTCTACATTGAATTTTGACATACGAATCTTCCTTAGTTCCCCTTTATCTTTTTCATATCCAAGACCGGTTTAGGGTCTTTGTTTTTTTCTTCGAAGAAAAACTTCGAAGGAGGCGAATCGATTCCCGTTTTTTCTACAAAAGTAGACGTGAAAAGTTGCAATCTTAAGAAGATGATATATGTCACCGATTCCGTAAATTAATTTCTGTACTTCGACAGATATAATTTATCAAAGCGGCGTCATCCTCCAAGATCCAGTCCCGATAATCGGAACCTTCCTCTAAAAGTTCGAGTCCACATTGCTTAAGAAGCAAATGGACTGTATCCATCGAAAAATAGGTGTGCTCGTGAACCTCGGAAAATTCTTCTTTGGATTGTTTGTGAGAGAAGGTGAGAGTGGATTCCAGGCGATTGGATTCTTCTAAAAAACGATTCTTCCAACGGATTTTATAATCTCCGACTCTTTCGTGAAACGTCTGTCCGTCGAAATGTGTTTTAAAATTGTATAAACTACTCAGATCAAAAAAGAACAAACCGTCCGGCGCGAGATGTCTTCGAACGCGTAAGAATGCGGACTTGAGTTCGGAGTCGTTTTTGAGATAGTTCAACGTATCGTGTGTGGAAAGAATCAGGTCAAAAGTTTTGTTTTCGAGTTCAAAATTGAGAAGGTCTGAGAGGACAAATTCTCCAGTAATCGCCTTTTTCCGAGCGATTTCAAGCATTTCAGAGCTTGAGTCCACACCGGTAAATCGGACCGAACTTGGAAATTTTTCCCAGAGTTTACAAGTTCCGCAACCGAGATCTAAAACCGTTTTCGGAAGATATTTTTCGCTGTGGTGGGCAAAAGAAGAGAGTATGAATTCGGCCCAACGATCGTATTGGACGTCTTTCATAACTGCGTCATAAACGGTCGAAAAGCCGGAATAAGGCTTTTTTTTAAGCATAATTTAATTTTTTCTTGCTCTTTTTACGATCTTTCCAATAGTCAATCGTAATTTGATGAGACATAATGTTTCAAGGAAAATTTCAGCTCATTTTAGAATTCAATGCTTCGGTTGAAGAAGAGGATCGGAAGAGTTGTAAAGATTCCCGCCTTGCTGATGCAGGTTCTTATGTCTATGGTAAATAAAATTCAATGGGAATAGAATTACTCCTGCCGTTTATAGCCAGTGTAGGAATTACAATCCTACTCAGAAGGCTAGATAAATCCAACTATAAACTCAGTCAAATCAAACGTTTTACTGGAAAAATTCAAGACGAATTGAACGATATCGCTCTTGAAAAAATTCAATCAGTAAAAGACGCAGGAATCGATTTAGAAATCAGCCTCAAACAAACCCGTAAACTCGCAAACGATGTACACGGATTAAACGAAGAATCCAGACAACTCTTAGAATCCATAAAAACAAACCGTGATTTTCTGGATAGCGTCGCGAGAGATTTAAAAGAAGTAGTTCAACTTTCCTCGGACATTAGAGAAGAATCCAACGCGATCCAACAAGGCCTTCTTCGTATGGAATCCGGTAAAAAAGAGATTCAACTTTTGGATCAGAAAATCCTTGATTTGCGTTCGGAAGCCGAAGCGATCCTGGAAGTTTTTTCCGATAAGGTCAATCTTCGTTCCGATGAACTTTTACAATCCCTCGCTTCCAAGATCGTCGAACTGGAAGAATTATTGGAAATCAAAAACGATAAAATCGATCAAGGTCTGAACGCGATCGCATCCAATTACAGAGAAAGTCTGGATTCTCATACTACTTCCTTACTCAGAGAATCGGTGGGAAGAGTGGAACAACTGCGTTCGGAAATCACTTCTCTTTTTGAAACGATTACAAACAAAGAAGAAGATTTGGATTTAAGATCCGAAAAAATGCAGACCGTATTCTTAACCGTAAGCGATAAACTGGAGAGACTGGATTCTCGCGTGGAAGAAAAGGCGGAAGCCGCCGATCGTAAATTAGAGGACATGGCGAGACTTTCCGAAAAATCAGTTCAAGACAAACTGGATCGGATTCTCGAACAAGTCACTCATTCGAAAGAAGCCTTTATCAACGGGGTAAAACTCGAAGTGGATTCTATCCGGAGAGAAATCGAAGGTATGAGCCTCGAGACAATGACTCGAAGAGATGAAATTCTCAACGAAACGAGACGTCAGGCGGAATCGATCAACGAATCCATCCAATTCTTCCAAGAAAAATATCTGGAAGCTGAGAACAAACTTCTCAGACAAGCGGACGCAAGAAAGTCCGAACTTCTTCGCCAGATCGACAACTTTGAAGAAGAGTTTAACCGAATCAGCAGCAATCTCAGAAGCGAATCCGACAGCCTGAAAAAAGATATTTCCATGGGTCTGAAAGAATTTCATTCCGCTCTGGATTCTGCAAGAGACGAGGCAAAAGAAAAGACGATCTCCGGAATCACGTCTCTCAAAGAAAACTTTGATATCGAACTCGCGAAGGTCCACGCGGAAAGATCGGCTCTGATCCAACAAGATCTGGAAGCGGTCAGACAATCCATCGTCACACTAGATAAACAGATTTCGACCCGGATCAAAGACGTGGATTCTTACTTAGGCGATCTTCAATCCGCTATGGAATCCAGCGCCGGAGATCTTCTTTCACAAGTGGAAGGAAAGATCGATCTTCTTTCCGGAACCGTAGACGAAGAAGTCCGTAAAATCGATCAACGATTTGAAAACTTAGGTCGTTATTGGGAAGAAGAATTGGGAACGATTCGTTTAAACACCCAGGATTCCGTTTCTCATCTCCAGGAAAAACTCGGCGGAATTCACGTCGAGGGAAGACAACTCCTGGAAGAATTCAAAAACGAATACAATATTCAAAAAGATAGAATCGAAGAATTTGTTTCCCGTTATAAAACCAACTTTCAAAAAGAAGGGGATTCAGTTTCCGATCGCCTCGGTGATTCTTTGCGTAATATCAAAGAAGAGGGAACTCACATTCTTCAAAATCTTAGGGAAGAATTTTCAGGAACCATCGATAAGATGGAACAGATCGTTAAGAAAAACGAAAAGGTTCTGGAGATCCACGCGGAAAAAGTCCGTAACAACGTAGAATCTAATCTGGAAAATGCGGGAAGAGACGCAGAACGTGTTCTCGATAAACTAAAGAGTTCCGCGGACGACTTTTTTGAAAAACAAGAAGAGAAGATTAGCCGCTTAAACGGTACGATCGACGCAAAAATTTCAAAACAACTCACTTCTCTTATGGATAAGGGTCAGTTGCAACTCGGACAACTCGAGGAAAGAATCAGTAAATACATCCTCGACGTAAAAAAGAATCTGGAAGAATCTCTCAAAGAATCCCGCAAAAACAGCGACGAGCAGATGAAAGGATTCCAGAAAGAACTGCAAAATCAGTTGCGTGAAATGGAATCCGCTTCCGAAGAATTTTTACGTTCCGGCAAAGAAGAATTTAAAGATTCTATGGAAGAATACAAAACTCTTCAGTTGGATCTCAAACGCGACCTCGAAGAGATACGTAACGCGAAAACAAATCTTGTCAACGAAATCCAAGAAGAAGCTGAGACCTTACGTTCTCGCGTCGAAGAAATCACGGATAAGATGGAAGAACTCGGTGAAAAAGCTGAACTCTTTCATAAGGCGAGCGAAGTTGTAGATAGAACCGATATATATATTCAAACAATGGAAGAACTTCTTTCCAAAGCGGACGAAAGAACTCCTTTGTTAAACGAACTCGAAGAAAAACTAGACGAGTTGCAGACTCTAAAACATTCTCTCGTATTGGAAACCGAAGACTTAAAAGTAAGACTCGATGCCCTAACTTCCATCAAGGAATCCTCCGATTCCCTTCGAAAAGAATTCGAGGAATTACAAAGCCGTTCTTCCGATTGGGAAGATACGTTTACGAGACTTCTGGAAGCGGGCGAAAAAGCCCTTGAGATGGAAGAAACCTTCGGGGATCTTACTTCCAGACTGGAAACTCTCGAATCCGTTCGGGAGGAAGTCAAAGGTCTTTTTGACGAAACCGACGCGCACAAAGAGGCTGCAAAAGGACTCACGAATAAACTCTATACCCTCCAAAACGACGTTGAGATTTTGGAAGCGAGAGAAAAAGAAATCGCGGAGACCGTTCGTAAGACAGACGATCGGATCGAATCCTTGTTCCGTAAGAAGGAAGAGATTCGTTCGGTAGAAGCCAAGTTTGAAAAGATAGAAGACTTGATGGTCGATCTATCGGAAAGACACAAACAGATTTCTACTCTGCAACATCGTATGGAAGACTTAAAAGCAGGTGCGGTCGTCGTCAAAGAAGATCTCGAAGGACTTTTGAGCGAAGCCGACGACAAGTTTGAAAAACTTTCCGGCTTTTTAGACGCGGTCGGAGCCGTTACGGAAGGAAACGTTTCTTCCGGTAAGTCAAAAGATTCTTCTAAGGATCATTTGATTCAGAGAAAGAAGGCGACCGTGTTGAATCTCTATCATAACTTTCAATGGCCGGCGGAGACAATCGCTGAAAAATTAAATTTAGAGACGGGACTCGTAAACACGATTCTACAAAGCGAGTCGGCGAAGAAGAAATGAAATATTTCTTGACGTTACTTCGCTTGTCTTCTATGTCTCATTCTGTTTCATTAGAGACAAAAACCCGGACGATTCTAAGTTTAGGATCGTTTCAGATGGGTCTGGTATCATTTTTTTTTAAAACAAAGGTAAGGTCGCAAAGGGGAAAGTTCTAAAAGGTTGTTCTTTTTCCGGGTTTCTGAAAAGAATGCAAACAGGAACCGTTAGCGGAAAGAAAAGACCAACTGGACGACCGTGAACCGGAGCAATATTGAAGATGGCACAAAAGAAGAAAACTAAGACAGAGAGGAAGAACTCAATGGCTGGAAAGAATGTCGAAAAGGAAACCCTGATCGTAACAAGCAAAGTAAAGGCTTATATCAAGTCTAAAGGATTTATGACTTCCGGGGATGCAATTGACGGTTTGAATGAAAAAATTCATCAACTCATCGACGATGCAGTGAAGCGTACTGAATCTAACAAAAGAAGTACGGTTCGCCCGACTGATTTCTAATTCGATTTGATCTTCATTAAGAATAAGAGCGAAATCGAAAAAATGAGAGCGGCTGGGAAACTAGCCGCTAAGCTTTTGGATTATATTTCTTCTTACGTTCAACCCGGAGTTTCGACTCTTCAATTGAACGATCTTTGCGAGGAATTTACTAAAAAGCACGGAGCGAAATCTGCTCCGCTCGGTTATAAGGGATTTCCAAAGTCGGTCTGTACTTCCGTAAATCAAGTTGTATGTCATGGGATTCCCAAGGCGACGGAAGTTTTAAAGGAAGGTGATATCATTAACATCGATGTCACTCCCTTGCTTGATGGATATCACGGAGATTCTTCTCGAACCTTTATCGTCGGTGGAAAGACGAGTCCGGAAATTGCGACCTTGGTTGCGGATACGGAAAGGGCGATGTACATCGGAATCGAACAAGTAAAACCCGGAAACCGAGTTCACGATATCGCGAACGCAATCGATGATTTTCTTACTCCTAAAGGTTACGGAATCGTTCGTGATCTGATGGGGCATGGAATCGGAAGAGGCTTTCACGAAGATCCTCAAATCCCACACTTTCGTCAAAACCGGAAGCTTGCAAAACTAGAACCCGGGATGATTTTTACGATCGAACCAATGGTGAATCTTGGAACCTGGCAAGTAAATTTTTCCAAAGAAGATCATTGGACCGTGACCACAAAGGACAATCAATGGTCGGCTCAGTTCGAGCACACAATTCTTGTCACCGAAAAAGGCTATGAAATTTTAACCGTATCGGGTTAATCTGGTGTCATGGAAACAGTACTTGGTTATCTGAGCAGCTTAGGTAAAGACGCAGTATTCTTCTTAATCAGTTTCGTTCTCTTTTATATCGGTAAAAAAATCAAAGACTGGATTGAACCGGGCGATCTCGATCACGAAATCATCGTAAACAATAACACCGCGGTTTCTTCGGGACTTGCGGGATACTATTTAGGATTGACCTTGATTCTTTTGGTCATCCTTTCCTCACCCGGAACCGATTTTGTTTCGGATTGTTTTCAAGTCTTATTCTACGGACTTTTGGGAATTCTACTTTTAAATCTTTCCTACTTTATCAATGATAAGATCATTTTCAGAACATTCGATTTTAATGAATTGGTTTATTCCGGAAGAAATACCGCAGTCGGAGCCGTCGTATTTGGAAGTAGTATTGCTTCTTCTGTGATCATCGCGGCTTCTCTGAGCGGAGACAGTTCCGCGCTTTCTTTTTCTGTCTGGAAGGAGCTTGGACTTTTAGAGCCGATTCAAAAACTTTTAGACGGAACCGTACTCGGAGTTTTGTTTTTTTCCATCGGTCAAATCGCACTCATTCTATTTACATTCGCTTATCGTAAAATGATTCCGTATTCTCTCGATCTAGAACTGAAAGATCGGGAAAATCTCGCAGCCGGAATTTCCTACAGCGGAGCTTTGATCGCGCTCGGGATCATCATCGCAAGAGCCTTGCATAAGGATCCCGTTTCGATGGAACAAACTCTCTTTCATATATTCTTAGATTTTATTTTGGGACTCATCGTCATTCCGGCGGTAAGACTTCTCACCGATGCGGTGATTCTACCGGGAAGTACTTTGAAGGAAGAAATCAGTCGGGATCAAAATGTGGGAGTTGGACTACTCGAAGCGGTTGTCCTGATCAGTTTTGCGGGAATTCTTTTCTACGCGGTTTAAGAATCGAAATCAATAGATTTCTTTGGATGTATAGAGTTTCCATTCTAAATGATAGACCTTTTGAATTCCGAATTCGAAAGCGTCTTTTAGAATCTTGATTCTTTCTTCGTTTGAAATCCGATCGATAGAACCGACGTCTTTCACCGTATTCAAAATTTCGGAACTCAATTCTCCAAAGATGTATTTATGATTGGTATGAAACGGTTTCAGTTCCCTTTCTTGAAATCCTCGAAGAGCTCCTACGACGGAAGCAAAGACGATTTGTTTTGCGAGTTTTTCTTCCGGAAGCGAAATCAGACGAACCGCTCTCATCACGTCCGAATAAGAAAGAAGGCCGGAATGAGCGGGAAGCAATTCCAGTTCGGTTTTCGGAAATTTAACTTTTTCGGATAATTCTTTTCGCATGCTCTTTCTATACCAAATTTATGATCGAAAGTAAAGAAATAATTTCCGAACTCTCTCCTTTGATCGAAGAATGTGGATTTGACCTCTTTGGAATCTGCGAAGCTGTAATCCCGGAAGAAGATCAAAAGAATATTCTTACTTGGGTGCAAGAGGGAAAACACGGAAAGATGGATTGGTATCCGAAGAATATGGATCTTCGTTTACATTTTAAGAATTTAGGTTTTGAACCTAAATCCGTCATAGCGCTCGGTACACTCTACAACGATCCAGAATATGATATCTTTTGCAAAACGATGTCATTCCGATTTTCCCGGTATGCGATCGGAGAGGACTATCACGAAGTTCTTAGAAAACTTGCAAAACCTTTACTTTCAGAACTGAGAAAGAAATTTCCAAATCACCAATTTCGTCAAGGTGTGGATTCTCTTCCGGTTTCGGAAAAAGTTTTAGCAAGAGAAGCCGGCCTTGGATGGAAAGCGAAGAACACAAATCTCATCCATCCGGAACTCGGATCTTTTTTTTTCATCACCGTGATTCTTACGGATCTTCCAATCTCCGTCGCAAATGTCGCAGTTAAGGATCGATGCGGGACCTGCACTGCGTGTATCGATTCTTGTCCTACGGGAGCTCTCGTTCCGTATCAGATCGACGCGGGGAAATGTATCTCTCATCATACTTTGGAAGATCGTTCTTCGATGATTCCAAACACATTCGGTTGGATCGCGGGCTGCGATATTTGCCAAGACGTTTGTCCTTGGAACGACGTAAAAGCTCGTAAAAAAGGAATCCAAACAAGAAGAGAAGAATTTAAGACACGTTCGATTTTTAAAGAAGATCCGAACTCCATCTTGGATTTGGACGAAAGAGGTTTTGAAAAAACGTTCGGCGACTCCGCAATCTCTCGGATGAATTTTAGCATGTTTCGAAGAAACGTAGAGCTTTCTAAAATCGATATTTCCTCTCGCGAAGAAAATTCGAAAAAAGAACATTAGATTTTTTGCAATCGATATTTGATTCTATTTTTTATTTATTCCGACAAAGGATCCGCTAAAAAAAACCGCTTGCTTCGGACTTTAAGTCCGCAATGACTTAGAATTACGGATGATTCTATTTTCTTTTCGGGGTGTTTCTTGTTTTGGCCTTCGAAGCGGATTCTTGAATTCCATAAAAATCACTCAACATTTCCTGAGCCAAAAGGAGAGATTCTTTTAGGGGAACTTCCTGCGGATCCAGATACCACTGAAGATACAGACCGTCGAAAAGAGCGATGAGAAGGGAAACTTTTAAGATCGATTCTTTCGAATTTGCTTTTCCTAAGTCTAAGTTTTCGGATATTTTTTTTCGAAAGCTTCGATACATTTCGAAAACCATTTTTCGAACGTTCGAATTCGGAGGTTCGTTTAAGATGAGAGTAAAAAAGACTCCGTTGGCCTCCGGGGTCGCTAAAAAGAATTCGGTAAACTTCTCAAAAAGACAGGGAAGCGGAGCTTCCCCTTTTGCAAGACCTTCTCTTACCGATTCTTCGACTTCGAGAAAGAGCGCGTTTACGAGTTCGATCACAAGTCCTTCTCTCGATCCGAAATGCCAGAGGATACTGCTCTTTGCGGTTCCGGAATATTCCGAGAGTCGATCCAAACTCGTATTCATAATTCCATGAATGGTAACAAGATGTCTGAAGTCCGAGAGTAATTTTTCTTTTGTGATCTTTCCTCTCGAAGTACTTCCCGATTTAGCCATGTCTATTCCAAGATTCTAATATTTTTTGACCCGCGACCATACTAAACGCCATGATCGTAAAACTCGGATCGACCGAGGATGAAGTAGGAAACACGGAAGAATCGCTTACGTATAGATTTTTTGTTCCGTGAACCCGATGCGAACTATCGACTACGGATGTTCTTGGATCGGAACCCATTCTACATCCGCCGCCCGGATGAGGAGCCGCCATCAAAGAAGTCACCGGATTGAGAGGAAGCTGATCGATCTTATGCAGTTCCGATTTGGATCGGAGTGTCAGAGATGTAGAATCCGGGATCATCACTTCTTTGGCTCCCGCTTCGAAGTTGAGTAAAACCTGTTTTTTATAAGTATCTCTCATCACTTTTTTTGTGATCGGTCCAAAGGAATAATTTACGCTTCTCCGTTTTCCATTTACGGTGATGTTTCCCAACTCGGTTTCAATGTCGTCGAGCCAAGCGATCGTTCCGCCGAGTTTTGGCAAATTCTTCATATAATGAGTATGTTGTTCTCCAAAACCGGAGATCGTAGCCGCGATGGCTCCCGGTTGAATCTGGTTCGGCATCAACATATATCCGCCTTCGAGATAGTTTCCATTCTGATCGTAACGAGCCAATCTAAATTCTTCCACTCCATACGCCGCTGGAATATTTCTCCACTGAATGATTTCTTCGTCGTAGAGCGCGTGAACAAAAAGAGTCGGATTGATGGATACGAATTCTCCTAAAGCGGGAAGTTTCTTTTTCCATCCGTTTCTAAGTAAGAATGTAGAACTTCCGAATCCTCCCGCTGCGACTACAAAAACTTTTGCGTCCACTTGCAAAGTGATTCCGTTTTCTTTGAGGGTTCTTCGATCTATCACCTTTGCAAGGATTGAGGAAATTCTATCTCCTTCTAAAACGAGTTCCGTTGCTCTACAATCCGCGTAGATATCCACTCCCGCCGAAATCGCCATGGGAATATGAGTTACGAGTTGACTTTGTTTGGCTCCAAAGGCGCAACCCTGCATACAATGTCCGGACTTCTGACAGTTGTTTCTTGCTTGTGGAACTCTTCTTCCTTCCCAACCTAAAGATTGAGAGGCGCTTCGAACGAGTTCATTCATTCGATTGAAAAATTCGTCTTGGGCCGGATGAACGTTGAGTCTTTTTTCCAAAATCGGCCAGAAAGGAGCGAGGTCTTCTTTTGTATGACCTTCTACGCCGTATTTTTGCGCCCAGTGTTGCAGTTTCTCATCGGGAGTTCTATAACTGTCGGCCCAGTAGTGAACGGATGCGCCTCCCACATTGTTTCCATATACGATATTGATCGTTCCGTCTTTCGTAGTGGATAGATTTCTTTCCGCAGAAACCTTAGCGGCCATGTTGAGTTCGTGATTGTCAAAGGTTCCCGTGTGATAGTAGCCTCCTTGTTCGAGCATCACCACTTTCTTTCCTTCCTCCGCGAGTTTTAACGCAAGGGTGGAGCCGCCGCAACCGGTTCCGATGATACAAACATCCGCTTTCACGGTTTGATTTTTATCGATGTGTTTCCATTCGTAAATTTTTCCGGACATGATATCTCCTAGTTCTTCCGAACCTGTGCTTTGTAATAAATTCTGGATTCGCTGAGTTTTTCCGGAAAGTTTCCGAAGGGCCCGTCATAGCCGATTTGATTCCAAGTGCTCTTGTGACCGTAGTAAACGAGCATCACAACCATACGAACGTTCGATACGATGTTGCGAACGAGTTCGGTTTCGGATCGTAACGCGAGATTTAGAAATTCTCTCGCTTCTTCTCGATTGAGTTTGGAAAAACGACTCCAATATCCGAATCGTATGGGAAGAAATTCTAAGATCCAGATGGCCGTATCAAAATCTCCGCTGATGGAAGAATCCACAAAGAAGAGTTCTTCATCCAAACGAGATACAACTTCCGCTTGTTCTATATCCGGAAATCCGTCTTCGTTCGGCAAGACCGCTCTCGCAAACCAAGCGAGGGTTTCTTCCGTGAAGCGGCTGAAGAACAGCCGAGTGGTTCGTTGGGCAGTTTTGAGAACGTAGCCGACCGTTCCGACAAGGACCGCGCTCAAAACCGCCGTAAGAATGAATTTTTTTCTGCTGAGTTTTATTGGATTCATAATTGTACCGATCGGTCAGTACAATTATTGGATCTGTATTTCTTGTAAAGTGAAAAATCGGGTTTTGTATTAAAAATGAAACCATGTGGGATTGGAGGTTTCCGATCCGACTCATAAGAACGGAGTCCGTAAACCTTTTCCCTTTGAGGAAAGAGTGGGATTCGAATTCGAAAACCGGATTCGAGTTTAGAAGAACAAAGCCGTTTCTAAGAGTGAGATCTTTTCGATAGGAGAAAATAACACAGAATTGACTTAAAAAATGATTTTAAAATATCAAATCTTTGATCGAATTTTTTAGTCCTTGAGTGCTTAGAGGGGGCCGTTTTAAAGCCATGAATTCTCGTTTAGGATCTCAGGAAGTGCATCCTCCTATCTTCCACTCCGATAAACACGGAGTCTATTTATCTTCCAATGACGTATTTCAGGCTTTTATAGAATTGGAATCGATTTCAGAAGGAACCGAAATCATCTCCAAATCCGCGTCCGAGATCATCGTAGAATTTGCTAAAAATTCCTTCAAAGATAAACTGATCACTCCCATTCAATTTATGACCGAAGCCGGCTTTATCAAAAGTCGATCCGTCTTCTTTCGAAAAATTTATAAGGACGAAGAAGTTCTCGAAATCGAAGGAGTGATTCTTCCCGAGTTCAATAAAGCTAAAAAGGCCCGGGGAAAAAGAACGATCGCGGTCAACCGTTCGTATCTCATTCGAAACGAGATCACACAATGGATTCTAAAATCCAAATCGGTTCAGGACCTCTATACGGGTGTTTGTCAAATTCTCAAAGCCGAAGAGAATTTCGGATTCGTTTGTTTTGGAACGGTTGAATCTAGGAAAGATATAATATTCCAAGTTTCTTATGCAGGGGATAATCCGTTTATCTTTAAGACCGAAACCGAAGGGATGGATCTGGGTCCGGGGCTTAGGGTGATCAAAACCGGAAAACCTCTGATCGTAGAAGATATCGAGAAAGCTGATGATTTCGGTCATTGGAAAGAGACGTGCGTTCAATTCGGTTATCAATCGATGGGTGTTTTTCCGATTTTTTTGTTAAACGAATTGATATCCGTTCTTTGTATTTTTACCAAAGAAAAACACTATTTCTTAGAGGATGAGGCCGGAATCTATTCCGAGATCGCAAAGGATTTGGCGTTGGGGCTTAAAAACATTCGAGAGAGCGAACAGAGATTTTTGGCAGTCAATGCGTTACGCGAAAGCGACGAACGATTTCAAGCCATCTTTGAAACCGTGGTGGACGCGATCATTATGATCACACCAAAGGGAACGATTATGATGTTTAACGGAGCTGCGGAGAAAATGTTCGGTTATAATTTTACGGAGGTTGTGGGAAAGAATATTAAATTTTTAATGCCCGAGCCGTATCATTCCGAACACGACGACTATCTAAAAAGATACGTGGAAACTCGCGAAAAAAAGATCATCGGAATCGGAAGGGAGGTCGTCGCCCTCAAAAAAGACGGAACAAAATTTCCAGTGGAACTTGCAGTCTCCGAATTTTCCCAAAATCAAAACCAATACTTTGTGGGGGTGATTCGCGATATGACCGCGCGGAAAAATACCGAACACGATTTGAGAGAAAAGACGAGCGCCCTCGAAGAATTGAACCGCAGCCTGGAAGCAAGGGTGGAATCCGAAATCCAAAAACGCAGAGAACAAGAAAAGGCAATGATCGTTCGGTCCAGACTGGCCGATATGGGCGAAATGATAGGGAATATCGCACATCAGTGGAGACAACCCCTCAACGTAATCGCCCTTTGTATACAGGATTTATCATATACTCATTCGGAAGGCGAGCTGGACGAAGAATACATCCTAGATTCCACAAACAAGATTATGGATTTGGTGGAACAGATGTCAAATACCATCGATGATTTTCGTAATTATTTTCGTCCGAATAAAACAAAGGAAAAGTTTTCCTTAAAATCTACGATCCAGAAATCCTTTTCATTGGTTTCCGAAAGTTTAAAAAATCAAAATATTAGAATTTACTTAAATCCTGATGAAGATTACGAAGTATTCGGTTTTCCTAATGAATTTTCCCAAGTAATTCTAAATATAATTGCAAATTCAAGGGATGCGATTATGGAATCTCATCCGGAGGATCCGTCGATTTACGTTGATATTCGTAAGGAAGGAGAAAAAAAAATGGTGATCGTCAGAGACAACGGAGGAGGGATAGAGGCTTCCGTTATGGAAAAACTTTTTCAACCGTATTTTACAACCAAGGATCAGGGAAAGGGAACCGGAATCGGTCTTTATATGTCTAAATCGATCATCGAAAACAATATGGATGGAAAGATCTACGCATACAATTCGGATAAAGGCGCCGTGATGGTTATCGAACTCCCATGAACCCAATCGCATTAAAACTTCTTTATGTAGAAGATGAGGAACTGATTCGAGTAATGATGGTCCGTTTTTTAGAACGTTTTTTAACTTCGGTACGTTCTGCTGAGAATGGAAAAGTGGGTTGGGATATATTCCTTGAGTACCAACCTGACGTCGTAATTACCGATATCAAAATGCCGGTGTTAGACGGAATCGAACTTACAAAAAAAATTAGAGGATACAATTTGAATATTCCGATTGCCGCTATGACTGCCTTCTCAGAACCTGAGATTATCGACGAAGCTCGTAAAGCCGGAGCCACCGAAATTTTTATCAAACCCGTTAACGTGGAAAAGATAAGGGAGCTTCTGCTTACATATGAAAAATAGAATATTTGTAATCCGACATTTGTATTATAACTAAGGTCTTCATGACCGAAAGGAGTCGGTCCCTTGTCTGAAAACGATATAGCTCAAGCGGAAACGCATAAGAATATTCAGAGAGAATTAACTCTCGAAATCGACACCAATTACGCGGTAGAAATTGCGGAAGACATCTACTGGATCGGATTCTACGATCAAAAAGAATCCCTTCACTGTAATCCATACATGATCAAAAACGGTGATAGCACCATTCTGATCGACCCTGGCTCCATTCCCGATTTTCCGGTCGTGGCCAGAAAGGTTTTCTCCCTAGTCGCCCCGAACTCCATAGAAACAATCATCTTACAACACCAGGATCCGGATCTTTGCGCGAACGTTCCGATCTTCGAAGACTTGAGCGGTGATAGCCCGGTTCAGATAGTCGCGGAAACAAGAACCGTCTATCTGATCAAACACTATGGAGTCAAAGGAAGTGTGATTCGGATCGGAGACGAATTGACTTATTTTTCCACTCCAAGCGGAAGAGAACTTCAATTTATCAGCACTCCTTTTGCACATTCTCCGGGAGCGATGATCACATTCGATATCAAGTCGCGGGTTCTTTTTACGAGCGATATTTTGGGAGGTTTAGGAAGGGAATGGTCCCTGTATCACGATTCCAAGGCCTTGGATAATATGAAAACGTTTATGCAGGCTTACATTCCTTCGAATCTCGCTCTGCGTTATGCGCTCTTGAAGATTATGAGCTTTGACGCCGAGGTGATCGCTCCTCAGCACGGACAGATCATTCGTAAGGAACAACTTCCAGCGATCATCGACGAACTCTGGAATCTTCCTTGCGGACTCGATTTGATCAAGGACGATTGGATTCAAAAAGCCAGAAAGGGTGATCTGCGTTGAACGAGTTAGCCGAGTTTGCAAAGAACATCGCGCTTGGAACCCCCGAAGATATCATCCAAAGAGAAGAAGACTATTTTCGCGCCTTAAGCCGGATCGTTCGTTATCGAAATAAGGAAGCCCTCACTCGCGAGATGATGAATCATATCGTCAATAGCGATCGAAACCGAATTCTCGAAGAGAAAAAAAAGGCGGACGTACTTTTACAAAACATTCTTCCGGAATATATGATCGAAGAATTGAAGTTAAAGGGAAAGGTTCGACCGATCCAACACGAGAACGCGGTTGTGATTCTTACAGACTTCGTGGGTTTTTCCGATATCAGCCGTTACATGAGTCCGAACGAACTCTTAAAGGAACTCTCTATCTACTTCGACGAGTTCGAAAAAATCTGTACTCAACATAGAATCGAAAAAGTAAAAACGATCGGAGATGCGTTTCTTGCGGTCGGAGGTCTAGGCGGATACAAGAGGACGGCAAAACTCGATTCTCTTTTGGCTTCTTTGAAGATGATGGATTATACCGAAAGTCGAAAGAAAGAAAGAATGAAAAACGGAGAAGACGCCTGGGGACTTCGGATCGCGATCCACTCGGGAACCTTGATCGCGGGAGTGGTCGGACATACAAAGATCGCATTCGATATCTGGGGTCATACGGTCAACCTTGCTTCTCGAATTGAAAATATCGGAGAACCCGGAAAGATCACTGTCTCTAAATCCGTTTATAACGACGTAAGAGATTACTTCGATTGTTCTTACGTGGGAATGAAAGAATTGAAAGGAGTGGGTCCGCACGATATCTACACGATCGATTCCATCAAAAAGAAGTTGGCCAGTCCCGAGTCGGTTTTAGCCCCGGGCCCGAACTTCAACAAACTCTATCACGCATTGGAAAACGGAAAACATATCATGCTCTTGGATGGGAAATATCATATCTCCAATCCGAGCCGACCAGAAAAACGAAATATCTTGACCAGAGATTAAAAATCGCCGCTTCTTTCGAAACAAAATCGAATGAAATTTAAGAATCCCGGTGAAAACAGGATTTACCTTCGTTTGCCGTACAGTTCCATGTAAAGAAATCGATTTTCTTTACAGCAGTGGAATTCAAAAACAACCCAATCGACCCAAAACTCCTTTCGAAACTGCGAAAATCCTTACTTTCCTGGTTTCAAAAAAACAAAAGAGAACTTCCCTTTAGAATCAATAAGAACGCGTATCGGATCTGGGTGAGCGAAATCATGCTTCAACAGACTCGGGTCGCGGCGATGCTTCCGATCTACGAAACATTCTTAGAAAGATTTCCGGATCCGAACTCCCTCAAAGAAGCTTCGGAAGACGAGGTCATGAAATACTGGAAGGGACTTGGTTATTATTCTCGAGCGCGAAACTTAAAAAAAGGGGCGGGCCTTTTGGTCGAAAAATTTTCGGGGAATTTTCCGAAAGACTACGAAGACGCGCTTTCGATTCCCGGAGTAGGTAGTTATACCGCATCGGCAGTATTATCGATCGCTTATGGAAAACATCACGCCGTTTTAGACGGAAACGTTAAGCGCGTTTTATCCAGACTTTTTTTGATCGAAGAAGATCCTCTTCTCAATTCCACAAATCAACTTTTAGGAAGTCTCGCTCAGGAATTTTTAACTCCGGATTTCGCGGGCGACCACAACGAGGCGATGATGGAACTCGGAGCCTTGGTCTGTGTTCCGATTCCGATTTGTATGTCTTGTCCCCTAATCGATCACTGCGAAGCAAAGGCCGCAGGGAAGGAAAGGGAGATTCCCGTATCTAAATCGGTAGACAACTGGATCGATCTGGATCTGCATTTTTTATTCTTAAGATCTAAGGATCAGATTCTTCTTTTGAAATATTCAGGAAGAAGATTTTTTAAAACGATCTATTCGCTTCCGTTCCGATTGGAAGGAAAACATCCCTACGAAAAGGATTTTATCTCCGAAGAGTTGTTTGAAGAATCCCGTCTGAATACACATCCACATCGTGCAAAACATTCCATCACCAATCATAGAATCCAATTGAAGTTCAGCGACATTCTGGAAGAGGACCGAACTCGAATCGAAAAAATCTTAAACAAAAAACAAGACGTCCTTTTCAAATGGGTTCGAGAAGAGGATCTCAAGGAAGAATTCCCTTCTTCGATTTCAGGAAAGCTGATCAAACTCAAAAATAAAACGATAAAACAACCGGAACTTCCGGTAGGAAAATTATGAAAATCAGATCCACGAGCGACTTTGTAAAAGAACTACAAAAGGAAAAAGAACTTCTCGTCATTGAAGAGGAAGTGGATCCGATCTTAGAATTGGCCGAGATACAAAGACGAGTCGTTGCAAAACGAGGGCCGGCCGTTCTATTTAGAAACGTAAAAGGATCCCGCTTTTCGGTCGCGACCAATCTCTACGGTTCCGAAAAAAGAATGAGAATCGCTTTCGGAGAGGACCCCGTAAAGTTCGTGCAAAAAATTGCATATACGATTCAACACTTTCTTCCTCCGTCGCCGGCAAAGGTTTGGGCATTGCGTCATCTCGCGTTTCAGGCCTTGCGTGTCGGATTAAAAAAAGTTAACTCGGCGCCCGTTCTTGAAAATACATTAGAATCTCTGCATGAACTTCCGACCATAAAATCCTGGCCGAAAGACGGAGGTAATTTTGTTACACTACCTCTGGTTTATACGGAAAGCCCGAAAACTGGAAAGGGAAACCTTGGAATGTATCGGATTCAAATCCACGGACCTCTGGAAACGGGAATGCACATTCAAATCCACAGGGGCGGAGGAAATCACTACTTCGAAGCGGAAAGAGAAGGAAAAGGCTTGCCGGTTCATATCTACGCGGGAGGTCCTCCGGGACTTACGATCGCTGCCGTGGCGCCCCTACCGGAAGAGATCAGCGAACTCATTCTCGCCTCACTGTTATTAGGCGAAAAATTAAAAATTTATAAGAATTCAAACGTGAGTTCGCTTCCGATCGTGGCGGACGCGGACTTTTTGATTTCGGGAATCATTCCACCGAAGATTCGAAAACCCGAAGGACCGTTCGGCGATCACTACGGCTACTACGCGTTAAAACACGACTATCCTATCGTTCAGGTAAAAAATATTTTTCATAGAAAGGACGCGATCTGGCCCGCGACCGTGGTGGGACGTCCTCCTCAAGAGGATCACTGGATCGCCGAATATCTCCAAGATCTATTGTCTCCGATGTTTCCGGTTGTCATGCCTGCGGTAAAAGGGGTTTGGGCCTATGAAGAATCCGGAGTTCATTCTCTCGCAGCTGCGGTCGTTAAGGAACGTTATCAAGGAGAGGCGTTTACGGGAGCGCTTCGAATTTTGGGAGAAGGTCAACTCTCCCTTACAAAGGTATTGCTCGTCACCGATCAAAACGTAGATTTCAAAGACTTTAGAAATACGTTTATTAGCGTATTAGAAAGAATGAATCCGATTACCGACTTGCATATTTTTTCCAATATTTCCCAGGACACCTTGGATTATACGGGGCCGGAAGTAAACAAAGGAAGTAAGGCGATTCTTCTTGGATCCGGTGAAAAGAAAAATTCTCTTAAAACGGGTTTTAAGGGAAAATTCGTAAGTTCTTTTTTTCAAGATCCGATCGTAGCGTATCCCGGAACGTTAGTCGTATCCGGAAAAAAATACAAAAAGAACGACGGGCTTCCCGCAAAACTTCTCAAAGAAAAATGTATTCAAGATTTTTTACTCGTGTTTATCGTGGACGATTCGATCGACGCGACTCGTTCCGATCACGATTTTATCTGGTCGATCTTTACTCGCTTTGAACCGGCGGGAGATATCTACGCGAACACAAAATTAATACGAAATCATCCGGGACTCTATCCTCCGGTCGTAATCGACTGCAGACTCAAGGATTGGTATCCACCTCTAACGGAAGCGGACAGCCAAACCGTGAAAAGGGTAGACGATAGATTTGGTAGACTCTTAGACTCTCTTTAGGAAATTTGAATTCTATGACGAAAAAAAGATGTATAGTCACCGGTGGAGCAGGTCTCATCGGGTCCAATCTCATTGAAGAACTCAACCGCCAAGGAATCAACGACATTCTGGTCGTGGATCATCTTGGAAATTCTTCCAAGTGGAAGAATTTGGTGGGAAAAAAATATTCAGATTATCTGGAAAAGGAACACTTTCTGGATCTCGCGCTTCGATCGAGTCTATTCAAAGATTATGATATTCTTTTTCACTTAGGCGCTTGTTCCTCGACTACGGAAACGGACGCTTCTTATCTGATCGGAAACAATTTCGAGTATACTAAACTTCTCGCGAAGGAATCCCTTAAAAGCGGGGTTCGTTTTGTCTACGCTTCTTCGGCTGCGACCTACGGAGACGGAGCTAACGGATACGACGATAAGGGCGACATTGATGTTTTAAAACCGTTGAATATGTACGGTTATTCCAAACACATGTTCGACCTCTATGCCAAAAAACATTCCTTCTTGGATCGAATCACCGGAATCAAATACTTTAACGTCTTCGGTTACGGAGAAGGGCATAAGGAAGATATGAGGAGTGTGGTTCTAAAGGGTTACGAACAGATCAAAAAGGACGGAAAGATCAAACTTTTCAAATCCTATAAACCAGAATATAAGGACGGAGAACAAAGACGCGATTTTTTATACGCAAAGGACGCGGCTAAAATCACCGCCTATCTCGCGTTTGGTGGTCACGGAGGTCTTTATAATTTGGGAAGAGGGGTCGCTGAAACTTGGAACGATCTTGTCTCGGCCATTTTCGATACTCTCGGCCTTCCTAAAAACATAGAATACACCGAAATGCCGGAAACTCTCAAAGCAAAGTATCAGTATTATACTTGCGCGGATACGACAAAACTGCTCAAAACGGGCTATAACGAAGGATTTACGCTGTTAAAGGATGCAGTGAGAGAGTATGTAACCCTCCTCGATCAAGAAGAGGGTACATAATAGATTTTGAATACGCTTTTGAGAATCAACCGTAGATTTTTACAATCGTACGAATCAGATCCTTGTATTTACCGTCTTTTAAGTAATAGAAGACTTGGTTGGATTCTTTTCTGCTGGAAAGAATTCCGTTGATCTTCATTTTGCTTAGGTGTTGAGAAGCAGCTGATTGGCTGATCCCAAGTAAATCTACAAGTTCGCCTACGCTGTGTTCCTTTTGGGAGAGGAAAAAAAGAATCTGCAAACGGTCTGGGTGTGCGATTCCCTTGATTCCGCGAATTGCTGATTCTAACTGTGTTTTCTTTAATACTGATTTTTCTTTAGACATTGTTTTACTCTTTTTTAGATTTCTAAAAGAAGAAGATGCTTTTCTCTTTAGACTGGATTATTGAATTAAGTTCATGCAGCTTTAGTAAACCATAAAGACTTAATTCAATAAATTACAGTCAATTATATTATAATTTTCTTTTAGTGTAAAGTTCTTTTCTGAAAAAATCGATTTCCGATTAAATTTTTACTCCACCTGATATTTCTAATACGACACCGGACACTAAATCATTGTTAACAATGAACTCTGCAGTCATTGCTATTTCATAAGGTTCTCCTAATCTACCAATTGGTATAAGAGATTCCCATTTTTTTAATGCTTCCGGATTCATGTCTTTCATTACCATTTCTGTTTTTATAAATCCCGGTGCAATTCCTGCCACACGAATGCCGTATCTACTTAACTCTTTTGCCCAGAGTTTTGTCATTGCGGCAACTCCCGCTTTCGCTGCGGAATAATTTGTCTGACCGGGGTTACCGTGCATCGCAACCGATGCGATCGGAATGATTACACCTTTACTTTTACTTTCGATCATCTGAATCGCAGCTTCTCTTCCGGTAAGAAACACACCGGTAAGATTTACGTCGATGACTGATTGCCAATTTGCTAATGACATTTTAGAAATTACTTTACCGGTTTCTTTATCGGTTTTCACCAAAAGACCGTCTCTTAAAATTCCAGCGTTTAAAACCGCAACGTCTAAACTGCCGAACTGACTTACCGCGGCCTTCATAAGCTTTTCTGCATCTTCTTCTTTGGATACGTCCGCTTTAAAAGAAAACACTTCAGCTCCCAAGGACTTGATATCATTTTCAGCTTCTTTTAATTTTTCTTCAGATATGTCTGAAAGGACGATTTTTGCCCCGCTTTTGGCGAAATATTCCGCCATCGTTTTTCCCAATCCACCCGCAGAGCCGGTGATTAAAACAGTTTTACCTTTGATTTCCAAGATTGTTTTCCTTTAGTTCCTTACTTCGAATGCTGATATAATTTTCTGAAAACGGAATTTCCACTCTCGCAACGGTTTCGTGTTCGTGAGTCATGACTCGGAAGAGGTGAGGATCTATATTCTCACTTTTTAATAGAATCATAATAAGAGCGATACCAAGTCCCGCTCCTTCCGTATTATCCATGTTATCCATGTAGAATTCGGCGATATCGTTATAACCCATCGCCTTTTTCATTTTCTCCCGCATCCTTTCCTGTTCCTCGGCGATTACTGGAGTGTTGTTTGTGACTTCGACTACGATCCCGTCTGCTGTATAAGTAATGTTTAATTTTACAGAAATTCCACGAGCAAGACATCTCTTGCCATATTCGTCCGCCATTTTTTCCGAAAACTTTGCTTTGAAAGCGGCGACACCTTTTTCATACTCTTCCGGATTTCGAATGTCCAATCCTTCGTCTTCAAAAAAAACTCTCTTTTGGTTTGCTTTGACTCCGTTGATGGACATTTCCTTCGTGATGGTATAAAGCATCTCGATATAACGGGATTGCCCGACTTTGTTTAGGATTTCCGTAATGATTCGAAGAACGTATTTTTCAAGTTTGGAGTTCATCCGAGAGGATTGAACCGTAATTCGGGAACGTGTCTGGATGAGTTCGCTCAGTTTTTGATCTAAGTCTTGAAAACTTTTTGCCATATTTCTTTCTATCCCCGTTAATTCCGGACGCTTACAATTTTCACTGTCAGTCTCGATGATAAAGAGATTGAATCAATCAAATTCCAGAATTACGATATTCTAAAAATCGGTTAAAACCGCAAAAATCCAGACTCATTCTTTTCAACCGTTTGCATTGAGAATTCCCGATTTTATTTTGGCAAAAGGGCTTCTACTCTTAACCTTTGTCGCTGCGATTTTTTTCAGAGATTCGAGATAGAACGCAAAGATCTTATCTCAAAATCAGAATTTGCTAAAATCGAAAGTTCATTTTCTATAAGAAAGGAAGTTTTGTTTTATTTAAAAGGAAATAGGCATGAGAACTCCATCAAAATATCATAAAATGAGAATTCTTTAAAACAAATCTTTCTCCCTTGCTTTGTTTGATTTCGGAAAGAAAACAAAAGAATTCAAAATTTAGAATATTTCATTCCTTCTTTGCGGTTTCTCTTTCCAAAATTCTTACGTTAGGAGCGGTTTTATTAAAAAGCTAAAAATTCTTCCCTTAAAATTTTGAGAATTCAAGATTTCAAACCTTCGTTTACCCGTGTTTGGCGAGAATTTGCCCGGAGATCTCAATTTTTTTTTACCTAAAAATGATTTTAAATAAAAAATAACTTGCAGTCATTTGTATAGCAGTTATATGAAGGGTATAATTTGTTTAGTATCCCGAGGTAAGTATGCTCAAAACCCTGAATATAAAAGATTTTGCTCTCATTGAAGAAGCCTGTATTGATTTTCAAAAGGGAATGACGGTCATCACCGGAGAAACGGGGGCCGGAAAGTCGTTGATTCTGGACGCGATTTCTTCTCTTTTGGGAGGGAAGAGCAGCCCTATGGAAATCCGAACCGGCGCGCCAAAGTTTGTTTTGGAAGGAGTTTTTGATCTTTCTCAAAACCCGATCGCCCTGGATTGGCTGAAAGAGAAAGGTTTTCCGGCCGATTCCAAAGAACTTACTTTGCACCGAGAATGCAGTCGGGACGGAAAGTCTCGAATTCTAATCAATCAATCCCTGGCTTCTTCTACCACGCTGAGAGGACTGGGAGAATTGCTCGCGGAAGTGCACAATCAAAACGATCAGATTCTTCTTTTGGATCGGAGCGAACAGCTGGATATCATCGATTTGCACGCCGGTTTGATTCCTCTTCGAAATCAGGTGAAAGAATGTTTCTTAACGTATAAGAGTTTGAAAAAGCGTCTGGAAGAACTGCGTAAGAATGAAGAGGAAAAATCCAAACGAATCGAGTTTCTCTCGTTTCAAATCCGAGAAATCAAAGAAGCGGATTTGAAAGACGGGGAAGAAGAGAGTTTGAGTAAGGAAGAACGTCTTTTGACGCACGGAGAACTTCTTGCGGAGAATTTCGAAATTCTTTCCTCTTATCTCGCGGATTCCGAATCCGCGATTCTTCCTTCCTTTCCCAGACTTCTGAGCGCTGCCGAAAAGATTAAATCCATTCAACCTGATTTTGGTAAAACCTTGGATTCTCTCCAGGAAATTTATATCCAACTCAAGGAAATCAATTCTTCCGTTTTGGATGAAAAGGAAGAGATTTTCTTTTCTCCGGACCGTTTGCAATTCGTTCAGTCTCGTTTGGATCTCATTTCCAAATTGAAGAAGAAATACGGTTCCGACTTGTCCGAGATTTTAGATTGTAAAAGAAAGGCGGAACAAGAACTGGAAGCGATGGAAAAAAATTCCAAGAACAAGGAATCGATGGAAGCGGAAGTGGAGAATGTTACGACAAGACTCGGTTCTCTTTCGATCCAACTTTCCAAAGCGAGAAGGGAATCTCTCATTCGATTTGAATCTTCTCTCAAATCCGAATTGGAACATCTGGGAATGTCGGGTGCTGCCGTTCAAGTCGTGCTTCGTTGGGAACCGAGTGCGGATGGAGAAATTTCAGCTTCCGGAAAGAGTTATATCGTAAACGAAACCGGACTCGATCAATTAGAATTCTATTTTAGTCCGAATCCGGGTGAAAAACCGAGACCACTTCGAAAAATCGCTTCCGGCGGAGAAGTTTCCAGAGTGATGCTCGCGATTCGTTCGATTCTGGGAGGTCAGTCTCATCTTCGAGTTCTGATCTTTGACGAAATTGACGCCGGTTTGGGTGGAGAGATCGCGATGGACGTGGCTCGTAAGCTTCGGAATTTAGCTTCGAATCACCAGCTGATCCTGATTACACATCTTCAACAGATCGCATCCGCCGCGAATGATCATCTAAAAATCAGTAAATTTGTCGAAGGAGGAAGGACGTTTTCTCGCGCGGAATTTCTGAGCTTAGAAGAACGAACTTTGGAACTTGCGAGAATGATTTCGGGTCAGAGGGTATCGAAAGGCGCTCTTGAACATGCAAAGGAACTGCTGAAAAAACAGGCGGTCTGACTGTGGATCTTTTCCAGTGAGAATCCCTGTAAAAAGGGTGGGCGCAGATTAGAAAACTGTTTGGCAGTAACAAGAGAGTTTTAAACTCTACTTATGGGAGAATTTCACTCAAATGTTTTTAGCCAAATCTGATTCTCTAATTTCTGCGATCCCTCCGGAATCGGTTCCTATCGTTATCGTTTTAGTTTCTATCGTAGGTTTCACAATCATCATCGAAAGGATGCTTTACTTTTCGAAATGGAAACCCATTACCCCGAATGATTGGCGCGCACTCAAAGACTTGTTTCGTCAAAAAAATTGGGACACCGCAACCGACTTTCTTAAAAACTTAAACAACGGTCCTGCTTCTCAAGTTCTGCAAGCGGGGATCGAATCTTCTCGTAAAAATTTAGATGCGGCGGAAGAGGAAATGCTTTCCGCGGGATTTGCTCAGATTCTTAAGATGGAAAGATTTCTATCCGGTCTGGGTACGATCGCAACGATTTCTCCTCTCCTTGGAGTTTTAGGAACGGTTTTGGGAATCATTCGTTCCTTTGAAGAAGGTTCCGGAACACGCGGGGCCGAAGTGGGTATCAGCGAGGCCTTGATTACGACGGCGATGGGACTTGCGATCGCGATTCCGGCTTACGTAGCCTACAACTACTTTCAAAAGAAAAAAGAAGATACAATCGCTGAGATGGAAAATCTTTCCGGCCAAGCGATCAAATATCTGAAGTAATATGAAATTTAGAAAGTTCCGATCTTCTGCGGGTAGAGTCGGCCAAATCGAATTGGCTCCTTTGATCGACGTTATTTGTTTTATCGTAATTTATTTTTTGATGAACGCGACCTTGGAAAAATCTACGGTAATGAAGATAGAACTTCCGCGTTCTTCTTCCACGGCGCAGGAAAAGAAAAAGGACGAACTGGTAATCACCATCAATAAGGATGGAAAGATATTCTTAGATAAGGATACCGATCCTGTTCCCTTGGAAAAACTTACCGAGAAGATCAACGTATTTTTGGGGCCTGTTGACAAAAGAGAACCCGGTAAGAACAGAGTGATCATTCGTGGGGATGGTACGGCGAGCTATCAAACCGTAATCAAAGTGATTGATAAGGTAAACGAGGCAGGAGTGAGTAAGTTTAACCTAGCGATGGTTAGACAATCGGGAAGCGGAGAAAAATAAATACCGGCCTTAAGCGGTTTGATTCTGTAAGCAAATATCTGGTGGCTCAGTCTTTAAGTTGAAACGAACATTTTCCCTCATTCTGAAAGGATCTATTCTAGCCATCCTCGTCGGACTTTTATTCTATTCAGGCGAACTGACTCAACTTCTTTCCAAACGAAGCGATTATATCGGAAAGGTAATCAAAGAAGTAAAATTCAAAGGAAATAAAAACACTTCCGATAGCGATCTGGAATCGATGATCGATATGCGGATCGGCAAACAGCTTACAAAGAAAGTTTTAGACAAGGATCTAAAGACTCTTTTTAATTCCGGATTTTTCTACTTTGTAGACATCCAAGCCGAAGAGTTGGGCGACGGAGTTCGGATCGTAGTCGAACTAAAAGAAAGACCCAGAGTAAAAGAAGTAGAATTTGTCGGCGCCGACGAAGTGTTTCCTGCGGACTTAAGAGATAAACTTCCTCTCAAAGACAACGAAGTCATCACTCCTCAAAAAATTACGAAGTCCAGAGATCTCATTTTACAAAAATACAGGGACGAAGGTTTTTTTCTCGCTTATGTAAAAGTGGAACTCGGAAAACCGGATCCAAAAACAAATCTCGTTCGAGTCCGTTTTATCATCGACGAAGGGGAGGAGATTCCCGTTTCCAAGATCAACGTCTATGGGAACGAATCCGTAGAAACTTCGGAACTTCTTTCCGTGATGGAAATGAAAGAAGAAGGAGTTTTTGAAGGAGGTAATTTTAAAGAATCTTCTTTCGAAAAAGATAAGGATACGATCGTCGCGTATCTTAAAAGTAAGGGTTATCTCGACGCGGAACTCATGCGAGAAGGAACCAACTGGGAAATCCACTGGGAGAATCCCGAAAAAAAAGACCGAAGAGTCATCATCGTAAATATCAAGATCTCGGAAGGCCAGGTTTACTTTTTTAACGGTTATACTCTCAATCACGATAAGACCTTGGATGCCGAAGGAAGACCTCTCTTCTTAAACAAGGAAAACAATCCTCCGGAAACTCCTAAGGAAGAATTGAAACCGCTTCTTCCGGTAAAGGACTTGGAAAGAAATTTAGACTACAGCGACGCGGATGTGGGAGTTCTTTTTGACGAAACTCGTTTTATGCGGGATCGCGGAACGATGAACGAACTCTATAGTTCGAGAGGTTATCTTTTTGCTCAGGTGATTCCTCGCAGAAAGGTCATTTCCTTAGATCGGGAAAATATAGAATATTACGAAAATTGTTATACTCGTAAAACGGATGAAGAAAGAAAAATCTGTGAAACTGAATACGCTCAACTTCATATCAAACGTTTAAGACAACTCTATAACACCAAACCGGAGTTACACGGAAAGAAATTCGTTCACGTCGATTTTAATATCCGTGAAAACAATTTAGCGTATGTCGAAAACGTAGTCATCAAAGGAAACAAGAAGACTCAGGATCGAGTGATCCGAAGAGAGTTGCTCTTCAAACAAGGGGATCTTTTTAATTCTTCTCTTGTAAACCGTTCTCGGGAAAGAATCTACAACCTCGGTTATTTTAAAGAAGTCAACTTCAACATGAGACCGGGTTCGGATCAAACCAAGATGAACCTGATCATCGAAGTTCTTGAACAACCCACCGGAACCGTCTCGATGGGGGGCGGTTACGGAACGATTACAGGATTTTCCATCTTTACCGAAGTTGGTGAAAACAACCTAAACGGAACCGGTCAAAAAATTTCCGGAAGAATCGAGTTTGGTCCGTATCGAAGATTGTTCCAGGTGACTTGGACGGAACCTTGGCTCTACAATAAACCTTGGTCTCTTTCTCTTTCTCTTTTTTATTCTTCGAGAATTTACAACGTGGGTGCGGTTTCCATTACGGAAAACAACAACCAGCAATCGATCAAGGAACAGGCGATCTATTCCAGAGACGGTGTGGGTTTTACGGTCGGGATCGGTCATCGAATCTTTATCAACTGGACCCACTTCCACCGTTATTCACCGAGTATCTACGCTTCTACAAACCCGTCTTCTCTCGTATCCGATCAGGTTCTTGCAGAGGTTCGAAGAGGTTGGCAGTTCCGTTCTCAGGTTTCAAACGGTCTCGCTTATGATATTCGAGACAACGTTTTTAATCCGACTCAAGGTTACGACCTTCTCTTTCAAGTGGACAACGTCGGACAGTTGTTAGGTGGTCAGTCGCACTTTGATCAGTATCGTATCTTGGCTGAATACTATCATACTTGGTTTGACTACAGTCTTTTCGGTTTATTTCGAAACAACGCCCTTCGTCGCTGGAGAGTCGTTCAAGAATTTAGAAGTTCTTCTCTTTTTACGTTTCAGAGAGTTCCCTCCTATGGAAAACAAGATCCGATTCAGAATCCATACATTCAGTTGCAGGACTTACAATTCTTAGGCGGTTACGAATCTCTTCGCGGTTGGTTCTATAACGACGCCAAGTATCCGACGGAATGGAGAGACGGGGCCGCGAGCCGTATGATCTTCGGATCGGAACTTCGATTTCCGATCGAACCAAGTTTACTCTGGCTCGTAACTTTCTTTGACGCAGGAGCCCTCTATGAAGAAGTCAACCGAGCGCAGGGAGTTCGTAGAGATCTTTTTACGACCTATGATCAAAGGCTTTTAGAAGCACAACAAAAAGATCCGGTCGGTTATGCGCTCACAAATTCTTATAACCTTACGGCTCTTCGGAAAGCGGATTATACCTACGAAGAATTAAACAATCCGGCCAATCTTGTTCTTTCCGGAAACAACGTCGCACTGGATAAATTCCGATTCTCTTGGGGTGTGGGTCTTCGAATCCAAATCCCGGTTCTTCCTCTCCGGATTTACTTTGCTCAAAAATTGAAATACACGGGCGTCGCGGATCATCCTTTTACAAAATTCGATTCGGACAACGCGTTTCAGTTTGTCTTCGGGATCGGAGATTATAGGTTTTGACGGTGGATCCTCTCCTCGAAGGTTTAAACGAAGAGCAAAAAAAAGCCGTCCTCCAAGTTTCCGGTCCAGTCCTGATCTTAGCGGGAGCGGGTTCGGGCAAAACACGCGTTATCACCCATAGAATCGCGAATCTTCTCATCAATCACGGGATTGATAGAATCTGCGCCGTCACGTTTACAAACAAGGCCGCCGCCGAAATGCAGGAACGAGTCAAACACTTAGTTCCGTTCCTTCCGGCCAATCTTCAAATCAAAACGTTTCATTCTCTTTGTCTTTATATCCTAAGAAGAGAAGCTTCCTTTTTTGGATACGCGGGAGGGTTTACCGTTTATGATACGACTCTTCAGGAATCTCTTCTCAAACAAGTCGTAAAGGATTTGTCTCTCGATCCAAAATTCTACAAGCCATCGATGCTTGGAAATTATATCAGCGGTCTTAAAGATAAGATGTTGTCTCCGGAAGCTTATCTTGAAAAGGAAGGACGAACCGATTTTTCAAAAAATGTCTCGGCGATTTATAAGGAATACGAGAAAAGAAAAGAAACAAGTAAGGCTTTCGATTTTGGAGATCTTATCTGGAAGACGGTTCAACTCCTACAAAAATCTCCGGATGCACTTTCCAAATATCGTCACAAATGGGAATACGTCATGGTCGACGAGTATCAGGATACAAACAAGGTCCAATACGAACTCGTGATTCTTCTCGCGGGAGAAAAAAAGAATCTCTGCGTCGTGGGTGACGACGATCAGTCGATCTATTCCTGGAGAGGCGCGGATATCGCGAACATTCTAAACTTTGAAAAGGATTTTCCGGAATCCGTCGTCATCAAACTCGAGGAAAATTATCGTTCTTCTTCGAACATCATTCTCGCCGCGTCACGCGTCATCTCAAACAACACACAACGCAAACAAAAAGAAATTTTTACAAACAACCCGAAGGGTTCTCCGGTGATTCTTACCGAGTTTCAGAACGAATCGGAAGAAGCCCACGGAGTCATTACGAGAATTCGTTCGGCGTATTCTTCCGGAACCGAATATAAGAATATTGCAATATTCTACAGAACAAATTCTCAGTCTAGATACTTTGAAGAAGCACTGCGAAACATCGGAATTCCTTATAAAATTTTCGGTGGGTTTCGGTTTTTTGACCGGGCGGAAATCAAGGATTTTATCGCCTACTTAAACGTAGTTTCCAATCCGGTGGATTCCGTTTCACTTTTACGAATCGTAAACTATCCTCCGCGTGGAATCGGAGATTCCGGAATCGATAAGATTCGAGAATTCTCCCTTGAAAAAGGAATTTCACTTTTGGAAACCTTGGGACGCGAAGAGATTCCTCTCAAAAAAGCGGCGAAGGCAAAAGGAAAGGAACTCTTTCATCTTTTTAGCGACCTCATCGAAAAGACCGAAAAGGGTTCTTCTCCTTCCGAAATCGCATTAGAACTTTTGAATCGTTCCGGTCTCATGTCCTATCTCAAAGAAGAGGGTACGGAAGAATCCATCGCTCGTCTGGAAAACTTACAAGAACTAGTCAATTCGATCGAAGAATACGAGAAAAATTCGGATTCTCCTTCTTTGGAAGAATATCTAAATCAGATCAGTCTTCTCACGAGCGAAGAGGATACGAAAGAGCTCACCGACTACGTAAATCTTATGACGGTGCATAACGCGAAGGGACTCGAATTTCAGATCGTCTTTTTATCCGGATTGGAAGAGGGAACCTTCCCTCACAGTATGAGTCTCGAAGATTCTCAGTTTGGAGACGAAGAAGAACGACGCCTTTTTTACGTAGCTCTGACTCGAGCTCGAAAGGATCTTTATTTGAGTTTTTGCCGAACTTCCCGCAAATTCGGAAAAATCGAAGACCGAATTCCTTCCCGGTTTTTGGCAGAAGTTCCGAAAGAATGTTTCGGAGAACAGCAATTTGCAACCAGAGAACGGACCGCGAGAAGACCACAGGGACCGCCCCTCGCTTCCAAGGTTCGAGAAATCGAAGAAGAATCCAACTCCGGTTTTTCAGAACCTCCTTCTCCGGATAACCTTCAACTCAGGGCGGGCGACCGGGTAAAACACAAACAATTCGGGATCGGCACGATTTTAACGGTTTCCGGAAAAGAAAAGAATACCAAGGTGGCGATTCGATTCGGAAACGTGGAGAAGAACTTTTTTGTTGCCTACACTCCGCTTGAGAAATTATAAGGAAGGGGTAAGTTTACTTCCCCGAAATCCGATACTAGTAGCAGACACAGGAAACCCAGATGAAGAAAATATTCGTGATATCTCTATTGCTTCTCATTGCCTCTTCAGGTATAAACGCCGGAAAGTCTCAAGGTGTTGTAGAAGAATTTAACAAAGTAGAAGAGTTTAACAAAAACGTTAAAATTTCAGACGCTTTCAAAAAAGCCACTCTTGAAAAAAACCTGCTCTCTGCGGTAAAATATACTCTCCATCATAGATATCTTGAATATAAAGAAATCACAAAGGATCTCAACGTAGAAACGATGTTGTATGAACCTCAAAAAGGTACTTACACGGTTTATGTGAAGTATAAGAAATTTCTTTTCTTCTACAGCTATAAAATGGATCCGGAAATCTATCTTCAAACTCCCGAAAACGAAGTATTTTATATCCGCCCGGAAAACTTAGACGATCCCCACAAGGAAAGCTCAGCCGCTCCCGAAGCGAAGCCCGTTAAGTGATTCTTTTTTCCTGAGTATTTTTTCTTTTGGATTCGATTCAATATCTCAAGCCCGCTATAAATTCCGTCCTGGAAGCGGGCAAAATCGTATTAGAAATTTATAATTCTGATTTCAAAGTCACCGACAAAGGTGGGAACGATCCCGTCACCGAAGCCGATCTCAAAGCAGGCGCTCTAATCGCCGAAATTCTTCAGTCTACAAACATCCCCGTTCTTTCGGAAGAAGACAAGGAAAGAAAAAACATCTCCATACTTCCGGCGGCTTGGATCTTAGATCCGATCGACGGAACCAGAGAATTTGTTCATAAAAATCCGGAATTTGCGATCAGCCTTGGTTTGTCCGTAAAGGGAAGAGCGGTTCTCGGCGTGATTCTCAATCCGGTAACGGGAGAATTGATCTTCGGAGACGAAAGTGTAGGCGTGGATTATCTGAAACTTTCGGAGATACCGGATTCTTATGAAATCGACTTCAAACGATTCTCAAAAAAATTACATTCTCATTCTCCTATCAAGACGGTCCTGATTTCCAGGACCGAAGAAAGGGAAGGACTTTTTAATCAGAGTATGCTTCCGATCGATTGGAAATATTCGGCGCTGGGTTCGATCGCTTACAAGTTGGGCCTCGTCGCCGCAGGGGTTGCTTCCATTTCCGTTTCTCTCAAACCAAAAAATGAATGGGACGTTTGTGCAGGAATCGCGCTTGTAAGAGCTTCCGGAGGATCCGATCTGGAGATTCAATCCGGTCAACCTTATCAATTTCAGACCGTTTCCGGTCGAGGAGAGGGTTTGATCGCGGGTCATTCCGAATCCCTGAATCAACTCTGGGAAAATTCGAAAACGTATTTTCGATCCAGTCTGAGGGATTGGAACTGATCGAAAAATCTATATGAAAAAAAAAGAATATTCAAAAACTCCAATGCACAAGATCAGAATCGGCGTGGACGCAAGACCTTTTTCAACTCCCGTTTCGGGCGTAGGAAAGATGATCCACAGCGCGCTTTTGGATCTGGGAAAGGATCCCAGTTTTGAATTTTATCTTTTTTCCCATCGGGATCTACATCCGAGTTACGCGGATCTTCTCAAACTTCCGGGAATTACGTTTATCAAAGGGGAGGGGATTCTTTCCAAAAAAGGCGGGATCTACTTTGCGATCGCGCTTCCTCTGCAGCTGCGCAAAATTCAGCTGGATCTTTTTTGGGGAACTCAACAGGTATTTCCTCCGTTTCTTTCCAAAAAGACCGCGACCGTTCTGACCTATAACGACCTCGTAGCTTATCGTTTTCCGGATACGATGCGAACTCTCGCAAGACTTCAGCAAAAATTTTATCTTTCCCGGTCCATCCGCCGCGCGGATAAACTCCTTCCGATCTCCGAATCGACTCGAGACGAGGTCGCGAAATTCTTCCGGATTCCATTAGAAAAAATGCAAGTGGTTTATCCAGGAATCGAACTTTCCGAGTTTCAAGGACTTCTCAAGAAAAAACCCGGAAAAAGAGTGGATTCTCTTCCTAAAAAGTATTTTCTTTCAGTTTCTACGATTGAACCCCGTAAGAATTATTCCTTTTTGTATAAGACGTATTTAGAATATTCAAAATCCGTAAAGCTAAGTCAGAAGTTTTCCTGGGTGATCGGCGGAAAGGCGGGTTGGGATGATCCTGAATTTATCGAAACTCTTCGAAGTCAAAAGAGCAAGGAACTCGGAATCCATTGGATCGAAAGTCCTTCCGATGTGGAACTCGCTCATATGTATAAGAATTGTTCTCTGTTTTTATTTTCTTCCCTCTACGAAGGATTTGGAATTCCTCTTTTGGAAGCTCTGAGTCTGCAAAAGCCAGCGATCGTTACGGATCTTTCGGTGTTTCGGGAAATTGGAGGAAATCAGATTCAATATCTAAGATTGGAACAGGATCTTTGGGTGAAAGCTCTTCTGGATTTTTCAAAAAAGCCTTACGCGGGTAAGAAAGTCGATATCCGAAAATTTTACAGAAGTGTCGCGGCAAAAACGATCGCCGATCAGATTCGAGAAGTTCTAAAGTCTAAAACCATTTCCTCCAGCCCTTAAGTCTGGAAAGAGTTCCCGAAAATTCCAAACCGATCTTAGAATCGATCTGAAGATGAATTCTTTCTCGATCCAAGGGTTGGAGCCGAACCGTGAACGTTTCCTCTCCATTCTTAAAACTGAGATAATCGGGTAAAAATTCCAGTTCGTTCTTTTTCGAATTTCCGTTGAGAGGAATTGCAAACGTTTTGGAAGTTTCCTTCCCTTTTAAAAAAATCAAGATCTGATTTTCCTGAAGCTCCAATCTCGCTTTTCGATTTGTTTCCGAAAAATAAGGTTCTTTGGGAACGGGTGTGGAGATCATTCCGGATCCTCCGAATCGATCTTTCTTGAGATAAGTTAAAAATTCTTCCGGACCCGAAAAGTAATTATAGAAGACAGGATTCACTGGTGTGATCCCAGTTTGAAACTGTGTGGTAAGCTGGAAAGATTTTTTCCATTTACATTCTTTCCGATTTTAGGAAGATGTGAAGAGATGTTTCTAACGCGTTGGTTTTTTTCTTCTCTTCTGATTTTTTTCTCAGCCTGCAATTCTTCCAAAGAAGAATCGATTCTCTATAAACTCAAACTTTCGGACCTCGACAACAAAGCTATAAGTCTCCAGGAATACAAGGGAAAGGTTTTGCTCTTGGACGTCTGGGCTTCTTGGTGCGAGCCTTGTAAGGAAGCGGTTCCAGTTTTAGAAAAGCTTTCAAAAGATCTGCAGGGTAAGAATGGGGTTCTTTTGGGAATCAACACGGAACCGGAACTTACAAAACAGGAACATATCCAAGCCGCTCGGGAATTCGGAATGACCTACCCGTCTTTTGTGGATCGGGATTTTGCGCTTATAAACGAATATAAGGTGGAAGGGCAACCGGCTCTTCTTGTATTCAGCGTTTCCGGAAAACTCCTGAAAATTCAGTATGGGATTCAGGATCGAGACTATCCAAAACTCAGAGCCAGTTTTTCAAATTGGTTCACTGCACCATAGTATTGTATAACACGGTAAATAAATAAGACCGTCCTCGAAGCGATCCAAAAAAAGGGTTTATTTCTGAGGTTCTATATTTAATTTTGAATCCTTACCCGACAGTATCTAGTCGGAATTCCTAAGTTGTATTGAACTAAAGATATCAGGAGTGAATGAGTTTCATGGCGGAAAACTTAGCCCAGCTATTTCGTGAATCTGCGGAAAAATTTCGGGACCTACCGGCGTTCTTTTCAAAAGATTCCAAGAAGGACTACTATCCTACCACATACGGTCAACTGTACGAACAAGGTTTAAATCTTGCGGAAGCATTGATCGAGTTAGGTGTTCAACAAAAGCAAAGAGTAGGTTTACTCGCAGACAATCGTATCGAATGGATGATCGCAGACTACGGTGTGATTTTAACCGGCGCTGCCGACGTTCCACGCGGAACTGATATTACAGATTCTGAAATCGTTTATATCCTCAATCACTCGGAAGTGGAAGTTGTTTTTATCGAAAACGATAAGATACTCGAGAAGTTTAACAGAAACAAATCTCAGCTGAATAACGTAAAGACCATCATCATGATGGATGCGGCGAGTACCGCACCCGGCGTTTTGAAAATGCAGGATCTTATAGAAAAAGGGAAAAAACTGAGAGAAGGCGGATCCAGAAAAGCGGAAGAAAGAGTGTCCGCGATTCAACCCGACGATCTTTTTACTCTGATCTACACTTCCGGAACTACGGGACTTCCTAAGGGAGTTATGTTGAAACATTCCAACATGATGCACCAGGTAAATCACGTAAGTCCGATGTTAAAGATTCAAGCGGACGCACGTCTACTTTCCATCCTTCCGATTTGGCACGTTTTCGAAAGAGTAGTCGAATACGTTTGTCTCGGACTTGGAGCGGCTACATACTATACGAACGTGAGAGATCTTCGTCAGGATTTGGCGACCGTAAAACCCACGTTTATGGGTTCTGCGCCAAGACTTTGGGAAAACATCTACAACGGAATTTATACAAGAATCAACGACCCGGCTCAGACTCCTGCGCTTCGCAGAGGTCTTTTCAAACTCGCATACTTCTTTTCGAGCAAGAGAAACCAAGCGGTTCGTTTTCTAAAAGGAATCGAAGTGGATTATCGTGGAAGAAATCCGATCGGATCTTTCTTTTACGGAATTCTAATGTTCGTACAACTTCTGTTGACCGGACCTTTTACACTTACGATTCTTGCGGGCGCGTTAGGCGCTTATTTCGCCGGAACCGAACTTCACTTCCTGACTTCTCCACTTTACACGATTGCCGGTTTTGCCGTGTTCTTGAACAGCTTCACTCTGGATAGAATCGTGCTCTCGAAGATCAGGGCTGCGACGGGCGGACAACTCAAAGCGTCCATTTCCGGCGGAGGGGCTCTTCCAAGACACGTGGACGAATTCTTTGGAAACATCGGAATCAACGTTCTGGAAGGTTACGGTATGACGGAAACGTCTCCGGTAATTTCGGTTAGAACTTTTGAAAAACTGATCATTGGTTCCGTGGGTGTGGTGGCTCCAAAGACAAAACTCCAGATTCGTAACGATAACAACGCGGTTCTCACAGAAATCGATGAAGAAGGAAATATTTCTCAAGGGAAACTTGGACTGAAAGGAGTCGTTTTCGTCAAAGGACCTCAAGTGATGAAAGGTTATTTCAAAAACGAAGAGGCTACTTCCAAGGCGATCCAAGACGGCTGGATGAACACCGGCGATATGGGGATGATCAACTTTAAAAAGACCCTCACATTGACAGGCCGTGCGAAAGACACCGTGGTTCTTTTGGGCGGAGAAAATGTGGAGCCGGTTCCGATCGAGAACAAACTCCAGGAATCCGCTTACATCAGTCAGTGTATGGTGATCGGTCAGGATCAGAAGAATTTAGGCGCTCTCATCGTTCCGGATTTCGAAAAGCTCCAAGAATGGGCGAAAGAAAACGGAATCAACGAACCGAACAACGAGAAACTGATCGAAAATCCGAAAGTTTACGACCTTTACAGAAAAGAGATCAAGGCTCTAAACAATACGAAGAACGGATTTAAGTCCTTTGAACAGGTGACTCCTTTTATCATCATCTCCAAACCTTTTGAAGTAGGCGAAGAGTTGAACAACATGATGAAAATGAAACGTCACGTGATCACCGAAAAATACATCGACAAGATCAAAAAAATCTACGCTACCAACCAAGATTAGAATTTTTCGATCTTTCGAATTGGAAAAAGCCAGCCCTCAAAAGCTGGCTTTTTTATTTCTTCTGAGAAATTGGCCGCGTACCGATAAAACAGTATATGGCCGGCACTCAGAAACAACTCCAGAAATCTTCGGTATTTTCCCCCTCCGGACACGGAGATTTATACGCACTGGACAATCTCTATCTTTCTCCGAAGAGAGAAAACGAGGTTTGGAACTTTTCCCAGGTCTCTCAATTTTCACCTTATAATCTAGGCTTTCTTTGTATGCGTTCGATCCTGACCGCAAATTGTTCTAAAGATACGATCACAGTCGGCGGATTCACACCAGGCTTTGTTCGAGGACTCGCGAAGATCGAAGGGTTCGAGGACTGGAAACAGTTTCGCGCCGAGGGATTTATTCCCAGAGTTGTGGGAAAAGAATTTCCACTCTCGATGAATTCTGAAATTCATAATATTCTCAATCCGGCCCTGGCTTCCTACGAAAAGGAATTGTTTGAAGAATGGAATCCGAAAGCCGTTTCCATCACAGGAACCTGGGAGAATCAAGAGATTCTGATCACCGGAGTTTCCCTTCCCGAAGACGAGAAAAATCTTCCTAAACTTCTAAAGGATCTGATCCAAACTCTTTCGGGAACCTGCGGAAAATTCTATCTTCGTACGGATAAACATTCCTATCTTTGTTTGAAAAAGGATAAGGAAACACTAGGTCCCGTTTTCTTTCAGGAAAAGGAAACGGTTTGGGATTCTTTTGTGTTTCTGATTTTGGAAAAAGAAATCTCTTAACTCAAGTGTTTGCTAAAGAGGAAGGCTTCGATGTTCTCGTAGTTTTCTTCTTCCGAAAGTTCGATGATTTTTTTTACCAAGGTTCCGGCCTGATGTAAGGAGATGGAACGAATGATCTTTCGAATCGGATTTAAGAATGGAATGGAAACTGAAAGATCCCGGATTCCGATTCCGATTAAGAAGATCGTAAAGTTCGTATCCGACGCAAGTTCTCCGCAAATTCCAAGAGGTTTGTCGTAGTCCCTCGATACTTCCACGATTCGAATCAGTGCCCGTAAGAAGGCGATATGATACGGATTGTAAAGCGAAGAAACGTGGATGTTATTTCGATCCACCGCCATGATGTATTGTAAAAGATCGTTAGTTCCCACCGAAAAGAAATCGGCTTCTCTCGCGATCAAATCCAAGGCGGAAACCGCAGCCGGAGTTTCTATCATCACGCCCATTTTGATCTTCTTATTAAATTTCTCTTTTTGAGCGCTGAGTTTGCGTTTACATTCTTCTAATAGTTCTCTGGTTTTGATGATCTCGGCGGGCCCGGTGATCATAGGAAGTAGTATGCTCACATTCCCAAAAGCCGAGGCTCGCAAAATCGCCGTTAGTTGTTCACTGAACCATTCAGGGTTGGAAAGGGAATATCGAATTCCTCTGTTTCCCAAAAACGGATTTTCCTCTTCTTCTCCGGTTGAGAATTTATCGGCGCCGATATCAAAGGTGCGGATCGTAACGGGTTTATCTTCCATTCCTTCGGCGATCGCTTTGTAAGCGCGAAACTGTTCTTCTCCGGAGACGTTACTGTCCTGGTATTTTAAGAATAGGGATTCGCTTCGAAAGAGACCGACTCCTTCCGCGCCAAAACGGATCGCTTGTTCGCAGTCGAGTTCGGATTCTAAATTACATTTGATCTTGACCCGAATTCCGTCCTTACTTACGGCCCGGGTTTTTTTGGTTCCGCTTTCCTCGACAGGATAGGTGGAACTAAAGCCGTAGTATTTTATTTCTTCCAAAGTCGGAAACCTTACTACGCTTCCCGCTTCCGCATCTAAGAATATGAATTCGTTATCCCTCACATAAGAGGAAAAATCTTTTAAACCGACGACCGTAGGAATTCCATAGTTTCTCGCGAGGATGGCCATGTGGCCCGTCTTTCCTCCGAGGTCCGTTACGATTCCCCGGATTCTTGTCTTATCCATAAGAATCATCTGAGAAGGTGTGAGTTCTCTCGCGACCAAGATCAGGTCTTCCTTCAGACCGGATAAAAAAGAATCTTCTTCTTTTTTTCCCGCGATGAATTCGATCAGTCGATTCGAGACGTCGTGAAAATGATCCACTCTTTCTCTGAAGAATTCATTCTCCATGGCCCGAAATTTTTCGGTGATCTCATGGGTTACGTTTTGTACGGCAAGAATCGCGTTTTCTCCCAGATCCAAAATTCTTTTTTGAACCGAGGTGGAAAGACCCGGATCCGAACAGATCATCGCCTGGGTTTCTAAAATTTCCTGAACTTCTTTATTGTCCGGACCGGACGCTTCGACGGACGTAATGAGGATCCGAAGGCTTTCGAGGCTTTCTTCGAGAGCGATTTTGAACTTTTCGATTTCTTCTTCTTTGGCCGATTCGTGTACGTAGGTTCCGGTAAGGATCGTATTCCTTTTTTTTCCGGTTTTGAGAACCTTACCGTATAGTTTCCCTGGGAAAGCTGTGATTCCGGTGAAAACTGTCCGTTTGGAGGGGATCATTTATAAAGTTGATTTCCGAGTAAAACTCGACTACAGAATTCTCGAAAAGAAGAATCTGACAATTCTTTTCTAAAAATGACGGAGGTCAGAAGAGGGCGCGGCTCGACCTCTGGAATGAGGTCTATGACGAAAGTAAAAAGAATTCTTAGACGATCGCCGCTTTTCTTTTGAAAAGGGGAGTTCTCCGGCTTTTGTATTTGCTGATTTCATCCCCGGTCACGCTGCTCATCACCAACTTTGCCATGGAGATATCCAGTGCGTGTCCCGCCTTCGATGCGAGATAGTGGCCGATGATCGGTCTTCCCGCGATCGATATATCTCCGAAAAGATCTAAGATCTTGTGGCGCACACATTCATTTTCAAAACGAAGCTGTTGGTTCAAATACCCGTCCTGTGTGAGGACGATCGCGTTGTCTAAGGATCCGCCCATCGCCAATCCTCTGGCTTGGAGCGCTTCTACGTCCTTTAAGAATCCAAAGGTTCTTGCCGGAAGAATCTCTTGTTTGATCTTCTCTCGGTCCAAAGCGATCGTGATGCTTTGTCCTTTGAGAAGGGGATGGTTGAAGTCAATTGTGTAGGTAACTTTGAGTTCGTTGCTCGGGAGAAGAACGAGGTATTTGTCCCCGTCAACAACCCAGAGCGGATTTTGCACATAAATCGGTTCTACGATTTCGGGATATTCTACAATTCCTGCGGATTCGAGGGCTTGTAAGAAAGGAAGGGAAGAACCGTCCATGATCGGGACTTCTACCGCATCAATTTCCAGGATCAAGTCGGTGAGGCCCAAAGCATAGACCGCGGCTAAAAGATGTTCTACGGTTTGGATCCGGTAGAGTCCGTCTCCAAGCGTAGTCGCGTTGCTCGTGTCGACTACGTTGCTCAGTTCCGCCGAGATCGACGCCTTTTCTTGCCCTTTCCGATATTCAAAAACAATTCCTGTGCCAGATGCGGCGGGATGAGCGACTAGGTTTACTTCTTTTCCGGAATGAAGCCCGATTCCCTTGATTCTAACTGTATCCTGTATGGATCTTCTATATATGGTTTCTTTCATAGTTGTGCATTTTCGATTTTCCAACTGCTTCCTTATCAAAGGACATCCGTAGGAGCGTCGAAGTTCGCTTTTCGTATTCTCAAGAGCCAAAATTCCACCGAAGTTTTCGGTTTGGTTTGAACCCCTATGTCCCTATATAAGCAAACTCTATGCCAAAGGGTTTATTAAAACCGGTTTTTTCGGGCTAGCCAAGGGGGGTTTGCGGTCCAATCCGACATAATTTGAAATAAATTTCTGACAAACCGTCTCATTTCTACAACAGTGTATCTACTGGGACACAGGTTATTGTCCCATCGATCACCAGGGCAATTCTTCTCCGTTTTGATGAAAGAATTTACCCGAGCTCGCGAGATTCAGAGCATCGATCCGTTCTGCTAAACCGACTACACTTTCTTCGGGAGAAATTCCTTGTCTTCCTGTCATTTCTGTCGCTACCATTCCGGGATGAAAGATCCCGACGGAGATTCCTTTTGGCGCCAGATCTCGGGCCAAGCTGACCGCGATTGCGTTTAAGGCGGCTTTGGACGCGCGATATCCATAGTAAGAACCCGATGTATTGTCCGCGATGGAACCCATTCTACTCGTTAAGAACACGAGCTTTGCATCCTCTTTGAGGAAGGGTAGAAGCGCGTGTACAACTTTCAAAGGCCCTAGGGAATTGACTAAGAATTGAGTGATGATATTGTCTTCGTCGAGAGTCTGTAGATTGTCCGGAATCAAAATCCCAGCGTTGTTGATAAGAATGTCGATCTTAGTATCTAAAACTTTAGAAGTCAAAGCTTGGATTGAATTCGAATTGAGGACGTCGATCCCTTCGAGGATCCGAGTGGGTTTTAGACGAACGAGCTCCGTGGAACTTCTTCTACAAAGCGCAAATACCTGATCTCCTTTTGAGAGAAAGTGTTTTGTAAGTTCCAATCCGATTCCGCGGTTCGTTCCCGTGATAAATACGTTTCTTTGTGCCATAGTGTTCCTCCCATATAATTCTTTGGATCGCTTCTGAAAACACTTTTCGATTGACGTTTGAGTCAATTTATTTACATTGCTGCTTCTATGAATTACGAGATCATCCACAAACCTTCGTATTCTTTTCTAAAAGTAAAATTGTCGCCCGGTGAAACCATCAAAGCGGAAGCAGGCGCGATGGTTTATATGACACCCGGGATCGACGTTGAAACCAAAATGGGAAGCGGATTTCTTTCTGCACTTTCGCGGAGATTTTTCGGCGGAGAATCCTTTTTCTTCAATGTCTTCAAGGCTCCTTCCGCGGGCGCGGAGATCGGCTTTGCTCCGGAACTTCCAGGGGACGTTGTCGGAATCGATCTTACGGACAACGGACTTCTCGTGGAAGCGGGCGCTTATCTCGCCTCCGATGAAACGATTACTATGAAACCGAGATTCGGCGGACTGCGTTCCTTTCTCGGCGGAGAAGGTGTGTTTCTTTTGGATGTTACGGGAAACGGAAAACTCTTTTTGAATTCTTACGGAGCCATTCTTCCGATCGAAGTACAAGGCGCTTATACGATCGATACCGGACACGTAGTCGCTTTTGACAAAACTCTTCAGTATAAAATCGGAAAGGCCGGAGGAAGTTGGAAGTCCACTCTTTTCGGCGGCGAAGGTTTGGTAATGGAGTTTACCGGTCACGGTAAAATTTTGATTCAGACTCGGGTTCCATCCGGATTCTTATCCTGGCTGACGGGACTCCTTCCTCAATAAGGAAAAGGTAATATTATGAATATTGAAATTCTTAGCAAACCGTCGTATAGTTTTGCAAAGGTCACTCTGGGCGGCGGAGAATCCATCAAAGCTGAATCCGGTTCCATGATGTCGATGAGCAATGGGATTACGATTCAAACCCACAAAGCACAGCAGGGCGGATTCTTAAAAAGTTTAAAAGCGGCATTCCTCGGCGGAGAATCCTTTTGGATGAACACCTTCACAGCTTCTTCCGGAAACGGAGAAGTTCTACTCGCACCGACTCTTCCGGGCGACGTGGATAAGATCGATCTTGCTGGAACCGTTTATGTTCAATCCAGTTCCTTTCTCGCGTCTTCTCCGAACATAGAGATGGATACCAAGTTTCAAGGTCTGAAAGGATTTATCAGCGGAGAATCTTTATTCTTCTTAAAACTTTCCGGCAACGGACCTCTTCTCATTTCCAGTTACGGCGGAATCGATATCCTGCAAGTCGACGGAGAGATGATCGTGGATACGGGGCATATCGTCGCGTTCGACGAGGGACTTAATTACGAGATGACCAAGTTCGGCGGATGGAAGTCTTTCTTCTTGGGTGGAGAAGGATTTGTCGCTCGTTTTAAAGGAAGAGGAAGGGTCTGGATCCAATCCAGAAACGTTCCGTCTTTAGGAAGTTGGTTCCGCAATCAACTGCCTCCGATCAAAAGATAAGGAGAATGAATCGTGAAACACGAAATATTACTAAAACCTGATTTTCCAATCATCCAAGTGGAATTAGAAAACGGAGAAACGATCCGTGCCGAGTCCGGCGCGATGGTTGCGATGAGTCCCACCGTAAAGATGGCGACAAAGGCGGAAGGTGGAATCTGGGCTTCCGCAAAACGTGCGTTACTCAGTGGTGAATCCTTTTTTCAAAATACTTTCAAGTCGGAAGGTGGAACGGGAACTCTCTTTTTAACGAGTCAGACCCAAGGCGATATCGAATACCGCAAGATGAAAGGAGAAGAATTGATTCTTAGCCGAGGAGCCTATGTAGCAGGTTCCGAATCCTTGGTCATCGATAGCAAATGGGGTGGATTCAAAGGATTTTTTTCCGGAGAAGGTCTTTTCTTTTTGAAAGTCAGCGGCGCGGGAGATCTTTTCTTTTCGAGCTTTGGCGCGATTCATACGATCGAAGTAAACGGTCAATACACCGTGGACACCGGACATATCGTGGGTTTCGAAGGAACGTTGAACTATACGATTCAAAAAGTCGGCGGTCTCAAGTCTTTGTTCTTGAGTGGAGAAGGTTTGGTCGCGGTTTTTTCGGGAAGCGGAAAACTTTATATTCAATCTAGAAATCAGAACGCATTCGCAGGCTGGGCGAACCAGTGGAGAAGAGTGGAGAAATCTTCCTCTTCGAGCTAAAATCTTTTTGTAGAAACATAGGATTCACCCTCGGGTGGGTCCTATGAAAACTTTCTTAATTCTCTCCTCTTAAATTCCTCCTTTGTCATCTTCGTGATTTCGAAATTTTAATTTTACTCGATCTTCTATTTAAGAAATCGACGTTTGAAAATTTCAGTAAAATAGAATATTCTAAAAATTTTATACTTTTTAATTTTTTTGTTTTTTATGAAATCGGCGTTTGCCTGTTCTATCCTTTTATAAAAGGAATTCGGGTCCCTTCTAAGATTGAAGATTCTTTCAAATCCGGATTGGGAATTTCATTTGAGACTGAGAAAACGGGCCTTACTAAAAACAGAATCGGAGACCGTAAGTTCGCAAAGAGATCCATTTCGATTTCGGCGGAAAATTCCCCTTTTCAATCTTGCTTCATTCAAGAACAAATTGTACTTTTAAGAAGCAATTTTAAAACGGATCGACATTTCTTAAGTATCGCATAACAAACCTAGACGATTACATGCAAAAAACAGAATGAAACGATGATGGAAAAAAATTTGAAGAAATCGATATCCTACTTGGAAAAACAGACGCGTAGTATGAAGTCGAGTCAATCGATTTAGGAGTATAGGACCATGAAAAAAATCATAGCGTTAGCGCTTTTTCTTTCCGTTTTTTCCACCGGAGTATTTGCCATTTCGGAAATGGAAACGTTGTTGGTAAAAGAAGCAACCAATCCGGAACTCAAGAAAATTGCCAAAGAATATCTGCTGAAAAAAGCGAAGGATCACAAGGAGCTGGCGGAGAAGTATAAGTCTCTTGCCATTCGTAGTCAAGGCGGCAAGGCTGCCTCTTCCAACGAAGAGCATAAGAAGTATAAAAAATTAGAGGATCACTGTATCCAAGAAGCTACGGAATACGAAAAAGAAGCGGCTAAACTCTAAGGTCATAAAAAACCTCCCTCGTATGTTTTACAAAGGGAGGTTGATTCTAACTATTTTTAAAAATCAAAGTCTTACTAAATCCATTCCTTCAAAAAAAACAGGAAAGGATTTGTTTCTTTATTCTGCGACTGCTTCGCCTTCGATCTTGATTGAAACTTCTTCTCCAACCAAAACTCCGCCGGTTTCCAAAGCCTTATTCCAAGTCAGTCCGAAATCTTTGCGATTGATTTTGGTTTCCGCTTCGAAAGCAAAGTGAACCGTTCCCCACGGATCTTTTGCGGAACCGTTAAAGGTTACATTTAAAACAACCGGCTTGGTAACACCTTTGATTGTAAGCTCGCCTGCGATTTTAGAAACCGATCCTTTTTTCACGGTCGCTTTCGCAGACTTAAACGTGATTGTAGGAGTTCCTTCCGCATCGAAGAAATCTTTTGATTTCAAATGCCCGTCGCGTTTTTCATCGTTTGTAAAAATCGAAGCGGTTTGGATCGTAACATCCAGTCCGGAAAGCGCTCCGGATTTTTCATCAAAGCTAAACTTTCCCTGAAATTCTTTAAAAGAACCCGGAACATTGTTTAAACCAAGGTGTTTGATTTTAAAGCCGACAGAAGTGTGAGCTGGATCTAATTTAAAGTTCCCTGCTTGAAGTCCTGTCAGAGAGATTAGGATTAAAAGAAACGCTAAAGAAATTCTTCTCAAATTCATTCAAAAAGCTCCTTACCCGAAGAACGGATATATAAGGCTAAGAATCTTTTTCTATTCAGGGATTTCAATATATTTTCTAAAAATTCTATATAACAGAATAAAGAGCTATATTTTGTGCATTTTGCACAATCAATATTTCATTCTTTGAATTCTGATAACCTTTTATTTCGAAAGCGAAAGACGATCCTTTATCCAAGGCATTGAAAATTATCTTCAGGCGATCGTTTCTCGTCCGGCATTCGTAAGTTTTAAATTTGTATATTCGGATTTTAAAATGCGGTTCGATTTCAATTTCCTGATTTCCATCGGTTGTTGATCTAAGGATAAAAGAATTGGGTTACTATTCACAAAACATCATTACAATTTTTGAGTATGAAACGGATGAGGATTTAATCTCAGAACTCAAAAAAAATTTCTCTTTTGCAAAGGTAAAGAAATTTCATTCGGATTTTCACGGCGTTGTCGCTCAGGTAGAAAGAGAGGAGTTGATGAGAATATGTGATCCGGAGAAAATGCAAGAGCTTGAAGAAGAAATTGCTCTACTGGATGAAAGGGCAATCGAATTCAGTAAACTTTACCCGGAAAAAACGTTCGTTTATATCGACGTAGATTGTTTTGGAGGGACTTGCTCTTACGACGGCTTCACGGTAAAGAACGGAAATACGATTTTTATACAAAAGCCAATTCAAGACGGACATAGAACACTATTAAAAAGTATTTTTCCAAAATACGAAAACGTTTATTTCGAACCGTTTACCCGCGATTTTTTTGCGCGCAAAGGAAGAATCGAAGGAGTCATTCAAGATTTTTCACTCGGAGGACTCTTTGTCGGATTCGATTCGGAGTATAAGGACAAAGCGTTGTATAAAATCAGCGCGAGTTCCGACTTCTTGCTCTTTGAAAGACTGGAACATTATTATTTTCTCTTCGAGTCGGACGAACAATCGGATGATATAAAAATTTCGGGAATCATCTATAAGGACGAAAAGGAAGTCCTACAAGAAATTGAAGAATTTATTCAGGAAACATTTTTCATTCTAACCTATACGATCTTCGTTTCTATAGACGGGGTCTTAGAGCCAAAACGATTTGAAAATAAAGTAGAATCTCCGAAACAAAAGCGGAAATTCTTTTGGCAAAGGTTGATCGATTGAGATAACAACGATTCAATACAAAGCGCAAGGATCCGAATCAAAAGGATCTGAAAGAATTTTCATTCTCGCTTTATTTATTTCCGGAAAGGGAACGGAGAAGAATTCCGTAACTTCTTATTTTCGAAGCAGATAAGAGCTGATCATCAAAGCCGTTTCTCGAAGAACCGTTTCCGGATCGACATCGAATCCGTGTAAGACCATATAACTTACGATATCGTCCATCGCCCTTTGTGCGATCAAAAGGCTCGTCGGTTCGGAACGCAATTCTAAGGTGCCGCCGAAATGTTGAAGCAATTTCGAAGCTTCCTTTTGGATCCTTTCCCGTTCAATTTTTTTTACCGCCACCGCGATCTTTTCATCCGTAAGAGAAAGAACCGCGAGTTCACGATGAAGCTTCGGATTTTTCAAAGCGGACTTTTTCATTCGAAGCAGAATTTCATAAAGAATGATCGCGAGATCGGTCTCTCCTTTTAGCGAGTCGATCGTATCCCCAGCGAGATTTCCATAGAATTCTTCGCTGTATTTCCGTATGATCTCCAGCGCGATATCGCTCTTATCCCGGTAATAAGCGTAAAAGGTTCCGATCGAAACCTCCGCCACTTCGACGATATCGCGAATCCCGGTTTCGGAATATCCTCTTTGTTTTACGAGCTTATACGCGGCTTCGATGATTTTTTCCTTTCTTTCAATGGAACGGTTTTGAACCGGATTTCTGACTTTTTTCTTCTTAGAATTCATCGATTTCTTTTATAAATCACGGGGATCTTCTTTTCCCAGCTTTTAAAAATATGAACAAAGTTCAAATTTTTTATTTACAAATGATCTTCCTAAATTTTAAATATGAACAATGTTCATATTGTGAGAAAAGTGGGGATTTTATGAATCGAAATAAAAAGTTTAGAATCGAGAGCGGGATATCGGATTTGGAGAATCGAATCCTTCCGCTTCGTAATGAAAATCGAGAGAGAAGGGACTCTCTTTTGGGAATCTCGATTCGTTTGCTCCTTTTGTTGTCAGTGTTTGTTTTGTTTCAATGCGGGAGGGTCGGACAGGCTCGTTTTTTTCAGGACCAAGCTTATCATTTTCAAACCTTACGCGCGTTAAACGATATTCGAACGGATGGAGCCGATACGGGAGAGGTTTTGGAAACGATTCGTCATATTAAAGAAGGCGATTCCGAAAGTTGGTTTTTATCCTGGGAAAAATTGGCGGAGCAAGTTTTGAAAAGAGCCGAGAAAATTCAGGATCCAATGAGTCGAGGTTACGCTTTTCTTCGCGCGCACAACTATATACGGACCGCGGAATTCTTTCTTTCCCCCGAGGACGAAAGAAGACTTCCTTCCTTTCAAAAAGGAGTCAATCTATTCTACAAAGGTCTGGATACTCTCGAAGTTCGTTATGAACGTATCAAAGTTTCCTATGAAGGTAAACAACTCAATGCCGTTTATTATCCGGGTCCGATCGGTTCTGAAAAAAAGCCGTTGATCGTTCTTGTAGGAGGTTTTGATTCTACTCTCGAAGAATTGTATTTTGTTTTAGTGAAAAGCGCTTATGATCGAGGTTATAGTGTTCTTACGTATGAAGGTCCGGGACAGGGCTCTGCGATAAGAACACAAGACTTAGGTTTTACGCCGGAATGGGAAAAGCCGACAAAGAGCGTAATCGATACGTTTCTTTCCAAACATTCTAAACCTACTACAATGATTTTAGTGGGAATGAGTCTGGGTGGATATTTAGCCCCGCGTGCCGCCGCCTTTGACGATCGTTTTGCAGGAGTTGTCTCCTATGACGTTCTTTACAATTTTGGAGAAGTCGCAGAGAATGCGGTTCCCGGTTTTGTCCTTTGGTTAAGAAAACATAAATACGACGGTCTGATCGAATTTTTGGTTTCCATCAAATCCACCTTTTCTCCAAGTTTTGCTTGGGGAGTAAAGAACGGAAGATGGACTATGAAAACCGCAAGCTCGAGGGAAACGTTAGACGCATTTGCTAACTATTCTCTGGAAACGATAGCTCCTAAAATCAAACAAGACGTTTTGATTCTTGCGGGAACCGAAGATCATTTTATTCCTTTGAAACAAGTGGAAGATTTTAAATCGAAGTTAACAAACGCAAGAAGTTTAACTACTGTGATCTACGATCGGACTTCGGGAGGCGCGGAACACTGTCAACTCGGAGCTCAAACTCTGTGGCAGGCTGATTTTTTTGACTGGATGATGAAATTCAATAATGTGAAATGAAATCTTTTTTCCGATTTTGAGTGCTTTAAAATTTGGATGTAGGATCTTTGCGAAACTATGCGCAATGTTTCCTACTTCCTTGTTTTAATTTTAGTCATTTTTTTTCTTCTGTAGTAAATCCTCCGAAGAAGACGTTGTGTTTCAGCCGGCGAAGTCAGGCGTTGCAGATCCGACTCGGATCGATCTATCAAACACGGATTCGCTTGGATGGAGAATGGAATTTTTATTGGAAATAACTCTATCAACCTTCCGACTTAAGAAACGAAACGATTTTAAAACCGATACAGACGATCGAAGCCCTGGTTCTTGGAACGACTGGGTTCCTCCCGGAGAATTGAAAAGGATCGGAGGCGCGGGTTTTGCTACGTATTTTTTACTTTTGAAACTCAATCCGAATCGGAAGGGAAGATTGCTTACTTTAAAGATTCCTTATGCAGGAACCGCATACAAGGTCTGGGTGGATGATCAACTCCTAACGGAAAGGTTTCCGAAAATTTCGAGGCAATGGAGCCAAAATATATCCATCATACGAAAAGATTTCTCGTAGAAAACTAAGAAGTTCTACTTACGATCCAAGTCTCCAACTTTCATCATAGAAAAGGTGGACTTCGTTTTGATTCGATTTATTTTTTGTATGTAATCGCTCGTGCGGCGATTCGAAAAAAGCAGGGATCGATTTCGGCTCTCATCGGATTTTCTGCGTTTATCCTAACGATCATAAACGATCTTCTGTATTACAACGAATTCTATCCTACCGGTTTTTCCAATCTATTGCCTTTTTGAGTTTTTGTTTTTATCTTTTTCCAGTCTCTGATTCTTTCTCAAATATTTTCAAACGCGTTCCAATCGATTAAAAATCTTTCACGAAGCCTAAGTTTCACAAAAAGCTTATTGTAGATTTGTTCCTTCCGAATTCTTAAAGTTTTTAGATAAAAGAAGCATCGTTGCTATTCAGTTAGGTGATCGGATTCAGAAAGAAATGACGATCCTCTTTTCGGGTATTCGTTTCCTTTTCGGATTTGAGCGAGAGGCTGACTCCGAAGGAAAATTTCAACTTTATCAATTCTTATTTAAGAAGGGTAAGTCCCGTGATTCAGAAAAACGGAATCGTAATCTACGAGGTCCACTACGGACAACCCGATTTTATCATCGATCTTATGAATCAGAGTAAGGGATCTTTCGAACGAGGGATCGATCGATACCAGAATAGTTGTTTTGCCGAATCGATTTCTTTTATGGAAAAGGTTTTGGAAATCAATCCAAACGATACTTCCGCGTAGATCTATCTCAAACGGGCTCGTAGGTGATATTTTAGAAGGTTCTTGATTTCTAAATTCTTCCAATATTAAAATTCGGTTTCCCAAAAAGATTAGGTAGTTTCCGCATTGCGGGTATTCCCTATAGACGAAACTTTTTTTTGGTGTAAAATCTGTCTTGTCACTGAGTAAAATGACAAGGGAGACGTTCCATGAAAGCGAACGCAAGATCACTGATTCCTGTTTTAGGGATTTTTAGTTTTCTTATTTTTCTGGGGATGAGTTGTCAGCCGTTTTTATATCGAAATTCCAACGACTGCGGCTCCAACTATTCCGGAAGTTGCGACAGATATAGAGATTACTCTTATTCTTACGGATATCAAAATCGCATCGGATATCCATATTATTACCGAAATCAGTCTTATGGCACGAACGGTGGCGGCGGTCATCGCCACAACCCAATGCACATTCCTTCGGGCAGATTTCATAACGTCGGTCGTCCGAGTCACTGGAAACTTTAGATGAATCGGTTTTAGATCTGCCAGGAATTTTGGGAGTGTTCCCATATTTAAAAATCCTGACAAAATTTGAATCCGGGAAAAAGTTTCGTTCTTGTCGTAGCTTCCTATGCAATCCTACTTACAAGTTGAAAAGAAGTGCAACAAGAATCGTCTTACAAAAATAGGATTTGTAGGAACTCCTACAATGTAGATTCTTGCTTGAAAAATTAGTATTTTGTGATATAGGAAAGTCTCCCGATGATTTCCGCCACCCGCCCCTCCACCCGAAATTTGGGTGGGGCACACCGCTTTCACGGTGGATGTAGGAGTTCCGACAGATTTTTTTTTGAAGATTCAGGCAACTTGTGAGTAAGGAAGATTCTGCTCTGACGAGAGCTGGTTCCCTAAAAAAGTTTCCATTGGACTTTAAGTCCGTAGAAGGTAGAATTACGGAAAATTCTACCTTCTTAGAATTCAGCGAGATCTAAAAAATCTGATTCTTGTTTCGAAACAACAATTGGACAAAAAGGTTGTTTTAGTTCCTTCCCGCGTAACCGATCACATCCATAAAAGCCGAAACCGAAAAGACAGCCTTTCCCGGACCCGGTTCTCCGTAACCCGGAGGAACCGGTAAATTATACTTTTCGAATGTAGCTTTCCAGACGGTTAAAAGTTCGCAGAAATATTCGAGGGGAGGACCGGCCTGAGTTCCTAAGGTTGTATAAGGTTCGGGACACCAAGCTGTAAAACGAGGCATGATTCCCTTGGACATAAAGAAGTCGAGACCTTCTCCTGTGGAAGCGATCGCTTCCGCAACCGTATCAAACCCGTAAGGTTTAGAAAGTTCCACGCCGCCTACAAAGTTCGGAATCACATAGGAAGGACCAAAGACTTCCGCTGAATCCACAACTCTTCGAATCCAGTTGTCTCTTCCGATATAAGCTTCTTTTCCGGGGCAAATTTTTTGAAAGAGATTCTTATCCCAGACTTCGTAGTTGGGATGATAGACTTGAATGCCGGCGTCCTTAAATTTTTTACAGTCCTCGATCTCCCAAGCCTGAGAAACGATCTTTCCCATCCATCTTCCTGGAAATCTGGATTCGATTGCCTGCGCATATTCTAAATAAAAATCGATTTCATTCTTTTTCTTTAGGGAAGTGATCACACTTCCGCCGGTGATCGTATAAACTTTTGCGGTTTGATCTTCCGCATCGATCCAAGATAAAACTTCTAAGATGTCTTCGATGTCCTTTACGCCAGTGTAAGGTCTTCCTGCGTTCTTCTGCTGACGATAGTTATGATTGATATCGCAATAAGCGCATTCTTCTTCCTTACCAAAATACTGACAGTTTCTAAAAACGGTAAGATAGATAAGATATCCCCATTCGATCACGGGAGCGATTTCCCCTGGAAGTTTTCCGTTCTGAGTTTTGTGACGATACCAAGCGGGAAGAGGAGGAAATTCTACGTTTCCTAAAAACGTTTCTCCGAGATAGAGGGCAGGTTTTCCGTCTTGCGATTTTTTTACTTTGTATGGAGAATTCGGATTGTTTCTTGTAGAGATGATGGTGGGAAGAAGATTGAAGTGACCGCCGGAAATTTTGATTTCTTCGGGAGCTTTTACGTCAGCTCCTTCACTCAATTCAGAAAGTGGAATATGATCAAAGGAGAATATAAAATAATCCTTCGTCTTGTATTCGCCGGTTACATCAAAGGCTTCCTTGAGAAAGTGAATTCCTTGTCTCAGGATATCCTGTTTTACGATGGCTTCCATCGGAATCGATTTGTATTTCCTCTCCATTTCTTCGAGGAGGGGAATGGTAGAACTTTGGCGGATTGAATCTGTAACTTCCATCTCTAATTAGACAATCTTCCCGAAGGAACCGAAATTACACGCAGTTTTTTGAGAAAGAAAATCCGGTTTTCTTCTCAAGTGGGCCGGTTATTTTGGAGGAAAGAAAACCCGTTCTAAAGGAAGTCCGCAATTTATGAAATCCTGTTGACCGATAAAGATGAGAAACATAGGAAAGGAGCATGTTTTCAAAGACTTTTCTATTCTCCGCCGTCCTGACAGTTTTCGTATTCTTCTTACCGGTTTCGAATTTTTCACTCCTCGCAAAGACAAAAGCCGTTCCTCCCAAAAAAGTTTCTAAAGAATCCAAACTTCCCGCAGTTCCCTGGTATTCTCAGGTGGCGGGCGGTTTTCAAGAACCGACTGACATTCAATTTTTTCCAGGCGATTCCAATCGAATGATCGTTTTAGAAAAACGAGGGAAGATGGTAGAATACGATCTTAAAAAAAATCAAAAAACAATTCGTGCCGACTTCACGGGCCAAGTTGAAACCCTTTCGGAAGAAGGGCTTCTCGGACTTGCGTTTTCGCCGGACTTTGCAAACGATTCTAAATTCTATGTTCACGTTGTCGTAAAAGAAAACGGAAAAGACCATTCTAAGATTTTAGAATTTGATTGGAAGCCGGACTCGATTCAAAGAATCGAAGACGCAAAGAGAACCATTCTAAAGGTGGAACAACCGTATTCCAATCACAACGGCGGCCAGATCGTATTCGGGCCGGATAAAAAACTCTATATCGGCTTTGGAGACGGAGGGGGAGCAAATGATCCCTACAAGAACGGACAAAATCCGGGAACATTTCTCGGTAAACTTCTTCGAATCACGCCGAATGTAAAAACTTCGGGAGCTCCTTACAAGATTCCGGAGGACAATCCTTTCTTAAACAAAGCCGGATTCTTACCCGAAATCTGGGCCTATGGTCTTCGAAATCCCTGGAGATTCTCCTTTGATTCTCTTACCGGTGAACTGTATTTAGCCGATGTCGGACAAAATTCCTTCGAAGAGATCGATCTGATTCAGAAAGGTGGGAATTACGGGTGGAATATCAAAGAAGGTTTTCACTGTTTTAAAAGGAATCCATCCTGCTCGTTACCCGGAATCGCGGACCCGATTCATGAATATCCCCGGGAAGAAGGGCATTCTATTACCGGCGGTTATGTATACAGGGGAAAATTACTCCCTAAATTAGTAGGTTCTTACCTTTATGGAGACTTTGTTACGGGAAGAATCTGGATTTTGAGGCAGAAAAGCGGGAAAAAAATATCCAACGAGCTTTTATTTCAGGTTCCGCTCCAAATCAGCACCTTTGGACAGGACGGGAACGGCGAAGTCTATTTTGCCGATTTTGGATCAGGAAATATCTTGCAATTAGTAAAAAAAAATTGAAAGAATTGGAAAAACCGATTATGTTGCCTGTTGAGTAACATAGATAGAGGCTGCCACCACCGCAGTCCTGTTATCAATCCAATCTTAAGGAAAATGGGTATGAAGAAGCTATTAATCGTTTCCTCCATCGCTTTGACCGCCGGAATTCTGGTGTTCAGCGCATGTAAGAAACCTACCGAAAATTCCCAGGCAGCCACTACTGGTAAAGAAAACAGCCCCTCGGCTGTAGTTGTTTTCAGCGTCGGAGAAGCTAAAATTCTTCACACTGACTTAACGGAAGAAAAAGCTACTCTTGGTGCAAGTTTAAAAACTGGCGACAAGGTAACTACAAAAGACAAATCTAAAGTTGATATTCAATTTGCAGACGGATCCGCGATTCGTATTTCTGAAAATTCCGTAATCGACTTCGATGCTCTTTCTGTAAACTCTAAAGGAAACTCCGATACAAGACTCGCTCTCGTGTCCGGAAAAGTATTCGCGAAAGTGAACAAAGCTTCCAAAGACGATCAGTTTTCCGTGGTTACTCCAACCGCGATCGCTGGTGTGCGTGGAACTTCATTCATCGTAGAGAGATCTAAATCCGACAAAGCGACCGTTAAAGTGTTAGACGGTTCGGTTGCAGTGGCTCCTCGCGTTGCGGCTCTGGAAGGATTGAGCGACGAAGAAATTTCTAAGAGCGAGGACCTGAAAAAAATTCAGCAATCCGTAGCTTCTTCTGAAATCGTTCTCGAGAAAAATCAAGCTTCCGTAATGAAAGCAGATGATAAATCTTTGGATATCAAAGACACTTCTAAAATCGGATCCAACGTTGAGAAAAATATCTCTGGCGTTGTTAAGAAATTGGATAACTCTGGAATCTCCAAAAAAGACGAAGAAGAACTTAGAACAATCGTAACCGTAGACAAAGAAACTTCGGATAAGATGGTTCGTATCAATGAAGAATCTTCCGGAAAAGTTGACGAACAAAAAGCGGCGGCTCTCGAGTCTGAAAGAAAGAAACTCGAAAGTGAAGTAGCGGCTCGTCAAGAAGATGAAGCAAAGAAATTCAAACAAGTGCTGATCTCAACTCCTAAAGAATTGAAGTCCAGCAAAGATATCGTAAACTACTACGAAAGAATTGAAAAGATCATCATGACTGACGGATCTTCTTTGATCGGTGCGATTGTTGATCAACAAGGATCCACTATGATCGTTCATACCGAACAAGGTATTAAGAAGATCAACCAAGCGGATGTTCAAGAAGTAATTTACGACTTCCAAACGAAAGCTAAATTCTGATAACAGAGACTGAACCTGAAATCAGGTGGAAAAAACCCGGGTGTAAAAGCTCGGGTTTTTCTTTGTACGGACAATTGTTTACGTAAACTAAAGGTAGCAATTCATTAGGATTTTGAGATAGAGAAAAGTTTCTCAAACCTTCCGCTAACGCATCTGAACTCTCAAAAAATCAACGCGGCCCACTGTGGATCGCTATGCAAGGACGGGGTGAACGAAAAGGATCGTTGTAGTTCCAAAAGATTCTTCGTGAGATCCAAGAGATTTGTAGGATAAAATTTGGATCGTAAGTATTGAGAAACAGGTTTAAGCGGAACTGAAAGAAAATTGAAATTCTTAGAAATCTATCTACCGATTCTCGGTCTATTGTTGTTTTCCTTTACTTTCTACTTTGCGTTGAAGCTTAAAAAAATTTCTTCTTTGGTAGGAGGAATTTCTTCTCAGTATCGCCTGCATCATTGGTTTGGAATGATTACGACGATTTTCTTTTTTTCCCACGTCATCTTTGAGATCGTTCAATTTCCGGAAATTCTTACAATGTGGGATGATCCTGCGGTCTTAACTGGATGGATCGGTTTTCTGATCTATTCGCTTAGTATCGTTTCCGCATTTTGGAAGTTGCAAAACTATCGTTCCTGGTTTGCAATTCACCTGTTGTTGATTCCTTCGTATTTCCTCGCTATCATACACGGTTATCTCTTCCTTCCCGAAGAATGGTCGCACAAGATTCCATTTCTGTTCAGCGTGCTTTTCGGAGTCTGGAGTATCCTTGCGATCCTTCTTCGGACGTGGGTCGGAACTCCTTGGAAAATTCAAAAGATCGATAGACTCTCCGATTCTTCCGTTGAATTGGATTTGATACCGGATTCCGATAAACAAGTCGCCCGTAAAGAATATGTAGCAGGTGCGATTCTTTATCTACGTTTTTTGGGAAAAGAATACTCGTACGATTGGCATCCATTTTCGATCGCCTCCTGTTCCCAAAGCGATTTGCTTCGGGTAAGAATCAAAAGTCTGGGGAAGGATACAAGACAGTTGTTAAATTCGGTCCCCGGCGATAAAATTGACATGCTGGGTCCGTTCCAGGAAATCAAAATCGATTGGAAAATGGATCAGGTTTGGATCGCGGGTGGAATCGGGATTGCTCCATTTTTAGGAAGAGCCAGATGTTTAGAATTTCGAACTTCAGGGATGATTCGGCTGTTTTATTTTTTTTCCGATCCCGATGATCTATCGGTTCGCGCAGAGCTGGATGAAATTTCAGAAAGATACGTTCAGTTTCAGTGGAGTTTTGCGGAAGTTTTAAAAAAACAGCTTCCGGATCTTTCCATCCTTAAGCCGTATCTTTCCAGAAATAAGAATGCAGAATATCTTATCTGTGGACCTCCAAAATTTATGAAGACCGTTCGAAGACACTTGCATTCTCACGGTATTCCGAATAAAAAGATTCATTCGGAGGAATTTTCACCTTGGTAAAATATTTTGTGATCTTCGGAGTTTGCCTCCTATCGGTCTTGGGGGAAGAGAAGACCATTTCCATGGAAGAATTGAGACTTCACAATACGGCTGTTAGTTGTTGGATCTTGATTGAAAAGAGCGTTTACGACGTTACGGAATATATTACCGTTCACGATTCCCTTCGTTATGATATTCGAAAATGGTGTGGAACCGATTCAACGAAGGCTTATTCAAAAAAAGATCAATCCGGAAAAAGCCATTCGAAAAAAGCCGACTTACTTTTGAGAAAATACAAAATTGGCCTTTATCGGCTCAATTGATGTTAAAAACTCGCCCTTCGTTCTATTTTCGAAATTAGAGCTTATCCCAAAACCGGCAAGGAAATTTGTAAGAGTTCCTACGAGAGCTTTACATTTTCACTATCTTCACCTTTTCAAAAAACTGTCCCGTTGACTAAAAAAAGTGAAAAGAGTTCCCACAGTTTCCGATTTTGGAGCTCGCGCTAAATAAAAACTGAGGAAAGGAAATTGAATCATTCGAACTTTTGATTCCAAAGAGAAAGAATCGAATCTAACACTTCTTCCATATCCAAGAGCATGACTTGCTCCTTCCAATGGAGAATCATCTTATTCTTTCCAAAACGATTGATTTCCGCCCAATGAGCTTCCACCTTTGGAATCAGATTGATTGTCTTTTCAAGAAGATCCTTAATTTCAGATTTACTGGCAGGGCCTTCCTTTCCCGAAAGAAATTGAATGATTGAGTGATATAAGATTTTCTTAATTTCCTCGGGTGGAGGATGCGGAGTCGAACCTTCTAAGGGGTCCATGAGACTTGCTCGTCGGCGTGATACGAACTTCTTACCAACGGACCGGAGAAAACACCTTTGAAGCCGATGGATTTTCCGTAGATTCTCAATTCCTTAAATACTTCGGGAGAAACGTATTCCTTTACGGGAAGATGAGTCGGCGTCGGTTGTAGATACTGTCCTAAAGTAAGAAGAGAAACTCCGGCTTGGGCGAGGTCTCGCATACATTCTTTGACTTCTTCTACCGTTTCTCCCATTCCTAAGATCAAACCGCTCTTTGTTAAGAAACCGCGTTCAGAAGCGATCTTCAAAACTTCTAAGGAACGATCGTATCTCTTTTGAGGGGCGACTTCTGGAAAAAGTCTTTGGACGGTTTCGACGTTGTGGTTAAAGACGTCCGGTTTGGATTGAAAGATGATTTCTAAAGATTCTAACTTTGCTTTGAGATCGGGGACTAAAAATTCGATCTTACAATCGGGAAGACCTTCTCGGATTCTTTCCAAGGTTTCGGCGAAATGGGTAGCGCCCCCGTCTTCCAGATCGTCTCGATTTACGGCCGTAAGAACGACGTGTTTGAGTCCGAGTGCGATTGCGGATTCAGCGACTCTTTGCGGTTCTCCTTTGTCGAGCGGCTTTGGTTTGCCCGAGGCTACGTCGCAATAAGAGCAACGTCTTGTGCAGATATCTCCTCCGAGCATATAAGTCGCCGTCTTACGAGACCAACAGTGATTGAGATTGGGACAAGAAGCGCTTTCGCAGACCGTATTGAGTTTTTTTTCTTCCAGAGAATCTCTTACGATCGCGACCGTGTTGTTCTTTGGATCCGGAAAGGTAAGTTTAACTTTGAGCCATTCCGGTTTTTGAGGAGCTTCTTGGGTAGAATGAGTGCGGGGCTTTTTTTTAAGGGGATTCATCGTAACTTAGACCGGAAAAACTCCGAATCTTTTGCTTCAATCCTGAATGGGCCTGAGAGTACGGTCAACGAAGTTTTAGGTAGAAGATTTTTGGAATCTTTCTGAAATGGATGAATCGATGAAGTCTCAGGATGATTTACCCCCGAAAGACGGAATCCGGCTCAATCGGTATTTGGCGGACTGCGGCCTCGGCTCCAGACGAAAAGCCGAAGAATGGATCCTAAAGGGATTGATTGAGATCAATGGGAAACAAGTCACGGATCTCGCTGTTCGTGTTTTACCCGAAACCGACGTAGTATCTTTTCGAGGAAAGGTGGTTCGGCCGGATCGGGAACCGAGACAACTTTTGCTCCTCAACAAGCCCGCGGGTTATCTTTGTTCGCATCAGGATCGATTTCACGAAAAGACCGTTTTTTCCCTTCTTCCGGAGAAATTTAAAAACTACAAGATCGCGGGAAGACTGGATTTGAATTCCAGAGGACTTCTCCTTTTGACCAACGACGGAGATTTGGCTCAGAAAATCTCGCATCCCTCCAATGGATCCGAGAAGGAATATTTGGTCTGGCTCAAATTCGATCCTGGGGAAAAGGAGATTCAGACCGCGTTTCAAAAAGGGATTTTGGATGCAGGGGAAATTCTGCGTGCGAAGATGGTTAAACTCGTTCCCGGGAAAGACTGCGTCTATCGAGTGATTCTCGGAGAAGGAAAAAAAAGACAGATCAGAAGAATGTTTCACTCTTTGGGTACACACGTGTTGGATCTTCAGAGGATTCGAGTTGGATCGATTCAATTAGAAAAGCTAAATCTTCCGGAAGGTAAATATCTTTTGAAAGACGCGGTTGGGGTTTGGGAATGAATTTTTTAAGCATAGAATTTCTTTTATTTTTTCTAGTCTTTTATTTGGTCTACTGGAATGTTCCTGAGAAGAGTAGAAAGTATCTTCTCATCATCGGTTCAGCCTTTTTTTATTCCGTCTTTAGTTTTAATTTTTTACTTCACCTTGTATTTGTAGTTTTTGCGAACTGGCTCCTCTTTCATTTTTTGAAAGAAAAATCCTGGTATGTAAAAGTCGCTGTCGGCCTCAATTTACTCAATCTAGGTCTATTCAAATATTTTTATTTACTCATGGAGTTTATAGGATTTGCCTTTTCGATTCCGATGCTTCAAGAAAAGACGATGTTGGATGCGAAGTTATCTTCCGCCTTAGGACTTACGGGTTTTGAAGTTGTTCTACCCGCGACGATCAGTTATTACACGTTTCAATTGATCTCTTTGGCGGTGGATTCCAAAAGGGAAGGTTTTAACAAAGAGATTTCTCTATCAGGAATGTTCTCCTACATCTTCTTTTTTCCGGTGATGATCGCGGGGCCGATTCTTAGATACGATCAAGTAAGCGATCAGTTTTCCGCGCCTTCCATGACCCCTTCCAAACTCACGGAAGGACTTTGGTTGTTTTTGAGAGGTCTTGTCAAAAAAGGGCTTTTGTCCGCTGCCGTTGTACCTTTGATCGCACCAGCCTTTCTTTCTCCTAAGGATTATTCGGGTCTGGCTCTTTTACTCACCTGTTTTCTTTTTGCGATGAATCTCTACTTCGATTTTTCGGGACTTACCGACATGGCAAGAGGACTTGGAAAACTGATGGGTTTTGATTTGCCGGAAAATTTCAAAGCTCCGTTTTTCTTTCAAAGTTTTGGAGATCTCTGGAGGAGATGGCATCTAACGTTCTCCTATTGGATTCGAGATTATATCTATATTCCGCTCGGAGGTTCTCGAAAGGGAGAATTTCGGACTTCCGTAAATTTTATCGTAACGTTTATGTTAGGCGGACTCTGGCACGGAGCGAGTTTGAATTTTCTTTTTTGGGGACTTTTGACCGGGATCTATCTTTCCTTGGAAAGACTTTTCGAAGTGCAAAAATGGAAAATTCTTCCCGAGGTTCCTTACGTCAAGCCGACGCTTCGATACCTGTTCGTATTGCTCGTCTATTCTATCTCTTGGACTTTCTTTTTTACTCCGGACTTTACTTCGGCCCTCTCTTCGATTGGAAGAATTCTTACCTTTCAGAAAGGTCAGGAACTGACCGGACTCGAAAGCGGAATTTACATGTTGATCTTCGTGGTTCTTTTTCACGTCTCCGAAGAATGGCCTGAAAAGTATTCGGTTCCTGAAAAATGGCGTGCGAGGTTGTTGCCTATTTTAGGACTCGTGATTCTTTTTATTATGGTTGGAATGAACGCGGGCAACGCAGACTTTTTTTATTCTAAGTTTTGAGCGGTACTATGAAACGAATTTATATCTATTATCCGGTTATCTTTTTAGTTTTTATTTTTTGTTTGGATAAGATTTTTACGATCGAATACTTTCAGAAAAATTTTATCCAAGCCGGGAATACTGTCTATTACACGCAGAGAAAATCCCTTTTCGAAAAAATGATTCGCGATAAGGCTTTGGAAGAACGATCTCTTGCGGTGGCTTTTGGAGATTCTCGGGCTTATCCTTATTCCGTGATCGGAATGGATAAGAAACTCCAGAAAGATTGGGTTTTGTATAACTTTTCCGGTCCACAAGCGGTTCCAGCGTACGGATTCTATTGGTTTGAGAAGATTCTCAAACAAGGGATCAAACCTAAGCTGGTTTTCTACGTGGTGAGTCCCGAAGGTTTTGACGATACCAAGGGAATGTATTACGATCCGTTTCTAAAATACGGAGCCGATGACGAATTCATTCTTAAATATTTAGATCAGATTTCGATGGAAGATCGTAAGAAACTTTTCTTGGATCGTATGTTCGCGGTGCGAAGGATCAATCCGGATCTCAAGTTATTCTCCAGAAGGTTGCAGGAAGGAAAGTTATCCGAATACAATCCGGCTCTGAACACGGACTATCTAGTTCTCAATTTAAATCACGGCGAACAATTCGCTTATACAACATTCTTTAACGATCCCGATCGCCTGGAAAAAGATGCAGCGAGAATTCGGAATCTGTATCTTTCCACATTTCAAATGGGCCAAAGTCAATTTTATTTCGTGGAACAATTTCTCAAATTGGCAAAGGAGAATGACGTAAAGGTTTATCTCATTTGGCCAAAAGTATATGATACTTATAGAAAGAGATTTTATGAATTGGAAATGGAAAAGACTTGGTGGCCAAAAATTCAAGGTCTTTCCAAACAATACGGCGCGGTTTCTGTGGATTTGAATACGCAGACTTCTTGTAATTTATTTTATGACGCGTCTCATCAATCCATCATGTGTTTTCTGGAATCGATGAAATTGATGATGGATGACTACTACGGAATCAAGAAAATTCCCTGAGGTCAAAAATCGATACTTCGTCTTAGAAATTCGGAAATCTTGTAATTTTACAGAAAAAAACTTTTGTAACACAGTCCAATGATTGTTCTTCACGCAAAGGTGGATAAGGAACAAAATGTAGGAGCTTCTACAACTTGGTCTACGTTCTAAAAACGAGTTGGAGAAATCATCTCAAATCTCTTATCATTTCTTTTGTTAAAAGACTTTTTGGATCATAAATTCCATTTTCTGAATGGAATTACTTCTTTGGAAGATTGCGGGAAAAGAGGAATGAAAGTTCGGCCGGAATTTTTTTGTGAAGATCAAAGCCCTCAAAGATCTGAGGGCTTTAAAAGGAAAAATCACCACTTCAATTTTTTTGCGTCTTCTAAGAATTTTTCCAAACCGATATCGGTCAGAGGATGTTTGAAAAGTTGCATAAACGCGGAGTGAGGCATCGTCGCGCAGTCAGCTCCTCTCAATGCAGATTCTTTTAAGTGCATAGGTCCGCGAATGGAAGCAGCGAGAATTCTCGTGTCATAACCGTAGTTGTCATAGATCTCTCTGATTTCGGTGATCAATTCCATTCCATCCCAGCTCGTATCATCGACTCTTCCAATAAACGGAGAAATAAAAGTAGCTCCCGCTTTTGCCGCGAGCAAAGCCTGTGGAGCCGAAAAACAAAGTGTTACGTTTGTCGGAATGTTCCTCTTTGTAAGTTCGACAACGGTCTTAAGACCTTCCGGAATCAAAGGAACTTTTACTACGACGTTCTCTGCGATTTCGACGAGTTCGAGGGCTTCCTTTAACATTCCGTCAAATTTTGTTGAAAGAACTTCGGCGCTCACAGGACCGGGAACGATCGCACAGATTTCCTTTATGACTTCTTTAAAATTTCTTCCAGACTTTGCGATGATCGAAGGATTGGTTGTGACTCCATCTACAAGACCGTAAGACGCGATCTCTTTGATTTCATCAATGTTAGCTGTATCCAGGTATAATTCCACAGACAGGCTCCTCTAAAATATGTGCTTTGAGCATGGTTCGAAAGCTAGGCCAAGGTCAATAGAATTTTGGATGAATCCTATTCTTTTAGAAAGAGGGAAATGATTCGAAAAGGAGAATTCGAATTGGTTTCAAATATTGTCAATCGACAACTCGAGAGGTTTGAGTCGGTTGGTCGATTCTCATTTCGCTCTCGAGTTCTTTTCTCGTGTGAGTTCTGATCCAGTTTGCGACATTGCGGGAAACCGAATGTTTCAAAGCGGGGATTTTCTCTGAAACTTGCAATCCGATTCTCTTACTTTTCTTTCGAACCGTTCGTGTCCAATTGAACCAAGTTTTTGAATCCTGGGAAAAAATTTCCGAGCGCGTCTGATTCTTAAAATTCGGTCCTTATAAAAATAACCGTAGGAAATAAAACGTTGAGCTTTTGAATCGTAAGTTTATGGAATCAAATCACGAAGCGTTTTGATCTCTTCGGCGCTAAAGAATTCTTTGTATTCTTTTTCAATTTGGAATTTGATCGAAGAACTGAAATAGTCGACTCTTCTGGTAAAAGGCATTTTTTTATAAGCTTCTTTCCACTGAACGATATAACCGCCCTTGGGGGGAGATTGTTTTTCATCGGTCTTTTCCCAGAGAACGGCGCCGCCGATTTTATTTTCAGCCAACGCTTCCTTCTTAGGCTTTCCGTATTTCTGTTCCAGTTTTTGTTGAACTTCTTTTCCGGGAAGATAACGAAAGATCACTCCAACCGAGAACAAAACTCCGGGAGCGGAGTGATTTCCGTCATCCATCTCGGACTTATTTTCTACGGTCGTTGTATTTGCGGTTTGGCCCTTGGGTCTAGAATCCAAAACGATTTTGGGAGTGGAATAAAAACGATAGGAATAGAGAATTCCGTTTCTTCGAATCAGAAGCGTTTTTTCCTTATCTTCAAATACGATCTCAACTTTTTCGTCGTTCTGCGGATTGGTGGAAAGGGATAAGAATTTCTCACGAAGATTGGCGTAACTTTCTCCCCAAGACGATTCTGCAAAACCTTCTAAAAGATTGAGAGCCTGTTGTTGGGTATTGTTCGGTTGTCTTCGATTCGGACCTTCTTCCGGTAATTGTGCAAACACGGTCGCGGGTGCGATGATAAAAGTTAGGAGAAGAACGAGGATTCTCATATTCTAACTATCGGCAATTTTTTTGGAAACTTATTCAGAATCTTCCTCGTAGGAGGGCTTTTTCGGACCGGAGAAATGAATTCCTCCGATCTTTACCTTTCCGTTCCAACGCAGAACCAGAAGGACCGCGATGATCGAAATGTTCGGAAGAACGAATAAGAACGGGATTTCATGAAATAGCCCGTAGACCGCGAGGTTGGAGGCGATGACTGAAATCGAACAACCGCTGAGAACCGGAACTTCTTGTTCGAAAAAACGAACCAAAAAGTGATTGGGACTCGTGGACGGAAGTTCTTTCAAAATCAAATCCACCAAAACCCCGTAAGTCGTAAAGAGAGTCACGGGAAGTAAGAAGGAAAGAAAGAAATAGTTTCCAAAAGCGTCCGCGTAATGAGGAGCTCCGATGATTCCTCCCATCAAAGTCCAAAGATACGAAACGAACGCGGAAATGAAGAATGCGATCGCTCCGTACTGAAGACTTCCCCCGGATTCCAAAAGTTTGAGCAATTCTTCCGGAAGAATTCGGATCCAGTCCACGAGTTCCAATTTTTCAAAGGAATCTCTTCCTGAAAGAAACAGAAGTTTGAAGTAATAGCTCACTAGAACTAAAACGCCCGAGACGAATCCGAAGAAGATGAGATAAAGTAAGAATTCCATATCAGTGTCTGAAGTGCCTCATACCTGTAAAAACCATAATCAATCCGTGCTCGTCCGCGGCTTGGATCACTTCCGGATCTCGCACGGAACCTCCGGGCTGGATGATGGCTTTTGCTCCCGCCTTTCCGAGTGCGTCGATTCCATCTCGAAACGGAAAGAATGCGTCGCTGGCAACATAAGAACCCACAACGGAAAGTCCAACGTTTAAAGCTTTGTTCGCGCCTAACTGAACGGAATCTACCCTGGACATTTGACCCGCTCCGATTCCGAGAGTCGCGTTTTCTTCCGTATAAACGATCGCGTTGGATTTGATAAAACGAACACAAGACCAAGCAAACATCAAACCGCGAATGTCGTCTGGGGTCGGTTGTTTTTTGGTTACGATTTTCAAATCTTTTTCAGTGATCGTAGTATAATCTCTGTCTTGTATAAGAAGTCCGTGATGGATCGGTCGGAGGTCGAGTTCGTCCAAGGCTTCTTTGAAGTCTTCGATCTCGATGAGACGAATGTTCGGCTTCTTGGAAAAAATCTCAAGAGCTTCCGGAGTAAACTTCTGAGCGATCACACCTTCCACAAAGTTTTCAGTGATTACCGTCGCGAGTTCTCCGTTTACGAGTCCCTTGATTCCGATCACGCCGCCGAACGCAGAGATCGGATCCGTTCTTCTCGCGAGTTGATAGGCTTCCAAAGGATCGTCCGCATACGCGATCCCACAAGGGTTGAGGTGTTTGATGATACAAACGGTGTTTTCCGGAAGAAGACTTGAAATGTGAAACGCCGCGTCGAAGTCCAACATATTGTTAAACGACAACTCCTTTCCTTGCAAAGGGGAAAAATCGCTCTTTGTAAACAGAGGTTCGTAAAAGGCAGCGGCTTGGTGCGGATTTTCTCCGTATCTGAGTTTTTGTTTTTTTAAGAAAGAAAGATTGAGAACGTCGGGGAAAGTGTCGCCGGCTTGTTTGTTAAACCAGGAAGAGATCGCGGTGTCATACATCGCGGTATGAGAGAACGCCTTTCTCATAAACTTCGCAGACACTTCTTCGGAAATTCCTCCGGAAGAAATCAAGGACTGAGCTTCGGAATAATCGTTCGGATCGGTGAGAACTAACGTATGTTTGTAATTCTTAGCCCCGCTTCGGATCATAGAAGGGCCGCCGATATCAATGTTCTCGATCGCTTCTTCTAAAAGAACTCCGGGTTTGGAAACGGTTTTTAAGAATGGATATAAGTTCACAACAACCAAATCGATCTTCGGAATTTTTAGCTCGTCCATCTTTTGTTTGTGAGCTGGATTGGAAATGACTCCTAAAAGTCCTCCATGAACTTTCGGATGTAAGGTCTTGACCCTTCCGTCTAAGATTTCCGGAAAACCGGTATAATCGTCGATGGCAATCGCATTGATTCCTTTTTCTTTGAGAAGTTTGAGAGTTCCGCCAGTGGAAATAATCTCCACTCCGTTTTGGTTTAAGAATTGTGCGAACTCGACTAAACCGGATTTATCGCTGACCGAAATCAGGGCTCTTTTGATTTGTATCATTGTTTATTGAATGCTGACCTTTCTATTTTGGATCTTTAGCTTGCCCTCGCAAAAATACTGAACCGCGAGTGGCAGGATTTTATGTTCCTCTTTGAGAATCTCTAGAGTCAAATCTCTTTCCGACATTCCTTCCTTGATTTTCACAACTCCTTGTAAAATCACAGGTCCGGAATCGACTCCCTCGTCCACAAAATGCGCCGTACAACCGGCGATTTTGACTCCGTACTCAAAGGCTTGTTTTTGGGCGCCCAGTCCCGGGAAGGCCGGCAAAAGGGAAGGGTGAATGTTTATGATCGAGTTTGGAAACGCCCGGATAATTTCGGGTTTAAGAATCTTCATATATCCGACGGTAACAATCAACTCCGGCTGTAGTTCGAGCAATCGATCCAAAAGGGCTTTGTGATACGCGGACTTATCTTCAAAGGATTTAAAATCCAATACTTGAGAGGGAAGATGAAATTCTTTTGCGATTTCCAAGGCCTTGCACGCAGGATTGTCCGTGATGAGAGAAATTCCGGTTCCTGCGATCTTTCCCTTCTTTAGGTTCTCAAGGACGGCCCTCAAATTGGAGCCTCGACCGGAGGCTAAAAATACGATCTTTTTTTTGGGTTTTGTAAACAGACTTGCCAAGGGAATTCTATCCGGATAAAATCAGAGTTGTGTCTTTTCACCCAAGCGAGGGTTTCTCAAATTTGGGTTTTTAAAAAATCCAAACGTAGAACCTTTGTTATCAAAGTTACGCCCGATTTTGAAAAAAATCAAGGCGAGACTGGAGAGATAAGACATAGCTCGGCAAATGGCCTAGTTGGGATTCGATTTTGAAAATTCGGACGGTTTTGCGGACTAAAAAACCCGCGAAAGTTTTGAGAGAAACCGTAAGAATGTTCTTACCCAGCATTAAGGAGGCAACCGTTTTTGTCGAAGAGTATTTCAGGAGAGATACATGTCACTTGCCAGAAAATCCACAGCGACCGTTGAACAATATAAATCCAACGAAATCTCGACTGTCAGCCAGGGAAAACTCATCGTCATGCTCTATGATGGGGCGATTCGTTTTCTAAATATCGCTCTGGAGAACAACACTCCTAGAAAATACGATGTGGTTAACAATCATATCCTCAAAGCGGGGGAAATCGTAACGGAACTCATGCTTGCCCTCAACTTAGAACAAGGCGGGGAAGTGGCCAATAACCTTTTGGGAATCTACGTTTACATCAAAAAACGTCTGCTCGAAGCTAACATGAAAAAAGATTCCGAGATCATTCAAGAAATTATCAAATACATGGAAGATCTGAAATCGGCTTGGGAAGAGATTGAAAAAAAAGAAAAGTCCAACGTCGTATCAGCCCCGTTTCAGGGAAGCCGCGGAAGCGGATTGTCCATTCAAGGTTAAAACTTGACTTCAGTCGATCGTAAGCAAAACGCCACGGGCCTTGTCGTCCTCTTCGGAGAAAAAATTCTCCTTTTGGACGAACTGATCCGAAATCAAAAACGACAGTTGGAAGTTTTCGGTTTTGGGGACGGAGAGGCAGGAGCCAAGATCGAAGATTCCAATCTCAAACTCGTAGACAAACTCTGTTCCATCGATCGTAAGATTGAAAAATTGGAAGAGGGTGTTCCGCAGAATTTAGAGCTCATCGAAATAACGGAAACCCTGTTTCAGAAATTGGAAGAATCCAGACTTCTTCATTCTCAAGTGGAAGAACGGATGAAGGACATTCTAAAAGAATATCAAAAAGAATTGAACGTGGCTCAGGTTCAAATTCAACTCAAACGTCATCTCCACCTCAGACAAGATTTTTGGAAAACGGGGACCTGTTAGAAAGAGCCCTGGAGTTTCTGGGTTTGGACCCGGGGTTTACAGAAGAAGAACTCAAAAGTCGTTTTTATCTCCTCTCAAAAAAATACCACCCGGACACGGGAGAATTCTCAAGCGATTCTTTATTCAAAGAATTGATCGAATACAGGGACGTTCTGAATTCTTATCTCGAACAAAAAACATTCCAAAAATTGAATGTAATTTCTCATCCTTCTCATTTTCAGAAATCGGACTACGATATTTACAAGCTCGCCCGGGAAGCCTACGATTCTGCGATCCACGAATACTATAAGATCACGGATGGAAATCCGATCTTTCTAAAGGGTGAGGAGAATCCGGCTCTTCGGAAATTAAGAAATTCTTTACTGAGCGCAAAGATCGGTTTTGAAAAATTGATTCAATCGTTTCCAGAAAGTATCTGGATCGCCGACGCAAAGGACACTTTACAAAAAATCGAGGTTTGGTTTAGGGAACCTTGAGAGAGTTGGATGGCATCGAAAATACAAATCCCGAAGTCGCTCCGTTTGTGATACTTATCACGAGAACCTGAGAACGTAGGGTGAGATATTGACCGGAAGTCACAGTCACGTTCATCTTACAGATTCGATTTGCATTTTCTCCCGTAGCCGGTGTTGCGAGAGGTCCGCTGTTCGGACTCAGTTCGATCGAATATTCCAGAGGTTGGTTTGGAATGAGATTGAGGACTCCTCCCACACAATCGATCCCCGCGTTCAAATCGGCCGGAAACCGAGATTCGTTTTCGGTATTTCCCAAGAAGAGACGATAACCGCTAAAAAGGAGTTCGGGGTTTCCGGCTCTCATTCTGAGCTCGTATCCGGTTGCGATCGGAACGATGCTGATCAGAGTCGGAGGTGTGGAAATCAATCTTGTCGTAGAATAGTGCGGACATCCGAAAAGAAAAGAAACTACTGGAAGAAGAAATAGAATAGAAAGACGTTTCAAAAAGAAATATACTCCCGCCAGCCGAACTTCTCCGCCTGCTGATCCGATATTGAGAAGAGTGGAAAGCGTAGCTTGGGTGTCACCCGATTTTCTTCCGGCAAGTTCCACTTCAATTCGGAGAGAAGTTTGTTTCCTTTCCGGGTATTGCAGTGTTTGCAGGCCGCGACCAGATTCTCCCAAGAATTAAAATCTTTCGGTCTCTCTTTTTTAGGAACTCCTTCCCAACGACTTCTCGGGATTACGTGATCCAGAGTCAGTTTAGAACTCGGAAACTTTTTACCGCAGTAGACACAGTGATAGTTGTCTCTTTGAAAGATATTTTCTCTGGAAACTCGATCCTTCCTTGGAGGAACTCGGTAGTAGTCGCGGAGAAGAATGATTCGAGGAGCTGTGAATTTGAGTTTTTCGGAACGAATGAGAAGGTTTTCATCATCCTTGATCAATTGTGCTTTCTCAAGAATGATAAGGATGAGGGCGTCTTTGACCGACCGGACCCCGATGGGGACGTAACCGGCATTCAGCACAAGCACCGGCTGCGCAAGAATGTCCATAACTGGTCAAACAATAGCCGAATGCAAAAAGATGTAAAGAAATTCTTAAAGAGCCGCGGATCGTTTCTTTCGAATCCAATATGTGATTCCGAAAAATAGAATGGCCCCTCCCAAAAGTCCGAAGACCGTTAGTTGACCTTGGTGCACCCAAGTAAGAAGGGTACCGAAGTTGTGAGCCCCGAAATAACCGAGATAGACCCAGATCGGAACCGAAATGATCGCCGCCATAAAATCCAGGGCCACGAATCGGTAAAAGGAAATTCTATCGGAAGTTCCAGCCGTGAGATAAATCGGCATTCGAAGACCCGGCATAAAACGAGCCATAAACGTAACCCAGTTTCCGTATTTTCCGATCTTGTCCTGGACCTTGGCAAATCGTTCCGGAGTTACGATTCTCGAGATCATAGGAATCTGCAAAACTCGAATTCCGTAGATTCTTCCGAGTAAAAAAACGGAAGCATCTCCGATGAGAACTCCCGCCATTCCTACTAAAAACATAAAATGAGGGTCCGCTTTTCCAAGACCGGCGATCACTCCGCCTGATACCAAGGAAATATCTTCCGGAACCGGAAGTCCGAAACCGCAGAGAATGAGTACTAAAAAGACGGCGATGTATCCGTATTCGGAGAAGATGTGAACGAGAAGATTTAAGAATTCCATTCCTACTTGTAACGCCTTGGGTTAGGATTTCAGAGACATTAAAATCTGGCTCCTTTAAAATAGCAGTAAACAAACAAAAAAAGTAAGGAGACTTTTGGGAAAAGTGCCCGATTTTTTAGGATAGTGTATTATTCCAGAAATGAATTGATTCAAAAAGAAGAAGCGGGTCTCGCTCCTTACGCCGTATCCAGCGCAAATAACGGAGGAAGAGTTTACGAAGAAGAGGAACATTCCTATCGACTTCCGTTTCAGAGGGACCGGGATCGGGTTCTTCACTCGAGCGCTTTCAAACGTCTTCAATACAAAACCCAAGTTTTCATTTTCTCCGTTGGCGAGAATTATAGAAATCGAATGACTCATACTTTGGAAGTGGCAGGCCTTTCTCGGACGATCGCTTCTGCGTTGGGTTTGAATTCTCATCTTTCTGAAACGATCGCACTCGCTCACGATCTCGGTCACACCCCGTTTGGTCACGCCGGTCAGGATGTTCTTTCCGGTTTGATGAAGGATCACGGAGGATTTGAACACAACAAACAGTCTTTGAGAATCGTGACCGCGATCGAAAAAAAGTATCCTGGTTTTCCCGGATTGAATCTTTGCAGAGAAACTTTGAAGGGACTTATGAAACACGGAGCGGATTACGAAGGTTCCGGAATGTTTTTATCCAGACAAGAAGACGGACCCTCTCTCGAAGGAATGATCGCCGATCTTTCGGATGAAATCGCTTATACGAGTCACGATATCGAAGACGGTTGGGAGATGGGTTATCTGCATCTCGGAGACTTGTCCGAAAATCGTTTCTGGAACGAGGTCTATCAAGACTGTAAGACGCGTTATCCGGAAGCGGCGGAAAAAATTTTGATCCGAACTTCGATCCGAAATTTGACTAACGCGATGGTATCGGATCTCATTCGAAATATATCTTCCCAATTGGAAACAAATCAGGTTCGTTCCCGAGGGGACCTCGCGAAGATCTGGAAAGAAGGCGTGAGAATTGCGAATTTTTCGGAAGACGTAAATACAAAATTTCGAGAACTCAAATCCTTTCTTTATGAAAGATTATATCGTCACGAAGATTTGGTTCGAATGAGCGACTACGGAAAAAAAGTGATCGAATCCTTGTTTGATTATTTTCTCAAACACCCGGAAAAAATCCCGGAAACCTACAAAGAAAGAATCGAAGAAGAATCCTTATACCGTGTGATCAGTGACTACGTCGCGGGAATGACCGATCGATACGCTGAAAAAATCTATCAGTCGCTTCCTTAATATTCTAAAAATAGAATGTAGTAATTCATTCTATTTTTAGAATTGATTATTTTAAAGGCTCTGTTTTGATCTCGGTTGCCGCTGTTGAAGCAGGGGTTTCTGATTCAGATTGGGAACAATAGTTTGCGAGGATCAGGATGGGGATCGTATTATTCGGACAATAGTTAATGATCCCGATTTGGAATTCTTCTTTATGAGTTCCTGAATTGAAGATTCCGAAACTAATCGCCCGTTTCTCTTTAGGCGAAACTTCCAAGTTTGTTCCTATATTCACAATTCCTAAACTAACGGAACTGCCCTCGTTCATGTTTACAAGTCCAACGTTGAGACCTTCTCCCCAATTGAAAATTCCGAAGTTGAATCGTCCGCTCAGGATGTTGGCGGCGCCAATCGATACGCTGGCATTTTTTGCGACTTGAGTTTCGATTTCTACATCCGAGCATGGACGTGGATGGGATCTTCCTGAATCCAAAAAGAAATTAAAATTGAAAATTCCGATTTTCAAAGTGCCGTGTTCCGATCCCGCATTGTTAGCGAATCCAATTTGCAGGCCGCTTGCGTTTTCTGCCGAGTTGATGATTCCGATCTGAGTTCCGATGAGACGATTGGCAAAATTCTTAACGCCTACATTGATCCCGTAGAGTGTTCTTAGTTCGCCGTAAATCAGATTGAGCCGAAACACTTCCGTTTCTGCTTCGGATGGAATTTTGGCAGTTAACCGAGGTGTTAACGCGACCCCGCAGGCGCTAACAAACACGAAAACAAGAAAAGGAAAAAGAAACTTGGGTAAAAAACAATTCGTAATCACGCGGAAACCAGGATTCAAAGTTAGAGTCCACCGAAAACGCGATTCACCGATAACTGATTCTTACTTGATCGGCGTTGTTTTTGCTTCTACTTTTTCTTCCGTCGCCGCCGTTCCCGATTTGGAACAATAGTTTGCGATGATCATGATGGGAAACGGACCTTCCGAACAAAAATTCAAAACTCCTATTTGAAAATTTCCGTCCTCTCCGACATTGATCGCGCCCACGCTCAATCCCTTGCCCCAATTGAAGAGTCCAAGATTGACTCCATATCCGTAATTGATCCCGCCTACGTTGATTCCTAAGCCCTCGTTGTTGATAAGACCGATCGTTGCTCCGCTACTGCCTTTGTTATATAAGCCCGCGGTCAGATAGATTCCTACGTTCGAAGCCCTGTTATAAAGACCTAATTGGATTCCCGCGCCGGTTTCTTCGACTTTATTCACCCCGCCTGCTTGGATGGTGAAACCTCCATTCTTCGCCTCATTGTAGAGGGAGAGCTGAGCGCCGTATGTTTTTCCGTCTGAAAAATTGACTCCGCCGACTTGAACTCCGACCAATCGATCTTTGACCGTATTGATCACTCCGAGATTGACTCCGTAGAGTTTATTCACTTCTCCGTAGAGGAGGTTGACTCTCACGAGTTCCGTTTCGGTCTTTGCAGGAGCTCTCACAAAGGATTTTTCCCCTCGTAGTCCGCCGACTCCGCAGTTCAGAGTGAAAACCGAAAGGGCGCTCAAAAGGAAAATGATAAAAAAGTAATTTAAAGAATTCTTATGTTTCATAGTTATTTACAATAGTTAAATCCGATCATAACGGGAAATCTTCCCTTTCCGCAAAAATTGAGAAGTCCAAATTGCATCGTAGGAGGTTCCGCTTCGTCTTCTCCTGCAGAGTTGAAAAGTCCGATATGAACTCCGGACCCTCCGTTAAAAATTCCAACGTTAACTCCGCTTCCTTGAATATTCAAAACCCCAAGGTTGAACCCTTGAGAATTTTCATTCAAAGCACCGAGATTGATTCCTTGAGAGGAGAGATTCGTGACTCCGATCATAAGACCGCTCGTTTTATAATTTCCGACTCCGATCGTTAGGTCATAACCTTGTTTATCGCCTCCTAAGTTGATAATTCCCGCTTGGATTCCTTTGGAATCCCCGTTTGTGGAGTTTACGATTCCGGCTTGAATTCCGAAACCCTTGTTTTTTGCTGCGTTGACGATCGCTACTTGAAAACCGTAGGTTTTACCTTCTGAAAAATTTACGATTCCGAGCTGGGCGCCGTAGAGATTTTCTTGGACTTCGTTTAACAATCCTACGTTGATTCCGGCGAGGGTCTTTACTTCGCCGTAAATCAGATTGAGTCGAAAGACTTCTGTTTCGGTCTTGGGGGGTATTTTCGTTGTTATGCGGGGAGTCAATGCAAGGCCGCAGTTGCTCAAAAGGATCCAGCTGAATAGAATGACGGAAAAAGGGTTGTATTGAATTCTAATTTTCATGTTTGTTTTGTGCTGAAATTTGTGAGTGCTTTTATCACAGAAAATGAAAGTTTGTCAACCTCGTTTTAATTCTTAGATTCTCTGATTCGTTTTATTCAAAAAAATATTTCATTCGTTCGAATCGTTTGATTTTTGAGAATTCTAAGGTTATTCTCTATCTGGATAATAACAGTAGTTTGCGAGGATCATTACGTACAAAGGTCCAAATTCGCAGTAATTGATGATTCCAAGGCTGAACGTATTACCGAATCCGTGATTGATCAATCCGATTGTAAATCCGCTCGTCAATACATTGAGAAATCCCACATTGAATCCGCTAACGAAAAGATTGGCGATACCCACATTCGCCCCTCCTTCGGAATCTAAATTGATCGCCCCTAAGGTGACGCCTCCGAGCAGATAGATAGGAATATTTTGATGATACATGGAGTTTTTTCCCCCATAGTTGATCAAACCTGTTCGAATCGCATAACCCACTCCGTCTAGTTGATTGTATAAACCGACTTGGATGGAAAACGGTCCGTTCTTAGCACGGTTTAGAATTCCAATTTGAATTCCTGTTAGATCATGCCGGACTTCATTCGAGAGTCCTATATTCAGTCCAAATAAATTGTCCGTCTCTCCATATATCAAATTGATACGAAGCACTTCCATATTCGAATTCTTAGGAATTTTAACGAGAGGTTTGTTGCCTTCGATTCCGCCAATGGCGCAGGAGGATAGAACAAAATAACATCCGATCCAGATGCAAATTTGGGAGAGGAAGTTTTGTGAAGAATTGGTTTTCAAAAGAGAGCCTTGTTTTTGTTTTGGAATCCGTTTCTCGGGAAACTTTCTTTTTTACGGTTTTGATGTATTCTTAAAAATGAATGTAGTTTGTCTGATTCTGACGATCGTGACTGAGAATTAGAACGGGGTCTGAGCTTGAAAAAAAATCTGAATCCAGTTCAAAATACCTTCGATCTCAGATTGTATTTGAATCGAAACTTCGATTGTGTTGAAATAAAAATCGAATCTATGTTCGTATTTCTTTACGTTCTTCCCTGTAGAGATAGTTTTTTCAATCTCTACAAATCAACAAGTAAGGCTTTTAATACTTGAATGTTTTTTTTGCAGAGCGCGTCCACTTCTTCCCCAGTGGTAAACCAACCGGTGGAAATCCGAATCGCACGTAAAGCTTCCTCTTCGGTAAACCCCATGGACAAAAGTGAGGCCGCCGGTTCTCTCGATCTGGATTTACAAGAAGAACCCGTAGAAACTACAAAACCCGATTCTTCCAAACCCAGCATAAAAAAATCCACGTCGTCGGTGGGTAGTAAACAAAAGGAAGTGCTAACGATCCGAGGCGATTCTTTTCCGATGATTTTGCAACCGCATTCTTCCAAGGTAGTTTCGATTTTGGTTTGATAGGTTTTAAGAATCTCGTTTTTCTTTTTGGTTTCAGGGATTCTCTTTTTTAGAACATTCGAAAGAGCTAATATTGCGGGAGAGTTTTCGGTTCCGGCCCTATGATTGTTTTCTTGATTGCCTCCTCGAAAGATTCCGAATTCTTTTTCAAAAACCAAATCGGAGCGGATCCAAGTCCCGGAGGCTCCCATTCCCGCGCCAATCTTATGACCCGAAAACGTAAATCCGCTCAAGATCGAAAACGGGACTTCGATCTTTCCAAAGGATTGCATCAGATCGGAGAATAGGGGAACTCCGTATTCTTTTGCGAGCGCGAAGATTTCTTCGAGAGGTTGTATGACGCCCGATTCGTTGGCTACGTGTAAAACAAAGATCGGAGCCGGGTTTTCTTCCAACAATGTTTTGAGATGAGAAAGATCAACTTGCCCGTTGGAAAGAGAACGAATCTTACGCGTCTCGAAGCCCGCGTATTCCAACGCGGAATACATAGAAGCGTGTTCCAAGGAGGATACGATCGCGGAGCCCGAAAATTTTCCAGCGATTGCCTGCGTTAGGAGGTGATTGGCTTCGGTTCCGGTGGAAGAAAATACAAACTCCTTTGCGGGTTTGCCCGTATAGTCTTCCAAAATTTTTCGAGCTTCCTCGATCTTTCCCTGTCTTCCTAAGGAAAACCGAGTCGCCCCGGAAGGATTGTAGAAGTCGGAGAGATAGTCTTTTTGAATTTCCACGAGCACATCCACAAAGGGAGGATGGGTCGCGTTGTAATCAAAATAATGAATCGTCTTCGACATAGAGTTCGTCCGCTTCTTCGTATCTTCCTTTTTTTCGGAGCACGTATCGTAAGAGTTTTTTTCTGTCCTCTACGAGATCGCTTCTTCCGGCTCCGGTCACTCGATACGCTTTGTCGATCGAGTAGAGTTCCGATTCGAGAGACTGTAACTCTTGTAAGGCGGAATCCAATTCTCCCTTTCGAATTTCGGATCGTACGGTCATAAGCCTCGCTTCAAATACGGAACCCTTATCTAAGAAGTTAGACTGTGCCGCTTCTCGAAAGTAGAAGATTGCCTTGTTCCAAAAAAGCGGATCTCTTTTTCCGAGTTGGTAGTTGAGCATTCCACGTTTGAAAAGGAGTTCGTCGTATTCCACGGTTCCGGGATCGGAAAAGAAAAGAAGTTTTTCTAAAATCCCGTCCGCTTCCAAAGGAGAAATCGAATTGAGTCCGGTTTTATAAATTCCGAATGCGAGAAGATTGAGAGCCTTTTTAAAATCGTTTGCATTGACCCTGATGTTTCGATCCGGATCGATGAGAAAGGAATTGGATTTGATCTGAGACCAGACTCGCATCTGATTTTGTTTTTCGGTGAGGACGTTCAAAGGATTGGAATCTTGATTGCAGGAGAAAAACGGTTTTTCCGGCTTGATTTTTTCGATCGCGACTCGAACCGATTCTTCCGTGTTGCGAACATAGTCCGCGTAGGCTAACAAAACTTCTTCCGGACGACAGACCGCGAGGGCCGCACGTTCGATCTTTTTAGGAACTGAAAAATCGGGTCCTGAAAAATTCAACGCCCTCTTATAATAATCTAACGCTTCTAAGACGGTGGGAGAAGTGGTTCTCCAGTATTCTCCCGGATTGAGTCCGCCGGTGATCGGAGTTCTGGATCTTGTTTTGGAAGAAATTTTTTTCTCTCCGGAGGTTTCGTCCTTCATCCCGGAATCCTTGAATCTCCAGATGGTCATCGAATCCGTCCAAGAAGGTTTGTAAAGAACCGAATCTCTTTCACTCAAAGAATAATAATAAAGACAGGCTTCTCTCATAAGATCGAGATCCGGAATTCTTTCCCCTTGATCTTGGTATGCGACTTCTCTTTGAAGAATCGAATCTCCCTTTTCTATAAATTCTTCAGCCGTCTGGCGATCATAACCGGGAGGTCTCACCATCAGCGCCACTTTACTCAATAATTTATATCTGTTGGGAAGAATCCAAGCCGCCGCGACGGTCCAAACAAACAGCAGAGCCAGAACGAATTTTTTATTTTCTCGGATATATGTTAGCAAAATTGACCGCTCCGATCGTTTGGAAAATTGATTCGACTCCTAGACGGATTGTGCACAGAATGAAATTCCGGACCTATTGACGGGATGGTTCCTGAAGTATGGAACATTCTTCTCAAATCTGTCCCGTTACCTGAATGAATCAAGCAAATAATAAAAACGTCTCCTGTAGACTTTCCGGTTTCTTTTCTTTCACTCTTTGGGCCTTGGTTTTTTGTTTCGGCGTTTTTCCGTTGTCCCTTTTTTCGGAAGAAGATTGTAAATATTCCCAATCCACGGTCGCACCCGAATTCTTTTTATCCCTCGCTTTTGAAAAACAAACCGAAGCCACGAGGTTCCCTTCTCAGGAAAAATCAAAAAGGGCCTATGAAGAATCCGTTGATTTTTACGAAAGATACATTCGTTGTTCTGAATTACTCAAACGACCCGTTTCTCCCGTTTCCAGAGTCGCCAAGGCGAACGGACATTTCGCCTTAGGTCAGTTTGAGTCTGCCCAAAAAGAAGCGGACGCCGCCATCCAAGCCGATCCGCAGTTTCGAGACGCTTATCTTTTGAAAGCAAGAGTTCTCATTCGGATGGGAGAATATCAAAAGGCCAGCGATTATCTGGAAGCTAACCTAAGCCGTTTTGCTGACGATTCGGATCTTCTTTATCTTTTAGGTTCTTTGAATCAGGAACTTAAAAATTTTCCGAGAGCGATCCTTTATCTGACGTCCCTCAGCGACTCGATTCGAAATCGGGAAGGAAATCCCAAATACAGATCCTATGTGGATAAGTCTTTGGGAGAATTGTATTTTGCGAGTGGACAAACCAAAAAGGCCTTATATTTTTTGAGTTCGTATCTTCAGCAAAATCCAACGGATATTTCCACGAGACTCACTCTCGCGAGAATTTGGAACCAACTCGGAAAGTTTGCTTCCGCCAGAAAAGAGTTAAATCGAATTCTCAAAGTAAAAAAGAATCTTTCTTCGGTCGAGCATCTGCTCGCGGAAATGTATTTTATCGAGAGCCGCTCTTACGCATTCGAATATTTTAATGTTCTCAATCAGCAGTCCAAAATTCCGAAAGGAAGCGTTCTTGAAGGATTGTATCTGGTCTTACTCGGGAAACAGAAAGAGGCAAAGTTGATTCTTCTTCCTGTCAAAGAAAAATTTCCCGCTCGCCTCGCCGTTCGTTTGGCGATGCTGGATATTTATGAAAGGGAAAATAATCCCTCTTTCTATTTGAAAGAACTCAGAGAAGTTTCGGAAATCATTTACGGAATGCAGCAGTTCGAACTCGCGGAAAGAACCGCGCAGAGAGCGAGTCAGATTGTAAATAAAACTTCCGAATGGAACGACGCGGAGATCCATGATTTTTTGGCTTCTTGTCACGAACAATCCGGTTCCGTCTATCGCGCGATCTTAGAATCTCGTAAGGCAGTTGAGAAGTCGGAAAAAAAATCGGATAAACTCAAATTCCAACTCCACCTTGCTTACTTACTCAATTCGAATCCGCCAAACAAAAAAGAGGAAGCTGAGAATCTGATCCGAGACGTTTTGAAATTGGAACCGGAGATGTCTTACGCAAGATATCTTTTAGGAATCGTTCTCGCATCCAAGGACAAGTTTAAAGAATCCCTGGATGAATTCAATTCTGCGATCGAGAAAGAACCTGGAAACGGAATCTATTATTTTTATAGGGCTTCCGTTTTGGAAAAACTGGGACAATCGGATGCGATGGAAAACGATTTGAAAAAATCGATGGAGATCGATCCTACAAGCCCCATGGCTTACAATTATTTAGGTTATTATCTTTCCGAAAAAGGAATCCGTTTGGAAGAATCTTTGACCTTAGTACAAAGAGCAGTGGAACTCGCGCCCGACAACGAAGCCTATCAAGACAGTCTGGGTTGGATTTTCTTTAAGCTGGGAAATCACGACGAGGCACTTTTACATCTTCAACTCGCGTATCAGATTCTAAAAGATAAGGGAGAAGAAGATCCCGTAATTCTCGAACATATCGGAGACGTTTACAAAGAAAAAAACGAATTCAGAAACGCGATCGCCTATTGGGAAAAAAGTCTCAAACTTTTTAAGAAGAAGGAAGATGCGACCAGGCTTCATAAAAAACTGCAAAACAGCGCCGCGGAAAATTCCGCAAATAAAAATCCAAAATAAAAGAAATCGATAATTCAATGAAACTTAAAATACATTCTATTTGTATAATGTTCTTACTGACCTTTTATGGCTGCACGACCCCGCAGATCGAAGAGATTTCCTTTCCTGATAAGGGGAATTTGAAATTCTTATCCTCCAAAAATCCGGAAGCGGCGAAAATTCTAAAATCCATAAAGGAACTTGAAAGTAAGAACAGTTCTTATTCCGGAGAATTCTCTATGAGGATCGAGAACTTTGTTCCCAAGAAGGAAAGTTTTTCGGCGGACGGAAAGATCTACTACGACCGCGCTTCCGGAAAGATGTACATCGAACTTTCGGATCCGTTTTTCGGAATGATCGTTTCGAGAGTTTTTACGGATGGGATTTCGATTCAGATCAAAACCGCAAATTCAAATACGCAGACGCTTCCGATGGGAGATATCGTGTTCAAGGATCCGAGCGGAAAAAAACAATCCACGATTCCGTTTCCGGTTTTGTATTCTCTTCTTTCAAACAATAGCTCCGGGCTCGCAGGGACGGATCCTACGTTCGTCAATCTTTCCGAACGTGCGATTCTTGTAAAAAAACCGGGTGAGGATATCACGTTCTGGATGACGGAGTTTGGAATCAGCTCCGTGGAACTTCTTTCCAAAAAAAGCAATTTGAAGGCGATCACAAAAGTGCAGGGCGTCGTTTCCTTCCCGCCCAAGACTACGATCACAAGAATCGTGGAACCCAAAACGAATCTGGATCAAAATAAAATCGAAATTAGGATGAAGAAGATCGCTCTCTCGGAGACGATTCCAGATTCTAAATTTCAGTTTTGAATGGGAAAGATCGAGGTTTACAGCATTCTTTCGTCCATCATTTTGGATGAATCTTATACAAAACGCGGGCTTGGATTTTTTCCAACTACTGTCCGTAATTCACATTTCATTGAACTAGGAGCGAACAATGCTTTCTGAAATTAGAAACAATCATATTTTGGAACTCTATATCGAAACAAACGAGGTCAATTCTCTAGATGGAGATTTTTTTAAAACGATCTCGGCGAAACTAGATTCGATTGCAAAGGATCCGACGATCAAGGCGGTCATTCTTACTTCCAAAAATGAAAAGTTTTTTTCCAACGGATTCAATCCCGAGATTTTTGTGGATAAAACGTTGGAACAAATTCAAGACGTACTCCGTCTTGCTCTGGATACGGCTTCTAAACTTCTTTTTTTTGAAAGACCGATCGTCTGCGCGATGAACGGACATTCGATGGGTTTGGGCGCGGTATATGCAATTTTTTGCGATTACCGAATGATGGTGGAAAAGAAAGGCCGTCTTGGGTTTCCGGAATCTCAGATCGGAATCAACTTTCCGTCAGTCGCGGGTTTTATGTTAAAGGAAACAGTTGGAATCGCGGCCGCGCGCGATCTTCTCTATTCCGGAAAAGGTCTGAAAGCGGAAGAAGCCAAAGAGATCGGTCTGATCGACGACGTTGCAACCTCGGCAGAAGAGATGATGGTGAAGGCGAGAAAATATTGTGATCAGTTCAAGGATATGGCGATCGAGTCCGTGACCGGAATCAAAGTTTCTCTTCGAGATCCGGTTCGTATCTTTGCGGAGAAGAACGCGGAAAGAGACGTTACTCTTCTTTCCAGCGCGGTTTTTTCCAGAAATGGTCAAGAAGGAATGAAGTCCATTCTTGAAAGAAGAAGACCCGTATTTCAGTAAATTCTAATTTAGAAAAGAAGAATATAGGAAAAGCCGGCGTTGCACGTCGGCTTTTTTATGGGTTAGGAACCTATCTTTAAAAAGTCAAAAACGTTTGAGCGCGAGAGAAAATTGTTCCGGTAGATTGTCGAAATGAAAAACAATTGAGAGCGGATTTCAAGTCCTTCCTGTTTTACAGACAGCCTATCTCAATTTGGAAAGATTTTTAGAATCAAGAAAAATCCAATCCGAACTTTTGTAAGAGATCCTACACGCGGAGGAAAATTTTTGTGCTTGTGAAAAGGTTTATTCTCTGGTATGGAAAGCTTCCCCGATTTTTTCCCGCCACCTCTCCACCTCCACCCAATCAGGGTGGGGCGCTCGTTTTACGGAGTTCTGTCGTTGTTACGACAGATTTTTTTTTGAAGATTCAGCTCCCTTGTCGGTTTAGGATCTAGAGGTTGAACAAAAGGGGCTTTTTTGAATTGGTAGAAAGTCCCCTTTTGGTGAAACGATTCTTATTCTTAGTAAAAAACTTTCCCAGGATTTAAGATCTCTTTTTTATCGATCTCTTTTTTAAACGCCCTCAAACCCAATAAGGCGGGTTTGGACGTGGACTTTTCATACCAAGACTTATGATCAAAACCGACTCCGTGGTGATGGGAAATCGGAGCTCCGTTTTGGATAAAACAATCCGAGACGGTTCGTTTCATTTTGAACCACTGATCGGCGGGTTTTTTAGAATCCATCGGAAAGATGATCGTGTAGTAGAGACAAGCTCCCTCGTGATAACTGTGAGAGATATGACACATCGCGATAGAACCCGGAATCGATTTTTCAAGAGCGGCGACGCCTTCTTTATGAAGATGAAGCACCCGATCGTATGTCGTGGAAGTTTCCATCGTATCCACTCCGATTCCATTCTCCATTACGTGATTGCGTAAGAATGGCATATTGTATCTGGAATGAATCCATTGTTCGCCGAGGTGAGTTCCCGCGTACAAACCTCCGAACATCGGAATTACCTTTTTGATTTTAGCGAAGTTCTGAGCCACATCCAGTTTGGTTCCGTCCATTCCTAGAAGAATCACACATTTATCTTCTCCGATCGATTTCCAGCTGAGAACTGCGTTTTGGATCTTATTTTTTAACCAGCGAGCAGGAGTGTTTTTCTTACCAAGCGTGCCTAACGTCTGATACAGGCGAGTTTCGTTGGTATCGGAAAGTCGAATCATGGAAGTCGGAATTTCTCTGTGGTTTACTTCTTTGATAAAATTCAAACCGGCTGAAAAGTTCGGGAAAACGATTCCAAAATACTTTCTGGTTTCCGGAAGTTTATGAATCTTGATCGTCACTTCGGAGATGATTCCGAGTAAACCTTCGCTTCCCGCAAAGATTTGATTGAGATCCGGTCCAGTGGAAGAAGCGGGATCTCTCAAAGTTTCCACAACTCCGGAAGGAGTTACTACTTTTAAACAGGTAAGAATTTCTTCAATTTTTCCGTAACGATTGGATTGTTGTCCCGCGCTTCTCGCAGCGATCCAACCTCCGAGTGTAGAATATTCAAAAGACTGTGGAAAATGTCCGAGGGTAAAACCCTGATCGTTTAGAATCTTTTCCAATTTTGGTCCGTAGATTCCGGCTTGGAAAGTGGCGAGATGACTTTCTTTGTCCAAACGGATGAGCCCGTCCATTCGAGTCGTATCGAGGGAAAGAACCGACTTCTGACCTTTTCCCTTAAGAACTTCCAGACCGCCAACGACGGAAGAACCGCCGCCAAACGGGATAACGGTGATTTGATTTTTGGAACAGTATTCTAAAATTTTTGCGATTTCAGATTCTTTTCCGGGGTAGATGACCCCATCTACGAAATGTTTGAGAGTATTGAAGGAAAGTCTGAGAACGTCGTAGTAACTTTTTCCGGCGGAATGGAAAACTCTCTCTCTGCGCTCTGTAGAAAAATGTTTGGTTCCGCTGATCTTACTCAGTTCGCGGATTTGTGCGGGGCTAAGCGCGGATTTGGGAAGGGTCACTTCTTCTAACGCAACGGGAGGCGTTTTTCGGATTTCGGTGACGTTGAATTCTTCAGAAAGAAATTCCAGAATCTCCTGCATTTGACCCACTCTAAAAAAGTCTTGGCCGTATGCTCCCCAGGCGTTCCATCTCAAGTTATCTCTTGAATAATCTATTTTTGCATTGAGTTCGGTATAAAACATATTCTCTCTAATTCTCCGAAGGAAAGATAAAACTGTCCGAAGCACAAGAATCTGGATCCGATTGGATTTCGCAACAGAATTCTGAATGATTTAAGAACGAAGCAGTTCCTTGAGTTCTTTGACTCGCTCGTTTTTGGGATCCAGTTCTCCGGCTCTTTCGATCAGAAAGACCGCTCGGTTCAGATTTCCCTGGAGACGATAAACGTCAGCCAGATGGATCAGATTCTTAACGTGATCCGGAAATCGAAGTCGAAATCGTTCCCCCAATTCTTCCGCTTTTTTGAGAAGAGAAGGATCCTTGGTTTGAGAATAAGTTCTTTTGGAAAGTAAGGAAGTGTAGAGAAGAAGTTCGTGATCCGCCGGATCTTCCGTCAGAGCTTGCAACGCTTTGGAAAGTGCCTGGGAAATTTTTCCGGTCTTATCCAAAAGTCTGGCAAAAAGTTTGAGTTCTTCGGAAGAAAGTTCGTTTTTCCCGTTTGTCTCTTCGTAGATCGTAAGAGCTCCTACAAAGTCATTCGAAAGAGCCGCCTTCTTGGCTCTGGAGAATCGATCCTGTTCGATCGGGGTAGAAGGGGTTCCTGTAAATCGGATCGATAGAAGGCTATAGTCGTCGGAAAAACTTCCCACTGCCAAAAGGAGATCCTCGATTTCAGACAATTCTCCCTTAGCTTCTTCCACTCTTCTTAAGAATTCGGTTTCGTCTTCGTTGATCTTTCTCTTTCCTTCGAAGTTGGCATCCAAGATGAGATCGTCCTTACCGTCGGAACCGCAGAAAACTTTGTCTCCCGGTTTCATTTGAAAGACTTTTACAAACACCTGCCCATGAATACCTCCTACGCCCAATTTATAAAAATGGGTTTCCGGATCTATAAAGGAAGCTTTGCCGTCCCGGTAGATCACCAACCAAGGATGTTCTATATTCAGATAATATAATGTTCCCGTGCTTTCTTCCACGAGGCCGAGAACAGCGGAGACGAGCATGCTTCCGTCAAAGGTTTCGAAAACTTTTTGAAGATCGGTAAAACAATCCTTTAACCATCTTTCGGGGGACCGGTTTGCGGAATCCGGATCCATCTTTGAACGAATGATCACTGAATTATACACGGCTCCTAACACTAAGGCTCCGCCGGCTCCTTGGATGGATTTGCCCATCGCGTCTCCGTTGATAAACGCTTTGAATTTTTTTCCCTGGAGGGTGAGGTCGTAAGCGCTGAGATAGTCCCCTCCCAATTCATATTCCTTTTCTCTAAAACTGAATTTCTTATACTGATTCAAAGCAAAGTCGATTTGGATCGGACCGCTTTCCGTTTTTTTTGCGATCAAAGGATCCAAGAGAAGGGAGGTAAGGAAATAATCCCCGTCCTGTTTTTCTTTCAGTCCTTGAATCTGTTCCATGTTCTCGGAAATTTCCCGATTCTTTTCTAAGATTTTAAAATGACTGACAAAGTTAGAAAATCGATATCGTTCCACGATAAAGCCGCTGAAAAAAGCGAGGAGATAACTGATCGCAAGATTCTGCATGGAATAAGACGCTTGATCCGTGGAAAGATTTGGGTGATATAAAAAAACCGCGCTTACAAAACTGAGAATGGAAACGGAATATAGAAGAATCAAAGCCTTTCTCGGAAAAGGCATAAAAACCATGGACATCACTACGATCTGAAGTCCGGAAACATAATTGGGATCGTCGGCGATTCTTCCGGTAAAAAAGGCGGTAACGTTTAAAAGATATACAAAGAGAATGTAGGCCCACTCCAAACCCTTACCTCGGAGTTGGGTTCTTGCGAATTTATCGATCGCGATGGAAATCAAAAAGAAGGAGCTAAGTAAGCTCAGCCCGATTCGAAAATAAAAAAGTTCGGGAAATTCGGGATGTAATTTTCGATCGGTGTCTAACGCGAAACCCAACCAAACAAAAGTTCCGATGATGGATCCAGGATAATGGAGAAGCCGCGCCTGTCTGTGCAGATCCTCCACGTATTCTTTCGCATAACGGATTCTATCTTCGTGAATGTCAAAGAAGAGACGGAAGTATCTTTTGAAGGTACTAGGCAAGGTCATCGTATTTCTAATCTTCCTACAATTCTTTTTTTTTCAATCAGAGTTTTTGGATTTATATATATTGATTTCAATTTATAAAATCCTCGATTTTTCACAGTGAACCTAAAAGCGATTGACCCCGCCATTTTTAAAAAAATCAATACTGGTATGGCAATAAAAACAAAGTCTACTTCTACTAAAACGAATACTTCCAAGAGTTCTACTTCTTCCGTATACGATCTTTTGATTGTTGGAGGTGGAATTACAGGTGCAAATGTTCTCTGGGATTCTACGTTACGAGGTTTGAAGTCGATTCTGTTGGAAAAAAACGATTATGCGTCGGGAACGAGTCAGGCCACGTCCAAGTTGATTCACGGCGGGCTACGTTATCTAAAAAATTTCGAATTGGGTTTAGTTCGCGAATCTCTTCGGGAAAGAGCCACCCTCGCAAGAATTACTCCGAACGCTGTGCAAACGATGGGTTTTCTCGTGCCTGTATATTCTCAAGCAGAAAGAATCGTTTTGAAACTAGGAATGGAAATGTACAACGCTCTTTCCTATGATCGGAATCGGAATATCTCGGAAGACCGTTTGATTCCGAAATACTCTTTCCTATCAAAAGAGCAAACGATCATGGAATCTCCGACTCTCGAAAGGGAAAAATTAAAAGGCTCTTATCTATATTACGATTATCTCAATCTCAATCCGGAACGTCATACTTCGGAATTTATATTTTCCGCGAGGGAAAAGGGCGCCGAAGCAAAAAATTATACCGAAGTGATTTCGATCGCGCGTAACAACGATTCCACCTATCAAGTCGTCGCCAAAGACAAGTTAAGCGGAAAGGAAATTTCCTTTCGGACCAAATGTGTCGTCAATGCCGCCGGCCCCTGGGCGGATTTTGTGGAATCTCTGGCCGGAGTTCCCGCCGATAAAAATTTGGTTCGCTCCAAAGGAATCCACGTCGTTACGAGAAAGATATGCGGCGATAAAACGATCGTAACTAAAAAGAAAGACGGAACTCATATCTTTATCATTCCTTGGAGAAATAAGACCATCATCGGAACCACCGATACGGAATATCCCGATAGTCCGGATGCGTTTCGAGTCACCAAAAAAGACATCGAAGATTTGTTAAGCGAAGTGAACTTTTCCTTTGGCTACACGGACCTTACGGTAAAAGACGTGGATTTTTATTACGGAGGTTTACGTCCTTTGGTGGAAGATCCGAGTGAAACGACGTCTACTTACAACGCGTCTCGTAAAACGGAGATCTTTGATCATAAGGATGCAGGTTTCCCCGGATTTTTTACTGCGATGGGCGGTAAATATACTACGAGCCGCGCCGTAGGCGAGATGGTAGTCAATAAGATAGTGGAATTTTTACCCGGAGAATTCCGTGCTTGCGAAACCGAAATCATTCCTCCGGCTACGGGAGATTATTCAGATCTGCCTTCTTTGATGAGAGACCTAAGTCGAAAGTTTCCGAAATTGAGAGGGGAGTTGATCGAGACGGCCGCTACAAGATACGGATCTCAGTCTTATTCCATTCTTTCCAAAAGCGGAGCTCAGGAAGAATTTTATACCTTACAGAACGGAGAAAAATTCTTTGAGAGTGAACTGAGATTTATTGCGGGAAGGGAAGACATTCGATTTGCGACCGACTTCTTCTTTCGCAGATCCGGGGTGGGAGTTCCGGGTCTTCCGGAAGAAAAAGAAACGAATCGATTGATTCGTTCTCTTGGAAAACATCTAAAGTGGAACCCGAGTCGGATTCAAAAAGAAACAAAGGCAGTGGAAGAACGTTATCGGATCTTTTGAGTTTAGAAAGTGAAAGAGTTGGAAAGAATCACAGCCATAAAATCTTTGATAACTTCCGAAGTATCACCCAAGCTAATCGCGTCTCCGTCCACGATTCTTTGAACTACGGTTCCTAAGATTACGCTGATCAAAATACGGTTTAAGGTCGGGTTTGTAACTCCGAGATGTTTTGTAATGATGTTCACGTATTCTTTCATCGCATCGGCGATGAGAACTTTTTCTTCTTCGTGATTCTTGAGTCTGGAAACGTCGCAGATGATGTAGAGTAGATTCTGAAAGTAGAATTCTCTCGCTTGGATCATCTGAAAAAGAGAATCGACTCTTGTTTCGAGCGTCTGACCTGGGTTTCCTTTGGAATAAAGTTGTAATTCTTCGATGTCCTTATTGAGGACGAACTTTACCAACTCTTTAAAAATGTCTTCTTTGGTTGCAAAGTAGTGATAGAGAGTTCCCGTGGAAACGTCCAGTTCGGTTGCAATTTCTCTCATGGAAACTGCAGAGTATCCTCTCCGCGCCAGAATATCCACACACTTGGACAGAATTTCTATTTTGTATTTTTCATGATTTACTATCTTTGGCATCGGAATCCCTCGATCTTTATTTTGTCCATAACTCGTATTACGTGATGATGAAACCGCCTTTGCCGGTCAAGAAATTTGGGTTAGGCGGTTCCGAAGAGATCGATTGTAACGATCAGTATGCGATTTTCAATTTTTGATAAACGAAGCCCAAGAGCCAAATCGGACCAATCATCAAAAACTGAATGTCTTTAAAGAAAGAAGGTTTTTTCCCTTCGATCTTGTGTCCGATAAATTGTCCGATCCAAGCCAAGACAAAGATCGTGATCGAAAGATCGACAAGTCCATACGCGTAAGTTCCGATCATTACTGGAAGCACGGTTGCTTGTAAGAGAATGATCAGATAGATCATGAGCGAGGTAAGAAGTAACATCCCGAAAGCCAAAGCCGGTGAAAGTCGGATGTAAAACGCAAGGGCTAACACAAGAGCGATGGTCGCGAAGTTCAGATAAGGAACGGATGCAAAAATTGAAGGAACCGGAATCGACCAAAGAAGACCGATGACGGTAAAGTAAATCAACGGAACGCAGATCCAATGGATGTTTTTATTGACTGGATTTCTGTGACTGTCGGCGTATTCGCCAAACCAAGTTTCTACGGATTTCATAAATCAAACACTCCTCTCGGTTAAAAATTTTAAACGTTCGAAATAGATTCGCAAGTGTTTTTTATCGAACCTTCTGAATAAAATCCAAAATCTCATTCTTTCGATTCTCCGCGTCTTCCTTTCCGAGTTCAAAGGCCTTTCGAACCCCGACCGGATTTGTATAATCAAAGGAACTAATCCCGATCGGGCGAGAGGGTTTGAAAAGATAAGTATTCTTTAAAACATCCGAAGATTTGCCGACGATCGTGTTGTCTTCGTAGTAGATTCCGATTTTGGGTTGGGAATAAGAAAAGTATTCCAGAAGTAAGTTATTCGTAAGCCCTCCATCCAAAAAGAATTCGTCGTTCTTTCTTTGAAGAGAAACCACGGGCGGAACCGATGAGGAATTGAGTAGGATCTGTTCTACGGTTTCGGGTTCTTTGAGATCCTTTTCCGAATATACGATATTTTCCAGACTCCATTCGTCAAAGATCGACTGAACGCGGTTCGCTATTCTTCCTTTGAGCTTGTCTCGTTCGTCCTGAATGTAAGCCTGCATCGTTCGCGAAATCAAACGAGAGACTGAAGTTTTTGTTCCGTGAATTTTATGGATCGGCTTTGCTTTTACGGCGCCGATAAAAACTTTTACGGAGGATTCTTTGATTTTTTTTAGATCGAGGCTATAACGAATCGATCTTCTCGTAATATTCTCGTGAGGAAACGGAGACAATCCTTTGAAAAGATTTAGGAAACGAAAATTTTTAGAATTTCTTCTGGCGAGTTCCTCAAAATACGTTATGCTTTCTTCTTCTCTTTCGGAAAGAATACAAAGCGCCATCGCGGCTCCGGCGCTGACCCCAGAAATTTGAGAAAGATTCAATCCCCATTTTCGAAACGAATGACCGGCTCCAAGACCGTAAAACGCCTTACATCCTCCTCCTGCGATCGCAAGAGAATAAGAAGTGGAATTCCACGGAAAGGAGATGCGGCTTAGGATCGAACTCATGAAGGATAGACAGATTACGATTCGGGTTCGGTCGACGTCACCGGAGATTCTTCTTCTTTTTTGAGAATCGTTTGTGTTTCCTGTAACGAACTTTCAACTTCAAGAGGACGTGTGATTCTTTCGATCGGAAGTTTTTTTACGTGATTCGCCATTTCTTTGAGAATGGTTTCCGTAATCTGTTTCATGATCTCACCCGTGACCTCGTTTTCTAAAACGTCGGTGATCATCGCGCTGATATCCTCTCCGAGTCGTTTTGAAATTTCTCCCATAAACGGAATTCGGGACAATTCCCCCAATAAGAATTTGGATTGAAGAGATTCGTTTATCTTTGAGTTAAACTGAGTTTGGTGGAGTTCAAACGCGCGTTTGGCGAGTTGACTGTAGTCGAGACGAATCATCACTTCTTCCACTCTTTCCAAAGAATGTAAAAAGACGGCGTCCGCGATCGTATCCACGATGACGTCCCGAAAACGAAACGTGATTTCTCTCGTTACGATATCGCTTAGATTTTGTCCGGACTGACCCAACTTGTAGAATGCGATCAGGATCTTGATTCCTCTCAAAAGTAAAAAGGGACGAAGAAAGTAAAAGGGAATCACACCCACGACTTCGTACCAATTCATCGAAAAGTATGTTCCTGGGTCTTTGGATTTTCTAAATTTTGTGATGAGTTCCACGCCCCAAATCACGAGAACAAAAAAGTCAAAACCGATGACGTAGGCATAGAGTTCTTTGGGAAGAAATTCTTTATAAGAATTATAGATCAAAAGAAGAAGAACGTCGAAGGCCGCGAGAGAAAGAAGAAACAGATCTCTACCGGATCCCGGTAACGCGCGGAGCCAAAGATAAAAATGCCAGACGTTAAATTTGTTGACCCGGACCGGATTACGTTCGGAATCAGCCATTTTACTCATAATCTCCCTGGAAAGGTTGGTTTACAGTATTTACGAGAATGGGATTCTGGTCACTACAATTCCATGTCTTCACTAGTGGCGATTGACGGTTTCAATCTGATTTATAAGTTCCCGGAAACGGAAGAATTGATGTATCAGAATCAACTGGGGAAAGCCAGAGCGGTTGTTTTGGAATGGATAGAGTTGTATTCTAAAAAAAAGAAAAACCAAACCTTTCACGTTTTCTTCGACGGCAAAAAAGAGATCGCTAGCGAAGTTTATCAAGAAACGTTTGGAAAACTGCATGTGTATTTTAGTCGAGAAAGAAAGGCGGACGACTTGATCAAAGAGTTTGTTCGCACACAAGCTCGGCCATCGGACGTGCAAGTCGTCAGTTCGGACAAAGAGATTTTTTTTCACGCAAAAAAATGGGGAGCTCGTCCGATCTCTTCCGAAGAATTTGCTGCCTTGATTCTCGCGGAAACCTCTCCTAAGAAGGCGGAGCCCGACAGCGAAGACTACAAAGATAAAAAACTGGGCTCAGAAGAAATGGAATATTGGAAAAATTTATTTAGGAAGGGCAGATAAACAGTGCTGTTCAACTCCGTTACCTTTGCGATTTTTTTTGCCGTTGTTTATACGATCTATTGGTTCATTCCTAAAAAGAATCGCCCCGATTTTTTAATCCTTTCCAGCGCCTTTTTTTACATCTGGTTTTCCTGGATTTTTTTCTTTCACTTTGTATTTGTCATTCTTCTCAATTACTTTCTCTACAAGAAGATCAAACTTGATCGTGAGAATTCCAAAAGATGGATGATCACGGCGGTTCTTTTTAACTGTATCAATCTCGGTTTTTTTAAATACTTCTATTTCTTTTCTAGAGTTCTTGCTGATCTTACGGGTTATCCATTCTTTCAAGAGATCCAAGGAATCGTGCACATCATTCTTCCGCTTGCGATCAGCTTTTACAGCTTTCAGATGATCGCCGCGGCCGTGGACGCGAAAAGAAATCCTGATGGCGAACTCATTTCAATCCAAGGATATTTTCTTTTTGTTTTGTTTTTTCCGGTCTTGATCGCAGGTCCGATTATGAGAACGGGAGATTTTTTTCCGAACTTAAAAAACCTGGAACCGAATCGGGATAAAATCTATAACGGAAGTTATCTGATGATCAGCGGTCTGGTCAAAAAAGTTTTGATAGCCGATCCCGCTTCCGGTTTGATTTCTCCGATCTTTTCCAATCCGGAAGTTTACGATTCTACTTCCCTGATTCTAGCGGGAATCGGTTATTCGATTCAAGTCTTCTGTGATTTTTCGGGCCTTACGGACATGGCGAGAGGGGTGGGCGCGTTACTCGGCTTTTATCTTCCTGAAAACTTTAAGGCGCCTTTCTTTTCCTTAAGCGGAAGAGAACTCTGGCAGAGATGGCATATAACGTTGTCATTTTGGCTCCGGGATTACATCTATTTCTCGTTAGGTGGAAGTCGCGCGGCGCAGTGGAGAACTCATCTCAATCTGATTCTTACGATGACGATCGGAGGTTTTTGGCACGGTGCGGATTATACTTTTATCGCTTGGGGTTTTTACTGGGGAGTTTTGCTCGCAGGGGAACGTTATCTGGAGAATACTCTTGGTTGGAAGTTGACTCCTGAAAAAAACGCAATCCTAAAAGTGTTTAAGGCTGCGATTATCTTTCTTTTGTTTTCATTTAGCGCCGTTCTGTTTCGAGCGAATAACGCAAAGACGATGGTGCAACACGTTCTTGGAATTTTTAAAAATTCTCCTTCTTCGATCGAGTCTGAAATTTCGAGTTCTTCTACTTCCGCTTGGATCGGAGAGGCGGGACGTTTGGTGGACGGAAACTCCTTTTTTCTTCTCAATCAGATGGAGAATGTAGAGAAATTCTTTTACTTATTTTTGGCTCTCGTACTTTTCAACTGGGTTCAGTATGTTCCCGATTTTTGGAAACGTTTCCGAAAGTATGATCCTTGGCTTCTTACGTTTGTAGGAGTTCTTACAGTTTTCTTACTTGCACTGTTTTCGGAAGATTCAGGCGCGTTTATCTATTATAAGTTTTAGGAAAATAGAATGTTCCGAAATCGATTTCTAATCGTTCCATTCGTAATCTTTATCATAGCGTTTAGTATCGATAAAGTGATTAGTTCCACGACGTTGGAGCCGTATTATTCTCTCACACTTTCCGATCTCAACTTTCGTCATAAGGAATTTCTTTTTGAGGAATTGAAAGGTTATCTAAAGGAAAAAGAAAGAAAGAAGGTCTTGGTTTATTTCGGAAATTCCAGAGCTCTTCTTTTTAGAAACGATTACATCGAAAAAAAATATCCGAATTGGGTTCTGTTTAACTTCTCAGTTCCCGGCGGTTCTCCCGATTATTATCTCTATTGGTTGGAACGATTTCAATCCGACGGGGTAAAACCGGATTTTATCCTGATGGATGAGTCGATTGAAATTTTTAATTCCTCTTCGGTTTTGACCTTGGACGAAGTTTTATTTTACGGACTCAGCGCCTCGTTTGTTTTTAGACACGCGGATCGTTATTCTTCCTCGGATCTTACCGGATACATTGGAAAGAAATTGTTTCATACTCTCAAAAATCGCCCTCGTTGGAACGTGATCCGAGCCAGAGCCAAAGAAGGCGGAGCCATGGCGAAAGGTTATAGCAAACTCAGGGATGAAATTACGGAGAATCTAAAAAGACAAAGAGGAAGTGCGACCTCCGATTCCAGTCCTAAGATTGTCCTTTCTCCCGAGTTACTCAAAAAAAGGTCGAATACTGATTTTAAATCCTACCTCACTCCGTTTACATTCAATCCGAAAATGATGTCCAATCAAGAGGATGCGATTTCCATCGCGAAAGGGCTAGGAGTTCCATACGCTACGATCTGGGTGCGGGTTTCCCGTCCTTACTTTGAACTCTATAAAACTCGAAAGGTTCTTACCAATGAAAAGGACGAAAAAACTCCTTACGATATCATGCTTCCTATTTTGAACCAATTGCATGAGTCGACCGGAACCGCATTCTGGAATATGAATGAAGACTCGAAGTATGATTGTGATGATTTCAGCGATCCGGGGCACATGTCTCCGAGTTGTTTTAACGATTACGCGGATTTTATTTTTACACGACTTCCAGAGTAAGAATTCGGATCCGATCTCAAAACATATTTGTATTGGAAGAGAAAAAGGAGAAACAGTGGAACTTTTTGAATTCGCGGTTTCCGGAAATTGTCACAAGGTCCGGATGCTGTTATCTATGCTAAATTTAGAATATACCAGTCGTCCGGTAAACGGCGCGGAACGAGAACAAAAATCCGAAAATTTTTTGTCTATGAATCCGTTTGGACAGGTCCCCGTTTTGAAGGATAAGGATGTTTTGATTCGAGATAGTCAGGCGATTCTCGTTTATCTTGCGATCGAATATGGAAAGGGAGAATGGTTTCCTAAATCCGGAATCGGAAGCGCCAAAGTGATGCAATGGCTTTCGACCGCCGCAAACGAGGTGACTCGAGGACCGGCCGCGTTACGCACTCATTATCGATTTGGAAAGTCGATTCAGGTCGAAGAAGCGGTGATCATCACAAATCAACTATTGAATCTTTTGGAAAACCATCTGGCTAAGAATCTATGGCTTGCCGACGAACGGCCGACTATCGCCGATTTGGCGATGTATCCCTACATTGCACTGGCGAACGAAGGGAAGGTGGATTTAGAACCTTATAACCAAATTCGAAATTGGTTGGGTCGAGTTGAAAAATTGCCTGGTTACGTTTCTATGCCCGGTATTGTATTGCAATCAATTTAACGTAAGAATGTTTAAATACAAGGGACTTTCTTCAAGTCCTTGGTATTTACGAAAGATAGAATATTATAGAATTTGAATTATTTCGTTTGCCAATTCAGGAAGAATTCCCCCTGATTTTCCTTTTAAAAAAAGATCCACGGAAGAAGAGAAAGAAGTCTTTTCCGGATTGATCTCAATAAGAAGTGCTCCGTTTTCCTTCGCGATTTCCGCCAAATAGACCGGCATACTAACGGCTCCCGAAGTGCCGATAATCAAAAGTAAATCCGTATTTCGCATTCTCAGGATCGAGTGATTGAGTTTGGATTCATCGTATGATTCTCCAAACCAAACGACGCCGGGGCGAAAAAGTGAGCCGCAAAGATTACATTTAGGGAGCTGCTCGTTCGGAGTCGAAACAGGAACTAGGATTTCGTTCTCGCAGGAACTGCAACGATTGATAAAGATGTTTCCGTGAATTTCAATGAGCTTTTTAGAACCGGCTCTCGAATGGAGGCCGTCCACGTTTTGAGTGATTAAAAAAAAGTCAGTATGACGTTTTTCTAATTCTGCGAGAGCGAAGTGTCCTAAATTCGGATCTTTACTTTCGATGATACCTCTTCTCCAGAGATACCATTTCCAGACTAATTTTGGATCTTTTTGAAATGCTTGCGGAGTTGCCAATTCTTCCGCACGAAAATTTTTCCAGAGTCCTTCTTCTCCGCGAAACGTAGGAATTCCACTTTCCGCCGAAATTCCAGCGCCTGTAATCGCGGTGATCCTATTTAATTTTTCGGAATGAAATTTTAAAAACTCTTTCATTCTGCCAGTTGAAGCGCTGCTTTTACTTCCTGCATCGTTTTCTCGTCTCGAAGAATTCTTACGAGCTCCAGTGAAAACTCAAATGCAGATCCGGGGCCTACGCTCGTCACGATTTTTCCGGAAATTTCAAGTCTCGATCCCGTAAAACCCGGTTCCTCCGAGACAACTCCCGGAAACGCCGTAAACTTATCCGGGTGCGTAAGAATATTCTGATGTACTAAAATACTCGGAGCCGCGCAGATTGCCGCGATCCATTTTCCATTCTTCTTGGCTTCTTGTAGGAGTTCCGCAATTCTCTGATCCGCGGAGAGAGCCTTGGTCCCTGCGTTGCCGCCGGGGAGAACGATCATATCGAAGTCTTTGAAATCGATTTCTTTTAAGGTTGTATCCGCTATAAGACGGACTCCTCTGGAAGCTGTGACAACTCCTTCTTGGAGGGAGGCGCTCGTGACATCGATCTTTGCTCTTCGAAGCACGTCCACTATGATGACCGCTTCCATCTCCTCCATTCCTTCCGCGAATGGAACTAAAACCTTCGACATAAAAACTCCTTCAAAAACGAGATTCGTCTTTGGAACCTTTCCAGGTGACGTTTAAGTTTAAGAAGTAATTTGTAATCATCGCGGCTAAAATAGCAAGCGAATCTGAAAAGAATTTAATCAGAAGTCCGGAAGAATTCAATTCGGATATAAAGATTCTATGATACAAAAATTGAAATACGCTGATTTGAATCAAAAGTCCGAGAAGACTTACGAGGTGAAACAAAACCAACCCTTGGACGATTCTGATTCCGTCGTATCTCTTTTCATAGAAAGTGAGATAGTTGTTCAGAATAAAATTGGAAAGAATGGATATTTCAATCCCGAACAAGACCGAACTGTGAAACGGGTTTAGGAATTGAAAAGGGGTAGTGATTTCTGGGAAGTGAAAGGCTTCTCCGATCAGAAGTCCGAAAAGGTTCACAAAAACGCCCGAAGATCCTACAAGAGAATAAAGTAAAAAAGTAGGGGAGATCCATTTACCAAAACGAAGATCCAAAAGAGCCACTAAGTAATTTCGAATCACCGATCCGTCTAATTTTGTTTTACCGAACTTTCGGCTCTGAAAAGTAAAAGGCACCTCCGTAATTCTCGGGGCCACTTCCGATCTATGCAAAAATTCTAATAGAATCTTAAATCCCCTTGGGTTGATTCTCTCCGCCGTTTTTTCAAAATATTCTTTTGAGATTGCAAAAAAACCGCTCATAGGATCGGACACGGGAATGGGTAAAAAAAGTTTGGCGAGGGTTGTCGCAGAATAACTAAAACCTTTTCGGATCCAAGACCAATTCGAAGTAGAACCGCCGTTCGTGTATCGAGTTCCTACGCTTACGTCCGATCTTTGATTGAGAATCGGTTCTATCAATTCCGATAAAATGGATTCGTCGTGTTGCAGATCTGCATCCATCACAACAAAAACTTTTCCCTTTGCGATGGACATTCCCGCAAGAACCGCAGAAGAAAGGCCGCGACCTTCCATTCTTCGGAGAACAAAAAGTTCTTTGTAAGTTCCTCTGAGATTCTCCGCGACTTCCCAGGTTCGATCGGGACTATTGTCGTCTATAAGTAGGATCTCATACTTAAATTTTTGCAGGGCCTTGGCAATTTTAGGAAGAAGAATCGGAATGTTCTCCTTTTCATTAAAAGTGGGTAGGATGACGGAAATCTCAGGGGCTGGCATTAGAGTTCAGAATTTATAACTTGGCAAATTCTGTAAACCTATTAATTAAGTGTACACTTACTTATCTGCTGTTCTGGGAAAATCGTTTCCGAGCTGTCTTTCGACAAAGAGCGGTTTGAATTTTGAAAATTACAAATCTTTGACATTTTAGAAAAGAGAATAAAAAAGAAGAACGTAAAAAACGAAAAGAATCAGAAAAACTTTTCTCATCCTGAGCTATCGTTTTGAAATGGAACGCGTTATGGTATTCAAAAAGAGAATGGATTCAAAGATTTGGTTCCGAATTCTCGGATTACTTTTATTCCTAACCGCCGCTCATCTTTTGATCGCTTGGACTTTGAGTAGCCCCTTGAGATCGGAAAAAGCAGTTCCTTTTCACGGACCTTTCATTCATTCTCCGTATTCAAAAACCAATCAAAGATGGTTAAAGACCGCGTTTCATCTTCATTCCAATCGAGACGGCTTTTCTCCGTTTCGGAGCAGTCCGAAAGAAATCCAAGAACGTTATCTCGAAAAAAAATACGATCTGATCGGCATCACGGATTATCTAAAAGTAAGTGGAGTGGAATCCGAAAGTCAAAAATTTTTTCCCGGTTACGAATGGGGAAGAGATTTTAATCGGAAACACATTCTCGCGTTAGGTGCATCGACTCCTGTCTTTGACTTTTTTCCATTCTACGCGAATCGGGGAAACCTTCAATGGACGATCGATCAAATGAAACGCGAAGGATCTTTTGTAGTCGTATCCCACCCGATTCTGGAGGGTTCGATTTCTTATAAGGACGTAAAACGTCTGCAAAATCTGGATGCGGTCGAGGTCTTTTCACCCTTTGGGGATTCGTTTTCGGAGTGGACTCAACTTTTGGATCAAGGCTACTCTCTCTTGGCGATGAGCGGAGACGACCTCCACTATTTTCCGGGCGAGTTGATCCGCGCGATGAAACTTCCTTTATACGAAAGAATCTTTCACGAACTCACTTTCTCCAATCAAAACGAAGGAGAAACGTTTACACGTTATATTCTTCTGAATACCGATTCTACGGAACGTCAAGACGTTGTAAAAAACTTGAAACGGGGAAATTACATTTCCGTAATTAAGATTGTGGATTATATGGATGATCCTAAAATTCTCGATTTAAAAATGGAAGAACAAAAAATATCCGCGGAATTTCCCGAAAGATTCTTAAAATTAGAATTTATCGGGAAAAACGGTCGAATTTTAAAAGAAGAATTTCAAAAGACCCAAGCCGAATATTCATTCAAATCCGAAGACGAATACGTGATCGTTAAAGCGACGTTTCCTTCCGGCTTTCTCTATTCAAATCCGTTTTATAGAGTCGAAACACAGAAGGAAAAGTAAATTAAGGATTTCTAATTTGGCAACAGAGTAGGGCGCTTGCTCCTCCGTTTCTCTGAGCGATTCCTCCCACGTATTCAGAATCTCCGCATTGCCCTTTATAAGATCCGTAAGCCCAGTCTCCGCCTTTATTGGAGGAACGATTGTCACCCCGATCAAACCAAACGGTTCTACAAGAATTACTCAGAACAATCTTGCTTTCCGAGCAAAGAATTCCACTGGTTCCCCAGTTTCGTTTTGAAAATCCGGCGACATAGAAATTTTGAGGGCATTCGTATTTTGTAAATCCGCCGGCCCAGTCTCCGTTGCCATGATAACGAGTTCCCGTTTCGTAAACCGCTTGGACGTTGTAGTTCCGGTTGGAAGCCCAGAGATTCCCGGTCGCTTGATCCGTACAAAGCGCTTTTTGATTTGTGCTGAGACCATTCATTCGAAATCCATCCGGACAGGTTCCTTTGTTCGCGCCGTTGTCCCAGTCGATGTAAAGGGTAGAGGCGTTATCATTTCCGTTCCCGATCGTTAGGTTGGAATAATGATTTTCTTGAACACTTCCAATTCTTCCGCTGCTTGAAAGAAGTCGATTGAGGTGTTCAAATCTCCAATCGTCTTTTAAGGTTCGAGACCAATCGCTGGAAAGAAGTCCCCATTCGTCATTTCCATTTAACGGCCAATAGGCGAAGTCTAAATCTTTTTCGATTAGAAAAGTGACAAGTCTTCGAAACCATTCTTTATCCTGAGCGCTGCTATTCGAAGGAGAAACTCCGAATTCGCTAACCCACACGGGCGCAGAATAATACATTTCAGGAGTCGCGACGTATCCCCATTCGTTTTGAATCGTATTTAAAAACGTGTTCTCATCCATTTCTTTGTATTTGATATTTCCGTTCGAAGTGGAATCGTCTCCGTTGTGATTCGGTCCGATATAAGCGTAGTTATGCGCCGCATACACCAATTTATTGGAAAGGGGGAGATGGATCGGAAGATCTTTTATCGGTTTTAAGTGTGGCCTTTCTCCGGAACCGAGAATCGGAATGAGTCCCCACCAGTTGATTCCCTCGACAATGACGAGAAGATTGGAATTCTCCTTTGTAATCAGAGCGCCCAAATCCTGAGAAGCTTTATGCCAGTCGTTGACGTCGTTTGATCCCCAATTCGGACTATCCGGAATATGAGTATCTCCTTTTCTCATCGTTCGAACCTCGTTTCTTAAATCGGCGCCGGCCACCAAAGGGTTTGTTTTGTAACGCCGAACCATCGTTAACCAGTCGGCTTGCCACATTTCGGTCGTTTGGTTGTATGCAAAGGTAGAACCGGTGTGATACCAGAGACCGTTGTAGTCGTAACCGCAACACCATTCGGAAAAAGTAGTATGGTTGTTAAGAATCACAAGAATTCCAGCGGAAGAAAGCGCGTTTACCGTTGCATCATAAATCTCTAATGGAGTTTTTCCGTAGAACTGTGGATTAGCCGCTACCGCATCGTTTGATACCGGAGTAGTGGAATGAATCATCAAATTGGAAAAGGGGAGGCGAACCGAATTAAAACCCCATTCTTGAATCAAAGAGACGATATGTTCGATCGGTTGTTTATCTAAACCGGCGACCACGTATTTTGTATCGCTGGCTCCATACCAATTTACCGATTTGAGTTTAAATCGATTTTGATTGTTGTCCACGATATAACGTCCGTCTGCGCTCAAGGGTAGGTTCAAAGTATTACCCGAATTCAAAAGAAAGTTGGAAGAAGTTGTTGTGAGAGGTTTACTTAAACTTGCGGATGTCGTCTGCGCCGAATTATCAAACGAAAGACCGAGGGCAGTTGATAAGAATTCCGGTTCCGATCGATTTGTGTCGCATGCGACGAGGATTAGAAGTAAAAGAGCGATCCAGAATCGAGTTAAAAATCGATTCTGGATCGGCGGTTGAGATTGGATTGATTTCTTTCGCATTTGTTTCTCTCCATTTTTGTAAATCGTTCGGTGTTACTTCCAAACATTTCTTCCCGACGACGTATCGTCCGATCGAAGATTTCTATGAGAGCATTTGTTTGGTTTTCAATTTTGAAATTCTCGGATTGATAAAGAATTTAGGGAAAGGACTTATATCCTGAGTAAAAGGTCCTTATAAAACGATTATAAGGAGAATAAAATACGGAAGCAGGATTCATTGGTAATCTTTCCGGCTACTCTTTGTTTGAATTAGAATAGAATCAAAATAGATCGGGCTTAGACTGTGAAACGATTTAAAATTCCGTGGAGAAATGTAGCGTTCCTTCCATTCGGAATGAAACTCTCTTAAATCAGTATAAAAGCTTGGACGGTCCTAAACTTTTTAACTTAAGATTTTGTCTGCTGTGATATATTTGTTTTTCAGAATTCGATTCATATCGACTTATTTTTGTGGATATAAAAATAAATTATAAATAATGAATATTATAAAAGTATACATGGTATGGGAATATAAAAAGGAACAACTAACAAAGATAGAAGAAGATAACGCTCGGGATAAACTTGACTCTTTTAAATTCGTGACTCCAAGTGAATGAAAATTCTTTGGAGAAATATAAATGAATTTAACAAAAAAAATAGGTGTCTGTATCGTATTGATCGGACTTCTTTCTGCGTGCAAATCGAAAGAGGATGATGACTCATCTTATATAGCATTGTTACTCGCGGCTGGCGGATACAATACTTGTTCTTTCTCTCCAGCAGGAACGCCGACATCCATCGCTTCTATGACTGCGATCGCAAACGGAACACCGTATATGCTTTCGTTTACCCAAATCGACAAACAATACAGCGCGATCCAAATTCCCGTTGCAACCGCAGGAAGTGTCGCGAAATTTCAAGTAAGCGCAGGGACTCTCGGAGTCGCGGTTTATAAGGGTGGTTGTCCGATAGTAAAAGGTGTAAACCTGGCAGCTGCAGGAACGGATTTTGTTTTCATTTCAGGCTCGGCTACGATTACAAGCTCTGCTCAAATCCAATTTAACGTTGCCGGTTCCTACACGATTATCGTAAATACTGCCGACGGAGGCGTGGGAACATTCCAATTAAACTAAGCAAGAACTGAAACTTTTAACGGCTCTCAGTTTTTACAGAAGAACCTCAGGATCCGGAATCGGATTAGAGGTTCTTCTTTTTGAAACCACTTGGAGTTTAACCCTTATAAGTTGACTCATAAAAAAATCGATCCTTATCGAAATCATAAAACCCATATTGTCTATTTATGGTGTTCTGACTTTTTTGTATGTCGACATTATCCGGATTCGAATTTCGAGATCATCCTGGTTTCGTTGAAGACAAGAAATCCGTTCTTATTGGAAACAGATAAGAATGAATCGAAGAGGAAGGGTTTCACATTTGTAGATTTGGTAGAAGGGAGAAAGTCGGTAGTTGTTGCGAAGGTTTTGCCAAATTATAAAGAGAAAAGACCTTCCATTTAGGGTTGTTTTAATAAGTAAAATACATCCATCACTTCCGATAATACATATTATGTCTCATTACGAGCGAAAAATCAAATCTTCGAAATTATTCGTTGAAGTTCTGGGTTGGGATCGTTTTGATTTTTAAGTTCTGGAGTGATTTTGAGTAAGAAGAAGATCCGTATTCTATGAAAGGCTCTCATTCTTTCGCTGAAATCAAAAATGAGAGCTCTTAAATCTTAGTAGTATTGACCCAAGGTAATAGTAACGATTGTTTTACCGTTGTCTTTCTTGTTGATACATTCGCATTTAATTTGCGCGGATTGACTGTAGTAACCTTGAGAAGCCGAAAATCCGGGTGCCGCCTTACAGCTTTTATAGAGTCCCTCGTTCACCAAACGCCCGCAAGCTTCTTGAATCGCCGCCGCCGCGTCGTCCGCTTGGGAAGATACTTTGCCCGGAACTAAAAATCCTAACAAGATAAGAGTCAAAAAAAACGCCGTTTGTAACCATCTTTGAAACACTGAAATTCCCTCGCTTATTAAACTGAAATTAAATAAAACTCTCGTCTAAATTTTCAAGAGATTATTTTCTGAAATATCGAATTAGCAACAAATTTACAAAATAAATTTTCACCTTAAAATTAGGAAATTAGAACTTATGACCTCTCGAAATCTCGGATTCTTCCTTTGTCTTTTTTTTCTCTTGTTTTCCGTTTCTCTCCTTTCTCAGAACGCAACATCCAATCCGACCGATGATAAAACTCTGGAAGAATATAAGGTCAAAAGGAACGATTCTCTTACAAAGATTGCAAAAGAAGTTCTCAATGATCCCGGAAAATGGAAGGAATTCTTAAAATACAATCAAATTCAAAACCCATCTCTGATTAAGGAAGGAATGGTATTAAAGGTTCCTTCTCATTTGAGAAAAATTGTGGAACCCGAAGCGCAACCCCTGGCTTCTCTGGAATTATTTTTTGGCGCGGTTGAATATTCAAAAAAAGGTAAGGATGGAAACGCTTCGATTTGGAATTCGGTTTCTAAAAATCAAATTCTCAGAGATGGAGAAAGTTTGAAAACTGGAAATAAGTCGGGCGCCTCTCTCGCATTTTTAGAAAATGAAACAAAAGTAAAAATCTATGAGAAATCCAGCTTCTCCGTTTCTAAAAAAGGTTCTCCTGAAATCTTCTTGGAAAAAGGACAACTCCAGGCGGACGTTAGGTCCTCTTTGATCAAAAGTAAAAAGAATTCTTCTCTTACAAAGCTCGTAATCAATACGGCGATGGCGGTTGTTGGAGTGAGAGGAACTAAGTTTTATGTGGGCAACGAGGAAGGTCAGAGAACCGATGTGGGTTGTTTCGAAGGTGTTGTCAATGTGGAAGGAGCCGGAAAGGCTGTGGACGTAAAGGCCGGCTTTGGAACATACGTTGAAAAAGGAAAGGCTCCCGTGGAACCGTTTCCGATTCCGAGCAAGATTCAGATTGATAAGGAATTTCAAACAAAATGAATGTAGTCAAAATTCTTTGGATTGGAATTCTTTTTTTATTCATAGAAAGCGCGTTTGCTCAGGAGAAAAAGGAACTCGAGCTCTCTTGGAAAACGGATCCGTCTTCCGAATCGTATAACGTGGAATTTTCCGATAGTTCCGATTTTAAAATCATTCTTAGAAGCCTAAACGTAAAAGAAAAAAAGGTTCAATTCTTTCCGGAAGCTAACGAACGTTATGTGAGGGTCGTCGGAATCGGAAGAATGCAGTCAAAAGGGGAACCCTCGGATTCTATCTTGATCGATTCCTTACGTCCTTTTGTTCGCATGGAGAGAAAAGCTCCGCCGATGACAAAGGCGATTATTCTTTCTCCCACTCAGAACGAAAAACTGGTCTTAGACAATCCAAGCGCCGGTAAAAACGGAGTGAAAGTTTTCTTTCGAGTCAACGAGGGGGAATGGAAAGAATATCAAGGAACGATCTCGGGTTTACAAGAAGGAAAGAACGATGTTGAATTCTTTTCCGAAACCGCATCGGGTGTAAAGGAAATGACCCGTTTGATGGAAGTCGTTCAAGACACGAGGAGGCCTGAGATACGTGCTGAAATAGGAAAAGGTGTTCGTTTGGAATCGGTTCCTATAACGCGAAAGGATCAAAGTCTGCAAGTGGAAGTGGTCGATCTTGTCTCCGGAGTTGCCGAAACTGAATTTTTCTTTTTGCAAAACGGAAAAAAAATTCCGGTAAATCCGAGTTCTCAAGAAAAGAATCTCTACCGATTTCAGATTCCGCAAAGTTTAGAAGATGGAAGTTTTGGAATTCAGATTCAAGCCAAGGACTTTGCCGGAAACAAAACTGAGGAAACCATCTTTGGAATTTTAGACGCAAGTCCTCCCATTTGCCAATTGAGTCCTCAAGCCGCTTACGGAAATTTATTGCCTATTCAATCCGAAATACAAATACAATGTGAAGACCTTATTTCCGGAATGAGATCGATCCAATTCCAGCAAAACGGAAATAAATTTCAGAACTATGCCGAAGGGCTCGTTTTAGGACCGGGAAAACATAACTTTGAGTTTCGAGTGATGGATAAAGTAGGGAACTTATTAAACATAAAAACGGAATATACGGTTTTAAACCCTACTCTAAAATCAAACGTAAAGATTCAACAGAAGTAAAAGAGGACAAAAAAACGGGAGAAGAGGCGTATAACGCACCCTCCCCTATTTTACTCTACACTTTGAATGCTTAAAACTCTCAATTCGGAGGCTTGAGTTTTGATTTTAATAATCTCTTCCTGCAACAATCCGGAATCGTCGTTGATCTCGTTGATTTCGGTTCCAAGATGTCCCATCGTCTGAACCATTTCCCCCTGACCTAACATTTGTTCTTTAGTCGATCTTAGGATTTCTTCCGAGGTCGTTTTGATTCGATTCACTTCGGAAACGAACTTTTGAATAATCGATTTTTGCTCCAGATAAAAGACGTTCATTCTTTCGATTCTTTCGACTGTGTCCAAAATTTTCATCTTTTGGTTTTCGGTCATATCTCCCGTTTCGGTAGAAGCAATCCTCGCCTCTTCGATAAATTTGCGGGATTGATTTACGATTTCGGAAATGGACTTCGCGTTGCCCGAAGTAAATTCGGCAAGTTTGCTGACTTCGTTTGCTACTACCGCAAATCCCCTCCCCGCGGTTCCGGCGCGAGCGGCTTCGATGGAAGCGTTGAGAGCCAAAAGATTAGTCTTATCCGCGATCTCGCTCATGATACGATTGATTTCGTCGACTCGGTTGAAGGAATTCGTAATGTCCACCAGATACGATTTTGTTTTCTCGGCGGCGATCATTACATTCTCCATATCTACCTTATTCTCCTTAGCGAAGATCGCAAGAGCCTCGCTGAGTGAAGCGCTATTCTTTAGAATTTCGCCTAACTTATCGGAATCGTTCGCAAGCTCGACGAGGCTTACGTTTTGTGTTTCGATCGAATGCGCGGTGTTAGACGAAGACGCCGAAAGTTCTTCCAGAACCGCGTTGACTTCTTCCAAAGCCGCGGCTTGAGATTCCATTTTTTGACTGGTACGATTGATGAAGTCCGCAAATTTACGGATGGACGTTTCCAAACTTTCAGCTGAATTTTCCAATTTATATCTGTCTTCTTTGAGTTTAGAAAGGATCGTTTGAGAATCCTCGTAGAGCCTGGAACCTTCGTCCGTCAGTTTCGCAAAGAGGCTCATCAATTGAGCAAGGATCACGCTCGCGGTAAAAACAAAAGTAATCTTAACGATTTGGACCGATAAGATCATATTTCCGGGGATCTTTCCCTGTTCCGGACTTTCGGTAAGACCCATTCCTCCTTTCCACGCGACAAAGATGGCGGCGGCAATTCCGAGAGCAGAAAGAACTCCTATCAAAAGAACAAAACTTCTCTGACCTAAAAAGGAAGAATAAATCATGATATAAAAATAAATAAAGAAGAGCAACATATTGGAGAGAATGCCCGAAGAAACCGTAGGCTCGATGGAACAATCGGCGATGAGCGTGAGAGTTAAAATATTCACGTCCAAGAGAACTAACGTTTTTTGAAAACGAACTCCCACTTTACCGGTTCTATGGAGAATAAATTCCAAAAGACAATAACTCGCCATCAGTCCGGTGCCGATGATATGCGCGATAACTTGAGTAGGATGGTTTGTTTTAGAGAGACTGATAAGAGTAAGACTGAAAAGTATTACCAGGCCAAGTCGAATCCGATTGATAACAACGGCCCCGTCGTTCCAAATCTGATGAATCGAAGATTT